>JBEIQS010000458.1:0-2002 GCA_040376425.1 Alphaproteobacteria bacterium | reverse complement strand
GTAGTGACGTTTCTTCAGGAGCCCGGTTCGGCCGCGAGGGGTGTGACACTGGTCGCAATACCCCACGGCCTGCACCAGGTACGCTCCCCGGTTCTGAATGTCCGTCAGACGCTTGTCCGGCTTGTATTCGCCCGAACGGAAGGCCAGGAGCCTCCACATTCCGAGCATCCCCGGCAGCCCGTAGCCCGGGCTCATCTCCCTCTCCCGAGGGGGTCCCTCGACCGCCGGCTGGCTCCTCAGGTAGGCCCAGAGGGAACGGATGTCCTCGTCCGCCATCTTCGTGTAGGCCATGTAGGGGAAGGTGGGCCAATAGCGGTGACCGTCGGGCGCAATTCCCCTACGCATCGCATTGAAGAAGTCCTCCTCCGTCCACCCCCCGATGCCGTCTGTCGGGTGGGGGCTGATGTTCGGGGAGTAGAACACCCCGAAGGTGGTGGGCAGGTCGCGATCCCCGGCGAGGTGGGTGGCGCCGGTGAAGGGCGGACTGTGGCAGCCGACACACCCCGCAGTCAGGTACAGGCGGGCCCCCGCGACAACTTCCGGAGGGGCGTCGGCCGGGAGCGGGGGGACCGGAGGGGCGGCGCTGGGCTTCGTCGCACCCCGTACCACGATTTCCCGTCGTGCCTGGGCATCGGGAGTCCAGAGGAGGAGGCAGAGCAGGAGGGAGAGGAGCATAGGTGGGTTCCGGGGGATAGGAAGCATGAACAGCCCCTTGCAGAAAAAAGTGTACGACCCCGACGGCTCCCGGTCAAGCCGGACGGTCCCCCGACCGGATCGATGCACCAATTTTGAGCCCTGATTGCGGCGTTTGAGGCGTTTTCGTACCGGTTCCCGGACCCAGGGCGCACCTCCTCCTGCTGGTCCCGCACTCCCGCCATCCAGCCCTCGCTCGCGGATCAAGGCACCGGCGGTTCGGTTGCCCGTTGAAGCCCAGCGATGATCTTCCGAGCCACAAGCGGATTCACCACAATCGCCCGCAGTTCCCTACGTGCCATCCAAAGAAGGAATCTCTTTCGAGGGTGGTCAGGAGACACCGATGGACGCCCTTCCCAGGCCCGTCCCGACGCCTGTACCCGATGCAATATCTCATTGCAAAACCACCTCCTTTCGCTCATACTTCTGAACCCCGGTTCTGCTCCCCTCCCCGTCCGTCCCTCACTCCCCAGCCTTTTGCACCCCCTCATGCCGAGGTGCATCCCGCGCCGCTTACCCGCCCCGGCGGGCGTGAACGGATGACTGTGCGGCTCTCCTCAATGGTTCTACTGCGAACGTGAGCACTTGCCGCCCCACTGCCCGCAGTTGAGCTTCTGTGACTCCCATATTCGCCAGCAGACCTGCGTTGCAGCAATGCCACGCCTCTTCAAATTTCGGGTCATCCAACAACTGGCGGAGTCCGTCGCCCACCGTCGCCGCCAGCTCCGGGTAGCGTGTCGGGAAGCACTCTTGCAACGCGAACTGCCAGCGGGGTGCCCACGCATCTACTTCATCAGGCGTCGCCAGGCGCGCGAGCGCGAGGACGCGCCCGAGATCCTTCGCGTACCGTTCGACATATCGATCACCGATGGGCGAACTCATGATGTGGTGTATGAGCCGCCGGTGAGAGAGCAGATTCGCGAGGGCCATCATCGCAGGGCTGGCATATTCGATCCCGCCGCGAGCACACTGGCGATCCATCGTTGTGAGGGCGAGGAATTCGAAGCCGGGGAGACCATAGAAGCCGTCTGCCAGCTCCACCGCGACCCATGGCTTCGCGCCGGGTTCTTCGCCGCTTGACACCATCAGCAGCTCGACAAAGTAGTCTTCGTGTTCCGGTGGGTAGAGCCGGATCGCGGGGAGCTGATCAGCGGGAGTTGTGGCCGTCCCTGGCAGACGGGGTCTCGACGTCTTCTCATGCCACCCGTTCGCGAGCAGGCGTCGGGCGATCTCCTGCGCAGCGACGGTGTGTCCGGCTGGATGGATCACCAGATCAGCGTCCTTGGTCTTTACGCCGCCGCTCACAAGC
>JBEIQS010000103.1:0-19919 GCA_040376425.1 Alphaproteobacteria bacterium | reverse complement strand
GCGACGATGGCAACTCCACGGTGCATCCGAAGGCGACGGAGAGCTGCGACAGCCTGGACAACGACTGCAATGGCCAGATCGACGAGGGGCTGGCCTCCACCTGGTACACGGATCGGGACGGAGACGGCTTCGGGGATGCGTCTACCGGTACGCTGACCTGCACGCCTGCTGCGGGCTCGGTAAACGACGGCACCGACTGCGACGATGCCCGCGCCGAGGTGAACCCGACAGCCGCCGAAGTCTGCGACGGCTTGGACAACAACTGCGACGATGACGCGGACACCGACGCCATCGATCAGGGCACCTGGTACCCGGACGTGGATCAGGATGGCTACGGCGACGCCGACCAGCCGTGCGTGAGCTGCACGGCGCCAGCCGGCCATGTGGCCGATCCCACCGACTGCAACGACCGGGATGTGGCCTTCCACCCCGGCGCGACGGAAGACTGCGCCACGGCAGTGGACTACAACTGCGACGGTCAGGTGGCCTTTGCCGACGTGGACCAGGACGGTACCCCGGCCTGCCAGGACTGCGACGACACCATCGCCACGCAGCATCCGGGCGCCACTGAGATCTGCAACGGAATGGACGACAACTGCGACGGCGGCATCGATGTGGACGCGGTGGACGCCGCCATCGGCTACCTGGACCAGGACGGGGATGGCCACGGGGATCCCCAGAGTGCGGCAGCCCAGCGCGCTCTCGGCAACGGGATAGTGGCCACGGCCGACGACTGCGACGATCAGGACGCCGCAGTGGCTCCCGGCGCCCCCGAATACTGCGACGGTCAAGACGAAGACTGCGACGGTGTCGCCGACAACGCGGCTGTGGATGCAGGCATCTACTACCTCGACGCCGATGGAGACGGCTCCGGCGACCCCGCCACCGCCTATCTGAGCTGTGCGGTGGGCCTCACCGAAGGGGGAGACTGCAACGACCAGCTCGCCTCGGTCCGCCCCGGCGCGACGGAAAGCTGCGATGGGGTGGACGAGGACTGTGACGGCCAGGTCGACAACAACGCCACCGACCTCCAGACCTGGTACACCGATGCGGACGGCGATGGCTTTGGGGACCCCGGGACCGCCGCCCAGTCCTGCACTGCGTCCGCCGGACAAGTGAGCATCGCGACGGATTGCGACGACAGCGCCGCAGACGTCTCCCCGGCCGGGTTTGAACACTGCGACGGTCGCGACGAAAACTGCGACGGCAGCGTGGACAACGCGGCCGTGGATGCGACCACCTGGTACGCCGATACCGACACCGACGGCTTTGGCGATCCCTCCTCATCCCTCTCCTCCTGCACCGCTCCTCCACTTTTTGTAGCAGACGCTACAGATTGCGACGATGGCAGCAGCGCACGCGCCCCCGGACAGCCCGAGCGCTGCGACGGCCTGGACAACGACTGCAATGGCGCTGCGGACGATCAGGCGGTGGACGCCACCCCCTGGTACGCCGACGCCGACGCCGATGGCTACGGAGATGCCGCCACCCTCCTCCTGGACTGCTCCGCCCCCGCGGGCATGTTGGCCGATGGTAGCGACTGCGACGACGGCAAGCCCGCCGTCAACCCGGCGGCGACGGAGCTGTGCGACAGCCTCGACAACAACTGCGATGGCCTGGTGGACGACGCCACCGCCGCCGACGCCCTGACCTGGTATGAGGATCACGACGCGGACGGCTACGGCGATGTGAACCTGCCCGTGCTGGCCTGCGACCTGCCGACCGGGTCCGTTGCCGACAGCACCGACTGCGACGACGCCGACCCCAACATCTTCGTGGGCGCCACCGAGTTCTGCAACAACATCGACGACGACTGCAATGGCAGCATCGACGAAGCCTCGGCCCTGGACGCGCTGACCTGGTACCGGGACGTGGACGGGGATGGCTACGGCAGCAGCGCCACCACCCAGACGAGCTGTACGCAGCCCAGCGGCTACACCGCCACCAACAGCGACTGTGACGACGCCCGCGCGCTGAGCTTCCCTGGCGCGCCGGAGTATTGCAACGGCCGCGACGACGACTGCGACGGCACCACCGACGAAAACAGCGCCGTGGACGCCTTGCTTTGGTACCGTGACGCCGACAGCGACAGCTATGGCAGTGCAACCTCCTCCACCCCCGCCTGCACCCGCCCCTCCGGCTACGTCTCCAACAGCGCGGACTGTGACGACACCCGCCTGAGCACCAACCCCGCAGCCGCCGAGAGCTGCAACGGCCGCGACGACGACTGCGACGGCACCACCGACGAAAACACCGCCACCAACGCATCGACCTGGTATGCAGACAGCGATGGCGACGGCTACGGCACTGCATCCACCAGCCAGACCGCCTGCACCCAGCCTGCCGGCTACGTCTCGACCAGCACCGACTGTGCGGACAGCGACGCGACCCGCAATCCGGCGGCGACCGAGCTGTGCAACAGCCTGGACGATGACTGCGATGGCACCACGGACGAAAGCAGCGCCTCCAACGCATCCACCTGGTACGCGGATGCCGACGGGGATGGCTACGGCAATGCCGGCAGCAGCCAGCGCGCCTGTACCCAACCCGCCAGCTATGTAAGCGGGAATACCGACTGCGACGACAGCGATAGCGCTGTTTCCCCGGTGGCGATTGACTTCTGTGACAATATTGACAATGACTGCTCGGGCCTGGTGGATGACAATATCCCCCCACAGTACGAAGATGCCGACGGGGACGGCTTCGGCGATCCGGCCATCGACTACTACTACTGTGGCCTGCAACCCGGCTTTGTCTACGACAACGCGGACGACTGCGACGACGGGGACTCGGAGGTTCACCCCTACGCCTACGAGGTCACCAACGACCGCGCCGACAACGACTGCGACGGCTACATCGACAGCGCAGATCCCCAGACCCTGACCAGCGTCTCCCTGGGCGACGACGCGGGCACCCTGGTAAACCTGGCCGCTGCCTTCCCCTTTTGCGGCACCAACTACAGCAGCCTGTACATGCAGTCCAACGGGCGACTCACCTTCGGCAGCAGCGACACCGCTCACATCGAGACCGCCGCGGAATTCGCCAACGACATCAGCATTGCCCCGCTCTGGGATGACCTGAACCCCACTTCCGGCAGTCCCACCTTGGGCTATGTGCGTCACAGCGACGCGACCGCATTCTATTGGCGGAGCCTGCGCGAGTATGGCTCCAACAGCAGCAGCACCTTCTCGGCCGTGCTCTATGACGATGGTCGGGTGCTCTTGGACTGGGGATCGGTAGCAGCCCGCGACGGTCTGGCAGGTTGGTCGTGCGGAACCGGTGGCAGCATCACCGAAGACAACCTGACCCTCGCCTATAGCTATCGCGACGAAGGCGCGTGGGGGCTGGGCGACGGCCAGGACAGCTACACCTACGAGATCTTCACCTCCAACGACAATGATCTGGACTACTACCAGATCCGCTTCTGTACCAACGTGGGCACCGACGCGGATGGGGATGGCTGGGACCAAAGCTGTGGCGACATGGATGACCGCAACCCGGATATCTATCCGGGGAACGGCATGTAGCCTCGGCCAAAAATCAGCTTTGTCAGCACTCTTCCTGACGTGACTCTGCGATGAGTCACGTCGTCAGTAGCGGATCGTTCCCCGGCCCAGGGCCAGCTCCAGCCCGCGAATGGCGTGGCCGCCATCGCCCACAATGTCCAGATAGAGCTGCTCGTCGGCCTTGCGGATGGTCTCCATGTTGTCCAAGGCTCCACTGTCGCGGATGGCCTGAACGGTGAGAACCAGCTTTTGTGCTGCGGTTTCGCTGAGCTTCTGCTGGGTGGCGTCGGGCGTGTAGAAGCCCAACGCGGAGAGCTTGGAGGTGGTCTCCAGCCAGTGCCCCAGGAATTTCATTTGTTGTACCAGCAACTTCCCCCGCATCTTGGGGGCCCGGGCCATTGCGGACTCGTAGATGCCCAGCTCGATCGGGAGCCGGTAGTGGAGCAGGATCACCTGGGCTTCCATCGCTTTACGGTCCTTCGGACCACCAAAACCTCGGGCAACTGCGTAGCTGGCGCCCTGCACGAGGTGCGCTCCCCCGCAGGTGTAGTTGAACAGGTTCTGGCCGCTACGCTCAAAACGCTGGCCGTTCTGGAGTGCCTGGAACATAAAGGCACTCTCCTGGGTGACCACCGCCACCAGGAAGGTGGTCAGGTAGTCCAGATCCATGGGGATGCCATCGGCGGTGATCCACTGAAGCTCGGAACCGGGGGCCCAGGTGGCCAGGGCCTGCAAGCCCCAGGGGATGTCATTGGGACCTTCAAAAGAAGACTTATTTTTGTCCGCAACGAGAAATGTTTTAAGCAGCGTGTAGCGATACAGGTCTGCCAGAGAGATCGTCTTGTCGGCGTGAGGGAAGTCCGCGTCGGGTGGCACACCGGCTTCCTGCATGTTCTTGATCAGCAGGTCGGTGTGTGGCTCTACAAGAATCTCGCCCGCTTTTTTCGGAAAGCCCCAAAAGTTGAGCGCGCCCAAGCTGCGCGGCTCGGCGTAGGTGGCGAAGAGGTGGGGGATGGCCGGACGTCCATCCGCCAGCTTGAAGTCCTTGCCGCGGGCCAAGAAGCCATGCGCGACAGCCCAGGGATTCTCCGGGTCCCCGGCGTACTTTTCAACCATGGATGCGAGGACCTGCAGCACCTCATCATAGACAGGATTGGCAGGAAGTACCCAGGGAACCTTGCCTTCCCGCGAAGGCGCCACGGGCACCAACGTACGGATGTTTTCGGGGGTCCACACGATCACCGGCGCAGCGGGCGCCGGGGTTGGACTGGGCTGTACTTCGGCTTTGGGAGGAGGCGGGGTGGACGTTGGGGGGGCCGAGGTGGACCCGTTGCACGCCAACCAAAGGAGAAGGAGGGTCCTCACTTCTTCTTTCCGCCTTCCCCAGCCTCTTCCTTCGCCTGCTCCTCGTCCAGGTGGACCTGCAGTGCGTCCACCACGAGGATCCGATCCCGATCGGTGATGTACGCGCGCCCCTGCACCACGGCCAAACGGGGGTGGATCAGCTCCACCTCGCTGGCGCGGATCTTCCACTCGATCACACCCGGCTTTTTCAGCTTGAAGAGCCAGCCGGTATCGGTGAGCACCCACAGCTTCCCTTCTTCGTCGATGGTGAGGTCCATGTCCTCAAAGCCCTCGCCGAGCTGGGTGCGGTCCATCACCACCTGGTAGCGGAAGCCGTCCACCGCGTTGTAGCTGATGATCTTGTCGCCGTAGACCATGTACAGCTTGCCGTCTTTGCCCACTTCCAAGGCGTTGGGCGTGCCGTCCTCCAGCTTGTAGCGACCCACTTCTTCCGAATCCAGCCGGTACAGACGGCCTTCTTTTCCGATCACGGCGAGAAGCAGCTTCTTCTTGGGCAGCCAGGCCAGATAGCCTTCGCCCCCCACCTTGGGCTGCAGCTCGTCCTCCACGCCCACGGTCCAGCCGATCAACGCGTTGCCTTCGGAGTCGTAGATCTGGAGGCGGTTTTTGGCGTCCAGCACAGCAAAACCGTCGGTTTCCTCCTTGGAGCTGCCAGGGATGATCTCCACATCCACCGGGTTGATGAAGCTGCCCTGCTCGTCTTGTGCGAGCGAGCCCGCCGCATACCAGGTGCGGGTGCTTGCAAACCAGAGGTTGGACACGTCTTTTCCGGCGCCCCACTGCCGAACCGCCAGTCCGGTGTTGTCGAACTCCTGGACGCGGTTGTTGCCGGTGTCCGCCACCACAAGGTTCCCGATGCGGTTGGCTTCGATGGCCAGGGGCTCCTCAAAGGAGCGGAGGGCCCCCTTCTCCCAGCCCGGCTCTCCCCAGGCGCGGATGTTGCGGCGTCCGCCGCTCATCAGATCCTGGTAGGCGTAGAAAATCTCCACAATCTCAAGGATCTCTTTCTGTTTTCTGCCCACCGCGCGCAGGGCCGCCATCTCCAGCCCCGGGATCATGTTGGGATTCTTCAGCTTGCGGATGGCGAGCATCGCCTTTTCGTCGGGCACAATACCGGAGGCACGAAAGCCCTCTGGCACCAGAGAGCTGACCTTCTTCCGAAGGTACTCCGGACCTTCCGCCGCAGCCATCAGCAGGAAATCCATGCTGGCCTGGTCGTCGGTGTTGGCCTTGTGCTGTTCGTACATGGCCAGCATCTGCTCTTCATATTTGGCCTGCAACCGGGCACCTTCGGTGCCGTTGCGCCAGGCTTCCACCTTGTCCACCGCCTTGCCGGTATCCCCTTGGGTGTAGTTCACCGCCACTTCGGCGATGTACAGGTCGGCATAGACGATGCCTTCATAGACATCGACAACTTCCACCTTGATCTTCCGGCCACTCAGGTCCAGCGGGATGTCCACCCGCTGCATCTTGTCTTCGATGCGCAGGTCTTCGCCCTGTTGCTGGCCATCAACCCAGATCCGCAAGGTACGCGGCCGATCATACTCTCGATAGGAGCGCGCGCCGTTGCTCAGGTTTCCCGGCCAGATCGACAGGTCTTCCAGCTTGATGCTGCTGCCCATGTCCAGCTCGATCCAGGAACCTTCCCCATGGCCGATGGCGCCATCCCCCCAGCCTGTGGTCAACAGCCCATCCACCGCCCACTCCGGCTTGGGCTTGGCGGCCTTGTCGCCGTTGGGATCTTCTCCCACAGATGAAGCTGTGGTTTTTGCTTCAGCGAGGGCAGCAAGCAGCAGAAAGGACAGCATCCGGTACTCCGAGCCCCGTGGCTTAACTGGTTTTCCGGAACCCCGAGAGGGGCCGGTTGTTCCTGCATGGGCAGAGCAGTCTGAAGGCCCGTCGGTTAGCGGCCCGCCATGCTCCTGCTCCTTCTGGCCTGCGGCAGCCCCCCAGCCCCAACGCAAACGACTCCCACTGCCGACGTGACTCTGGACCGAGTCACGCCCCCATCTCCGGCGATACCCGCCGTGGATATTCAGGCAGACCTGCACCTGGATACCCCTACTCAGCTCCTGCGCCGAAAGGTGGGTCTGGAGGCGGACGGCCTGGAAGCGGGCCTGCCCCAGCTTCGCGCCGGGGGAACAAACCTGGCGGTGATGGTGCTCTGGCCCCCGCGGGATGCCGATTGGGAGGGCGTGGTCCAACGGCTGATGGATACGATGGAGGCCGAGGATCAGCGCTTGGAAGGGATTGTGCGTGTTGGAGAGCCGGCAGCGGCCCGGTCGGCGGCGGCGCAGGGAAAAGTCGGCTTTTTCTACGCACTGGAGGGCGCCCACGGCATCGATCGCAGCGGCGTGGCCGGGTTGGAGGCACTCCATGCCAAAGGTCTGCGAATGCTCGGCCTCACCTGGAGTTTTTCCAATCGCTACGCAGGCTCCTCGGGAGATGGCGGCGGTGGGCTTACCGAAGCCGGGCGGGAGCTGGTGTCTGCCGCCAACCGCCTGAACATCTTGCTGGACCTCTCCCACGCCTCCCGCGCGGCCACCCTGGAGACCTGTGCGCTCTCCACCGATCCGGTGCTGGCCTCGCACTCAGATGCCCTGTCGATCCAGCCGAATGCCCGAAACCTGAGCGACGAGGAGCTGCGCTGCATCTGCGCGGGGGGCGGTGTGGTGGGCCTCAACTTCCACGCCCCCTTTGTGGGGAAGGGCGCCAGCCTGGCCCGCCTCGCCGAACACGCCAACCACATCCGGACGGTGGGGGGGGCAGGCTGCGTTGCACTGGGGTCGGACTACGACGGCCTGATCCATGTGCCGCCCGAGCTTCCCGACGCGGGGGCACTGCCCCTGTTGTGGACGGAGCTGCAACGGCAGGGCTGGAACACTGAGGAACTTCTGGGCCTCCGAGGCGCGAATTTTATGCGTCTGTGGGAGAAGGTGCACCAATAGTGCCGGCCCCGGGGTGACCTTTGGCGGGCTTTCTGCTAAAAGGAGAGCCCGATAGCCAGGGCCGATGACACGTATCCTCTTCGTCGACGATGAACCGCGGGTTTTGGAAGCACTCCAGAACCTGTTGCGTCGTTATCGTCGGGGTTGGGATTTGGTTTTTGCGGAGGGAGGCCAGCGCGGCCTGGATCTGCTGGCCGAACAACACTTCGATATCGTCGTCTCCGATATCCGCATGCCGAAGGTGGATGGCGCGACGGTCCTGCAGGCCGCGCAGAAGTTGCAGCCGGAGGCCGTTCGAATCGTCCTTTCCGGCTATATGGAGCAGGAAACCGCCCTCCGGGCCGTTCCGGTGGCCCACCAGTTTCTGGTGAAGCCCTGTGATCCGGCCTCGCTGGAAAACACGCTGGACCGGGCCTGCCAGCTTCACGAGCTGATCCGGGATGCCGACCTGCGTCGGGTGCTGGGACAGGTACAGAAGTTGCCGTCGATCCCCTCCACCTGGGCACGCCTGAAAAATGTGATGGACTCTCCCACGTCCAACGCCTCTCAAGTTGCGACGGTGCTGCGACAAGATGTGGCGGTTTGCGCCCGTATTCTTCAGTTGGTCAACTCTCCCTTCTTCGGCCCGGCGCGTCGCATTACGGCCCTGGAGGATGCGGTGACCTACCTGGGGAACAACCTGATCAAAAATCTGGTGTTCTCCCTGGAGCTGTTTCAGTCTGCCCCCACGGCCTCCGCCTTTTCGCTGGAGGAGATGCGGGTGCATACGCTGCTCACGGCCTCCATCGCACGCCGGGTGGTGCCGGAGCGGCGGCTGGCCGACGAGGCCTTTTTTGCGGCGATGCTGCACGATGTGGGCCTGCTCGTCCTGGCCACACTTCCTGAAATTCCCGATGATCCAACGCTGCATCCTCGCATCGGCGCCTACCTGATGAGCCTGTGGGGCATGGATGCACCCCTGATCCACGCGGTGCAGGACCACCATAATCCAAGTGCACGCGCGTCCGGACGATTTACCACGACAACCGCAGTGCATGTGGCCGACGTGCTGGCACTCCGCCACCGGCCCTTTGCCGCCTGTCCCCCCACAGATTTCGACTGGGACTACCTGGATCTGGTCGGGATCACCGACAAGGTTCCGAGTTGGGAACAGGTGGCTGAAGAGGCGGTACTGTCGTTGAGCAGCCTGCAGTAGGGCAAGCATCGGAGGCGCGGGGATCAAAGGCGCCAACCGGCAGGTTGACAACTTCTCGACAACCGCCTAGGTTGAAAGCGAGAGGACGCATATGCTGTTGATCACCCTGCTCGCTGCCTGTACTGGACCCGAAAAACCAGATGATTCAAGTACTGAACCGGGGATTGCAGCCTTCACTGCCGCACCAACCTCGCTGGCATTTCCAACACTCTTGACAGGTCAAGCGTCGGTGCTGGACGTGCAGGTGAGCAACACCGGCGGCACCACCCTGGCCCTGCTGGCATCGGTAGAGGCGGACCATGCGGCGGACTACCAGACCAGTTTTGACCTGAGCGATCCGGCCCCCGGCGAGGCGGCCACCCTGAGCGTCACCCTCACCCCCTCGGCCTGGGGCAACTACCTGGGCACCTTGACCATCACCGACGAAGACTCTGGGGAGTTCGAGCAGCTCCCCATCACCGCCCTGGTGCGCGAGGACGCCGATGGCGATGGCTACGCCAGCATCGCCTCTGGCGGGGATGACTGCGACGATGCCAACACCACCCTACATCCGGGTGCCACGGAGACCTGGTACGATGGGGTGGACTCCGACTGCGCCGGCAACGACGACTATGACCAGGACGGAGACGGTCATCGCCCCCTGGAGTGGGAGGGGGATGACTGCAACGATACGGACGCGCAAGTCTACGCCGGCGCCGAGGACAATTGGTACGATGGGGTGGACGCGGACTGCCTGGGCAACAACGACTACGATCAGGACGGGGACGGCGAGCCGGCGGAGTCCGGCGGTGGGCTGGACTGCGATGACACCTCCGCCTCCACCTATCCGGGGGCCGCAGACCAGTGGTACGACGGCATCGACGCAGACTGTGCGGGCAACAACGACTACGACTTTGACTACGACAATGGCACCAGCGCTGCCTTTGGTGGCGACGACTGCGATGACAACAACCCCTCCATCTACGCCGGGGCGCCCGACACCTGGTACGACGGTGAGGACACCGACTGCGGCGGGAACGATGACTTTGACCAGGATTGGGATGGTCAGGCCAGCGGGGACTATACCGGTACGGACTGCAACGACACTGATGCCACCATTTATGTAGGCGCGACGGAAACCTGGTACGACGGCATCGACAGCGACTGCGGGCTGGACAACGACTACGACCAGGACGGCGATGGCCAGATGCCCACGGCCTACCTGGGCAACGACTGCGATGACACTGTGGCCTCCACCTACGCCGGGGCACCCGACACCTGGTACGACGGGGTGGACTCCGACTGCGCCGGCAACGACGACTACGACCAGGACGGCGACAGCTACCTCTACGGGACCAACGACTGCGACGACGAAAATGCCGCGATCTACCCCTCGGCACCGGACGCCTGGTACGATGGTGTAGACAGCGACTGCGCCGGAAACGACGACTACGACCAGGACGCCGACGGTGTGCAGGCCTTCGCCTCGGGTGGAACCGACTGCAACGACACCGATGCGTCGGTCAGTGGCCCGGTCGCCGAGCTGTGGGATGCCGAGGACAACGACTGCTCCGGCATCATCAATGACTTCCCGATTGCGGATATCCACGGCGGTCTGGTGCAGGGTCGCACCGCCTCCGACGCACTGGGCAGCGCGGGCAGCCTGGCCATCGGCGGCGATCTGACCGGCGAGGGCGACGAAGATCTGGCCCTGTCCTCGCTGAACGTGACCACCGTGTGGGTGATCGCTGCAGCAGACCTGGTGAGCGCCACAGACTCGGTGGGCAACCTCTCCAGCTCAAGTGTAATCGGGACTACATTCTTCTCCGCCAACCAGCTTGAGTTCGGGCTGCTCACCGGCGGCTTTGCCGACCTGAACGCCGACGGTGCGGTGGACCTTCTGGCCTCGGGCGACGAAAGCAGCGCCCACAACGGCATGTCCTTCTCCTTCTTTGCTCCCCTCTCCGGAAGCAACACCACCGAGGACGATGCGTCGGCAAGCTGGATCGGCGACAACCCCACCGATGGCACCCGTGCCGCTGCGGCCGGGGATCTGGACGGGGACGGCATCGCCGATGTGGTGACGGGGAGCCCCTACGACTACACCTACCCGCTGAGCCGCCAGGGAGTGCTGGGCATCTTCACCGGGCCGCACAGTGGCGACAAAAACCTGATCAGCGCCTCCTCCCAGATCAATGGGACCACCAGCTACGATCGTCTGGGCTGGTCGGTGCAGGTCCAGGACCTCAACCAGGACGGCTACGCGGACATTCTCGCGGGCGCGCCCGAAGTGTCCACCATGGTGACCGCAGGCGGCGCGGTCTACCTGATTCCGGGCGGGAGCCTCTCCGGCACGCTGAGCGTCGCCAATGTGGCTCAGACGACGATCTACGGCGCAGTCGCCGGCACGGGCCTGGGCACCGATCGCATCCCGATGCAGGGGGACGCGAACGGCGACGGGGCCGTGGACCTCCTTCTGACCTCGGCCACCAATGACTGGGTGGGTCTATGGTGGAGCGCCGATAGTCTGGCCGCGGCCGCCTATGACAGCGCGGCTGACGTGGTCTTCCCGACCCCTGCGGACCTGGGCGAGGCAGCCATCTTCGACTTCGACGGGGATGGAAGCGATGATGTTCTGATCGGCGACCCCGGAGAGGACAGCTTCGGCGTGGATGCAGGTGCGGTGTGGATCTACACCAACGGCGCCGCATGGACGGGAGCGATTACCGGCTTCGATGCGGTGATCGGCGGGACCAACGCCGGAGATGGCCTGGGCACCGCCCTGGTGGGCGGCCGCGACTTCGATGGTGACGGCGACGCGGACCTGATCGTGGGTGCCTCCGGCTACGACGGCGCAGGGAGCAACAGCGGCGCGGTCTACCGGGTGGACCTTCCCTGAGCTATAGCGGGGACAACGCGGAGTCGGGATGGCGGAACTACAGGGACCAGGAACGGGTTGGCTGGCGGCTGTGCTGGGGTCCTCGGCAGCCGGGGTGGGGATTTCTCTCTATCTGACCAGCCTGCACCTGGATCTTTTTTACGGTGCGGGGGTGGGAGAGGCCCTGTGTGATCTGGGCGAGGGCTTCTCCTGCTCTTCAGTGAACTCGGCGCCCGAGTCCGAAATTTTCGGCATTCCCCAATCTATTCTGGCACTGCCTACCTATGTGCTGGCGGGAGGCCTGGGCTATCTGGCCCGCAGCCGCCAGGATCGGCGCTTTGCGGCCGCTTTGGGAGGCATGGCCCTGCTCTGCGTGATCTACAGCGCCTATCTGGCCTGGGTCAGCGCCACGATCATCAAGGCCTGGTGTCTTTTCTGTATCGCACTTTACGTTATCAACGGGATTTTGTTCATCCTGGGCGTAGCCGGCAGCAAGAACTTCCTCACCACCTCGACCAACCTGCCTTTTGAGGCCCCGCGGCTGGTCGGCGGCGCGGTGGTGGCGTGGGGTCTGCTGCTCTTTGGCTCTTTACAAGGCTACAACCAGGATAAAGAGCGACGGGTGGAGGCGACCAAGGCCGCCGTCCTTGCCCCGGCGCCCGCTCCGGCCGCCGCCGCAGTCGCAACTCCCACCGGCACCCCGCCCGCAGCCGCTGCAGACGCGCAGACCAAAAAGCTGCGCCTTCCGGCGGCCCGCGCCACAGTGAAGCTGCCCCCCGGCCTGCCCTTCCTGGGGAAAAACAAGGCGCCCATTCAGGTGGTGGAGTTCAGCGACTTCCAATGTCCTTTTTGTAAACGTCTGGCCACCAGCCTGCACCAGCTTGCTGCGGAGTACCCGCAGGATGTGCAGGTCACCTATGTGTACTTTCCTCTGAACCTGGACTGCAACGCCGGGGATCTTCCCCGCAGTATGCACCCGGAAGCCTGCAACGCCGGGGTGGCAGCCCACTGCGCGGATCAGCAAGGAAAATTCTGGGAGATGCACGACGGGCTCTTTGATCGTCAAGGGGAGCTGGGGGCTAAGACCTACCAGCGGATCGCCAAGCAGATTAGCCTGGATGAAGCACGCTTCCAGAGCTGCATGGCCGATCCCGCCAGCGTGGCCGCGGTTCGGAAGGCGACAGAGTTCGGGAAGGAGCTGGGAGTCACCGGCACGCCCACCTTTTTTGTGAACGGTCGCCAGATGGCAGGCGCTCAGCCTATCGAGATCCTTCGCGCGGTTGTGGACGCAGAAAAAGCCGGGAACAAAGAGCTTCTGGACCTGGACGTCCAGGTGAACACCGAGACCACCGGCGCCGTGACCGGTGCTGCCCAGGTGGCGGTGGCCGCCATTCCAGGCCTCAAAATCGATGCCTTCGAGGCTTCTCTTCGGGGAAATGCAGCGGCAAGCACCGCCGGTGTTGCGCCGGCCCGCGGCGTATCCTGGTACGACGCCCGCAACGCATGCGCCAGCGCCGGCAAGCGCCTGTGCACGGAGCTGGAGTGGCTGAGCGCCTGTACGGGAGAGCTGGCGGTGGACCAGGACAAGGATGGGATCGCGAGCAACGACGAGATCCGGGGGCGTCGCTACGGCTATGGCGACCAGCGGAAGGCCGGCGCCTGTGCCGACTCCCGCAACCCCGATGCGGTGGGTGAGCTGCTCACCGGCAACCACCCGCTCTGTGCCACCCCGGACGGCATCTATGATCTTACGGGCGGCGTGAAGGAATGGGTAGGTTTGACACCCGCAACCGCTGGGCTGAAGGGGGGCTCGTACTCCTCGGGCGAGTCGGCCCGCTGCGGCTACTACCGCGACGACATCGCGGCGGACGTGCAGGACCAGGCCACCGGCTTCCGCTGCTGTGAGGGGCCACCCACCCCCGCAGCGGCCGCGGTGGTGCCGGGCCGAGACGTGGGAGAGAAGCTGGAAACCTTCGAGCTGCCCAAGATCGGAGGGGGCGACTTCAGCAGCCGCAGCCTGGCGGGCAAGCCTGCGGTGATCACCTTCTGGGCCACCTGGTGTGGGCCCTGTCAGAAGGAGATGCCGCTGTTGGCGACCATGTATGAGAAGTACAAGGCGCAGGGCCTTCAGATACTCGGCGTTAACGTGGACAAGGAGGATGCCAAGGTGGCGACCTGGCTGGGTGCCCACCCCATGCCCTTCACCCTGGTTCGCGACCCCGACGGTGTGATGATGGCCACCTTCCCCAACCGGGGTCTGCCCACCACCCTCTGGGTGCGCAAAGATGGCACGATCCGGCTGCGAACCACGGGAATTCCGCCCGGAGGAGACCGCCGCATCGAAGAGCTGGTCAACGAGCTGCTGAGCCTGTGATCGGGCTGCTTCTGCTGCTGGCGGGCTGCACCCGCAACGCGGGGCCCAACCTGCTGATGATCTCCGTGGACACCCTGCGGGCTGACCGCTTGGGTGCCTACGGCTATACACGTCCAACATCTCCCAACATCGATAAACTGGCGACGGAGGGCCAGCGCTTCACCCGGATGATCAGCCCACGCGGCGCCACCCGGCCGGCGCTGATGACCTTGCAGACCTCTCTGCCACCGGTCCTGCATGGATCGCGACAGAACAGCGCCCTTGGTGCGGAGGGCCTTCCGACTTTGGCCACTCTCTTGACGGGTCAAGGGTACCAGACGGCGGCGATTCTGGCCAACGGCGGGGAGCTGCCTTGGCCCGGCTTTGCGCAGCAGGTGACCATCAAGCGGGCCCCGCGCGACCCCGCCACCGCCGACGAGGCCATCGCCATTCTGGAAAAAGCCCGCGCGCCATTTTATGTGTGGGTACACCTGATGGCCCCCCACGCCCCCTACGACCCCCACCCGGGCGAAGCCGACTTCCGCGATCCGGGCTACACCGGGCCCATCGACGGCAGCAACCGGGCCTTGCTGGCCGGGATGAGCGGAAACCCCGCCTTTACCCAAGCGGATCTCGATCAGATCAATGCCCGGTACGACGCGGAGGTGGCGCACGCCGACCGACAGGTGGGCCGACTCCTCGCCGCTCTGGAGCAGAGTGGCCAACGGGCAGACACCCTGGTCGTGCTGACGGCCGATCACGGCGAACAGCTCGGCAATCCGGCGCCCTACCTCTACCATTTTGCTTCGGGCTACGATGCGGTGCTGCATGTGCCCCTGGTCCTGTCTCAGCCGGGTCGCATTCCGGTGGGGGTGGCCACCGAGACGGTCGCCCTGCAGGATCTGGCGCCGACCGTAGCCGACCTGTTGGGCGTTTCCGCACCCTCGACCTGGATGGGACGCAGCCTTCGCCCCGCATTTTCAGGGGGAGACCTTCCTGACCGGGCCGCGATCTCCGAGGTGGAGACCGGAGCCCTGATCGCCACCCACGACATCTGGGCCTATAGCAGAAATCCCAACAACAAAGGCTTTGACTTCGCCCCCACCCAAAACTACCGGGAGGAGGGACTGGATCCGACACCGCCGCTGCTGCGGATGCCGGACCGACGGCTTTGGCGGCTGGACCAGGACCCGCACCAGACCAAAGCCGCAGAAAACGAGGCCGTGAAAGCAAGGTTGGAAGCGGAACTACAAACCTTCATCCGCCAGACCGGCTGGCCGGGAACCATGGATCGTGGCGTGGTCCCCGCGGAGCTGCGCGAACAACTGGAGCGGCTGGGCTACTCGGAAGCGGGCCCGCGCTGATCAGCGCCCGCAGAAGGTCTCGGGGTACACATGGACGTTGTTGTCCTCGTCACACTCCGAAACCACCCCGGTGCCAGTGCCATCGTCGTCCACCCGCAGGATGAAGCCGCCGTTTCCGGTCGCGGCCAGGGGGACAGCAAAGCTGCCACCCGCCTGCGCCTCTCCCGAGGTACTCACCGGCACCACCTGGGTTTCAAACAGGGTTTCCACACCGCCATCCACAATGTACAGGCTCACCGATGTCTCGGAGGAGTCGGCCCCACCCTGGTTCTGCACCTGATAGGCCACATAGACCACCCCCATCCGCTCCCCGCAGGAGGAGACACAGGTGTCGGTGATGGCGGTGATCAGGTCGGGACTCCCGGGAATATCGGCGTAGGGCCGCCCGCGGAAGATGTTGTAGGCCTGCCAGGACGGCGTCGGGTTGCTGGGGATGGTGCCGTCCGGGTTCTGGTTGGTGGCCGCGTAGTCGTGGATACCCCAGGTCGGACCAGCCGAAGGCCAACCGGCCCCTGAGTGACCGAAGACGGTCAGGCCGCCAAGCGCACCGGAGCTGTTCACCACGATGATTTCGGCGGAGCCATCGTTGTCGATGTCGGCCACAGAGGGGTACTCGAAGTAGGTCACCGAGCCGTGGTTCCGGTTTTCGTAGAGCACCGTGCCAGTGGTGCCATCGTAGACCCGGAGCGCAACCTCGTCGGCGAAGATCACCTCGTAGATGTTGTCTCCGTTCATGTCGAAGACCGAGCAACCAGCGGCCCCGGAGCCATCCTGCATGGCGGTGGTCCACTTGGGCGTTCCGTCGTTCTCAAAAGCGTTGATCACGCGACCATTGGGCGCGATCACCTCTACCAGGCCGTCCCCGTCGATGTCGCCTGCACAGGGAGGACCGGGGTTGGCCACGGCCAGGGACTTCTCCCACTTCTTGGTGCCATCGTGGTCGTACATGATGAAGCGTTGGCCGCAGGAGAATCCAACTTCCGCCTCTGCATCTCCGTCCGTATCCTGTACCGAACCGAAGCAGGAGGAGCCAGAGGCCCCCTGCACCGACCACCAGGCCTGTCCATTGGCCCGGTACACCGTACTACCCAGGATGATCTCCTGGTTCCCATTCAGATCCAGGTCAGCCACGATGGGGGTGCGCCACAGGGAGTTGGCGGGGGCCAGGGTCGCCACATGGCTGCCGTCGCTGCCATTGACCACGCCCACGTCCGCGACCACCTCTACATCGCCATCCCCGTCCAAATCGGCGGCCGTGGTGACGGCATACATAAATCCATAGGTCTGCGCACTCTGCCACTTCGCCGAACAGTCGTTGTTCAGAGCCTTGACCTTCCCATTGTTGCCAGGCCCAACAATGTCATTCACACCGTCGCCATCCACATCGGCGATGATCACCCCCCCGTCGCTGGAAAATCCCGCGGCCTTACAAACAAGCGTGCCGGTATCCCCACTGACCACGTGCACTTCCCCGGAGCCGTAGCCCGTAAAGGCGATATCGGGGGTATCCAGGCTGTCAATCACACCATCGGCGTTGTCGTCGGACAGGTTGCCGACGACCGGAAGAACCACCGACATCCCGTTGCTGCGGTACTCCCACTTCAGGTTGAAGTCCCAGGGATCGGCCACCTGGCCGGCATCAAAGGCCTTGCACTCGTCCAGAACGGTCACCGATCCGGCTGATTCCAAGCCCACTTCGCAAGTGTCATCCTGGCAGTCGGCGATGCCGTCTTCGTCGGTATCGTTGAAGCCTTCGTCGATCTCCCCGTTGCCATTGTCGTCTTCGCCGTTGCACTCTTCCTTGGGCTGCTCCTCCTCGCCGGAGTCGTCCACCACGTTCCCTTCGGAGTCCAACTTCCCCGGCTGATTTTTGTCATCGGATAGATCGTACTCCGAACAGGCGGCAAAGAGAAAGATGAGCATCGGCTGACTCCGACGCGCATTGTAGCCTGAGTTTGGCCGCTCAGGGCTTCTTCGCTGCAATATTCGCCGGATCCACCTCGTAGTCGGCACTATCGGGCGGACAGGACAGCTCGGCACTGCGTGCCCACGCTTTTGCTACATACACCTGCCAATCTTCGGCATTGGCCGGATAGCTCTCCTGGCCGGTGGGGTCGCCACAGGTCTGCGCCGACACCGACTGGCCCGGGCCCACCACCACCACCGCTCCCTTCTTCAGCGTGCAGGTGGCCATCCAGGTCAAATCGTTCCATCCCAGGCAGATCTCGTAGTCCTTCCGATAGCCGGCCTGATCGCCCTTCGGCGCATCATAGGACCACCACTGGCCCATCCGGTTGGTGTTTCCTCGGGAATCCTTCTTCGTGGGACCGCTCCACATGCGGTACACGGGGACATCTGCGGTCAAACGCACCACCAGGCCCTGGCTGACCCCACCTTGACCCTCGGCTTTTACGGCCGCACCGATCTCGGCACGCGCATAGTCCGGGTCGGTGGCCGACACCACCTCGGCTTTGCCCTGGAGTGCGGTGGGAAGCTGCACGTCCCCGCTGACCGCCGATCCGGGCAAGAAGGAGAGGGCAAAGAGAGAAAATGAAAGTAAAATGCCGGGTAATTTCATTTGTACTCCAGATTACAGGTTGGTATCAGCGGGCAAGCACCAGGGCTGGGACCTCTGGCAGCGGCCAGACGCCCTCTCCCCGGGGCATCTTCAAATGGAGCTTTCCATCTTCGATCCAGGCCTCCCCGCCATCCAGACGCAGACGCGCCGCCCGTCGGAGGGCGATGCCCACCCCACGGTCGGCCGGCGCATCCTCCGCGCCCTCCGGACTCCAGATCGAAAGGATGCCAGGCAGGCCGGTGTGGCTTTCATGCACAAAAACCAGGTCCAGGCGATCCCCGTCCACATGGGTGGAGACCAGCAGGTAGCTCTGGTCGTTGGCCGGGACCTGTGCCCACCCCCAAAACTGAACAATTCCGAAGGGTTGGTTTAGGAAGCGACTGCGGATTTCATCGGCAAGGGCAACCGTGTCGGTGCTACTTTTCATTTCTGTTGCCTATCCCAATGGCCGGGGTTTGTCCACAGCCCCGGGCCTCGCCGGGGACAGAATGACGCCACCGGAATAGTCAGAGGGAAATGCATCTCCCATCCTCCTGGTTTCCCCCCGCCACCCACGGCATCCTCTTCCGTGATGCGATTCGGACTTGGACCTACATCGGCCTGAACAGTTTTGGCGGGCCGGCCGGACAGATCGCGCTGATGCACCGCGTGCTGGTCGAGGAAAAGCGCTGGGTGGGGGAGCAGCGCTTTCTCCATGCTTTGAATTATTGTATGCTCCTGCCGGGACCAGAGGCACAGCAGCTTGCGGTCTACCTGGGCTGGCTGCTGCACGGGTATGCCGGGGGACTGGCAGCGGGTTTGCTCTTTGTGATCCCCGGCTTTCTGGCGATGTTGGGGCTGTCGATGCTCTACGCCGCCTACGGCAGCGTTGGTCCGGTGGCGGCAGCTTTTTTCGGCCTCAAAGCCGCTGTACTCTCGGTCGTGGTGGAGGCCGTGTTGCGCATCGGCAAGCGAGCCCTGAAAAACGATGCGATGCGGGTGGTAGCCGCATTGAGCTTCCTGGGGATTTTCGTATTTTCTCTTCCCTTTCCGCTGATTATCGCTGGGGCCGCCCTGCTGGGTTTGGCGGCAGCACGGTGGTTGCCCGCCGCGGCTTCGCTCCCCACCGCCGGAACACCCGGCGGAACGGTGGATGCCCTGCTGGAGGGCGACGCGCCCGCGCACACGCGACCTTCCATCCCGCGCGCCCTGCGTGTGGCTGCGGTGGGACTTGGTCTTTGGCTGCTCCCCGTGGTCCTGCTGGTTGTCTGGTCAAATGGACAGAGCGTCTACAGCCACATCGCCATCTTCTTCAGCAAGACGGCCGTGGTCACCTTCGGTGGGGCCTACGCGGTGCTCGCCTACATCGCGCAGGCCGCCGTGGAGCAGTATGGCTGGATGAAGCCTGGAGAGATGCTCGATGGCCTGAGCCTGGCAGAAACCACGCCCGGACCGTTGATCATGGTCGTGGAATTTGTTGCCTTTTTAGCGGCCTATCGTAATCCGGGCTCCCTTTCGCCCCTGGTGGCCGGCTGTCTGGGTGCCACCCTGAGCACCTGGGTCACCTTTGCTCCCTGCTTCCTGTGGATCTTTGTCGGCGCACCCTGGGTGGAGTGGCTGCGGGGAAATCATGCGTGGTCCGCCGCCCTGTCCACCATTACCGCAGCCGTGGTGGGGGTGGTGCTGAACCTGAGCCTCTGGTTTACACTCCACGTGCTCTTTGCCGAGGTCGGAAGCTGGACGGGCCCGGGCGGGGTGGCCCTCCCGGTACCGG
>JBEIQS010000170.1:0-12731 GCA_040376425.1 Alphaproteobacteria bacterium | reverse complement strand
CGCTTCGAGATCCTCTCCGGATTTTTCGAGGGGAAAAGTACGGGAACCCCGCTGACCCTGCTCTTCCGCAACGAGGACGCCGACCCACGCGCCTACGAGAGCACCCGCCAACTGTATCGGCCCTCCCATGCTGACTTTACTTACGATACAAAATATGGCCTTCGAGACTGGCGCGGAGGCGGACGGGCAAGTGCGCGGGAGACGGTCGCCCGCGTCGCCGCCGGTGCGGTGGCCCGACAATTGATTGCCCCCATCGAGGTGGTGGCCTGGGTGCAGCGGGTGGGCGCATTGTCTGCCCCCGAAGGCATGGATCCAAGCCGGGAAGAGGTGGATCGCAGCCCGGTACGCTGCCCCCACCCTGAGACGGCCGTCGCGATGGAGGCCCTGATCAAGGAGGTGCGGTCGGAGGGCGACAGCATCGGGGGGGTGGTTCATGGGGTGATACGAAACGTCCCTGCCGGCCTCGGTGAGCCGGTATTCGATAAGTTAGAGGCTGATCTGGCCAAAGCGATGCTGTCACTGCCGGCGGCCAAAGGTTTTGAGAGCGGCAGCGGCTATGCGGGGACCCTGCTGCGCGGTCGCCACCACAACGACCCCTTCGTCGCCACACCGCAGGGCATCCGCTGCAGCAGCAACCACTCCGGGGGCATCCAAGGAGGCATCAGCAACGGGATGCCCATCACCTTCACCGTCGCCTTCAAGCCGGTCGCTACACTTTTTGTAGAGCAAGACACGGTGGACAACCAGGGAAATCCGGCAAAGATCCGGCCACGCGGGCGGCATGACCCCTGTGTGCTGCCGCGTGCGGTGCCGCTGGTGGAAGCGATGGCGAACCTGGTGATAGCCGACCACTTTTTGCGGGCCCGGGCACAGGGAACGGGGCCTTTCCTCCCATGAACCTGGCCATCTTCAGCCTGGCCACCGCGGGCATCCTGGTGGACGCGACGCAGGCGAAGAAGCTGTGGGAGGAGGGGGCCACGGTCCTGGATGCACGGGGGCGGGTCGATTTTGTGCGTGGGCACATCCCCGGGGCGCAGCGGCTGGACTGGCGCGTGGGCACGGAGGGAGGATTCACCTCGGGAAGACTGGGAGATCCGCAGGTGGCCGCCGCAGCCTTTGCCGCAGCCGGAGTCCAACGCAACAACAGCGTGCTGGTGGTGGGGGGCTGGGACGCGGGCTGGGGAGAGGAAGGTAGATTGGCCTGGGATCTTCTGTATCTCGGTCACCCGGAAGTGCACGTACTTCGCGGCGGGATGTCCACCTGGCTGGGCCCCACGGATCACCTGCCCCGCAGCCCCACCCCCGGTGATTTTGTGGCCACTCCCCGCCCCGATTTCCGAGGCAGCACCCGTGAACCCGGCGGGCGCCTCCTCGTAGATGTGCGCGAGCCGGACGAGTTTGCGGGCGCCCAACACTATGGCGAAGCCCGCGGCGGGCATGTTCCCGGTGCTCGTTCCCTGCCTTGGAAGCAGTTTTTGAGCGGAATTCCGGCCCTGGAAAAGGGCCCGGTGCTCCTCTATTGCACCGGCGGTGTGCGGTCGGCGATGGTCTGGGTGATTTTGAAGGATGCCGGATGGGACGTCGTACAGGATGATGGGGGCTGGTGGGACTACGCACGGCGTTGATCCAGGCCCGCGCTCCCTCACCGTCTCCGCCCCAGAAGCTTCAAGTAGGGGCTGGCCCCCTCCTCGACCGGCAGGCCCAGGGCCAGGCGCGCCTGCGCCGTGAGGAGAGGGCCCGCCTCCGGCCCCACCCGCTCCCACCAGCCCAGGCGCGCAAAGGCCTCCCCGGGGCGCGCCGCGAGCAACCCGCGCGCCTCCGCTGCGCGCTCCCGCAGCCACAGGCGCCCCACCCGATGATCCGCACCCACCGACAAAAGCTGATCCCCGTCAGGAGTAATCAAAAGTGCCGTACCGGGCCCCCCATGCTGATCCACCGATCGCAAGAGCGCGCCGCTCTCCACGTCCCAAAGCTGCACCCGACCGCCAAAACCCGTTGTTGCAAGCTGGGTTCCATCCGGTGTGAAGGCCGCCGCCAGGGTTGGACCGTCATCCGCCTTCAGCCTGCGGCGCAGCTTTCCGGTCCCCAGCTCCCAGATCGGCACCTCGCCGCTCTGCATGCCCACTGCCGCCAGGCGGCCATCTTGGCTGGCGGAGCTGCGATAGTGGCTTGGCCCGCGCTCAAATATCTCCTCCCCCTTTTTCGTCGTTGGATCCCACAGAATGATGGGAACCGGACCGCCCCCATGGGCTCCCACCAGAAAGCGGCCGTCGGGAAGCAGGCTCATATGCCAGACCCCCGCATCGAAGAGGGGGGTGGGAGGAGGAAGCGGACTTCCGTCCACAGGGATCCGCTGCATCACCCCATTGCGGCAGGCCACCCATAGCTCCCCGGGCCAGAGCGCGGACATGCCGCGCGCAGGAAGGGCAACCACCCGGCGTTCCTCCCCCAAAAGATCCAGAAGGTGCAGCTCCGGCGCCTTGGGCAACGCCGCCAGACTCAGGCCATCCGGCGAGAAGGCCAGCCCCCGCAGCCCCTCCCCTACCTGCCAGCGTCCCAGCTCCACCCCCGTTGCCAAATCCACCAGGATCAACCCCCCGGCCTCGTCTCCCACGGCCACCAGCCGACCGTCCGGCGACAGCGCCAGGGCATGGGCCGACGCACTCAACTGCGGCCCCAGGTGGCGCGGTGGACTTCTGGGAATCAACCAGGTCCAAAGCTCTGCATCACTGGAAGCCGTGAGCAATCGAGCATCCGCACTTGCCGACACCGCCGACAGGATGGTCCCCGGCCGCGCCGCCAGCTCCGCCACGGTGCGACCATCGTCAAGCGAAAGCAGAAGCACCGTCCCATTGTAGCGGCTTGCCCAGGCATAGCGCTCCCCCGGGGCGATACCCACTCTGGAGATGGGCTCCAGGCTGCGCTCCCACCGCAAGGCACCGTCGGACAGGCTGCGCCAGGACACACCGGCCGCCGTTCCCACCAGCAGGTGCTGCCCCGCCGCGTCTGCATCCACCCAGGCCACCCCCGGCTCCGTCCAGCGTGGGCTTCCCGTCGCGCTCCAGGCCCCGCCCAGCTCGCCACCCGTACGCAGACTCGTGCCGACGCGAAGGTCGCCATCCGGCCAGCCCATGCCCCCGTCCGCACGCGGCTCCAAAGGCTGCCCCGGAGTGGCCTGCAGCGAGAAAGGTACAGTCTGTCCCTCCCTTCCCACCAACCAGCCTCCCTCGGGCCCCAGGTGGATCAGCATCGGCTCCACCTCCAATCCTACCGATGATTCTTCTCCACCAATCGAAAAAACCGATAGCTTGTGCCCATCCGCCTGGGCGGCCCAAAGCCTGCCCTCCACAAAGGCCAGGGCGGCCAGACCGGTCCCCACCGCCCGCTCCGCCAGGACGCGGCAGTCCAGCGGGTCGGACAGCACCATCCGCCCATCCCGGCCCAGGCTACCCACCTGGGTACCGTCGGCGGCAAGGGCCACCGCCAGAATCATCGCCTCCCCATGCGGCTTGCAAACAGAAAGTGCTTCAGGACTATCTTGAGCCAGAAAGGAGCGCGCCAACATCACCGACGTTGCGTCGGGCCCGGTGGTGAGGCTGGTGGCAGCCTCCGCCAGGGCCTCGCGCGCCGCGCCATAGCGACTCTGCGCAACCAGTGCATCCGCCAACGCCAGACGAGCATGGCCAAGCTCAATTTTTGCGCGCTCCGCCTCGCTGATGGCCTGGTCTTTGGCCCTCCCCACATCCACCGCGTAGCGCCAAAGCCCGCCGAGCAGCAAAAATGCGGCGGCCAAGGCCACGGCCACCCCGGCGCCCACTGCTGCCCGGTGGCGGAAGGCCCACTTCCCCAGGCGCTCCCCCCAGGTCGAACGCAGATGAACCAGCGGCCGACGCGCCAAAAAGGCATCCAGATCCTCGCGCATCGCCGTGGCCGAGCCATAGCGCTGCTGCGGACGGCGGGCCATGGCCTTCAGCACCACCGCCTCCAGCTCGCGCGGGATCTCCGGCCGACGCTGGCGCGGACGCTTGAACTTCCCAGCTTTGACCTGCTCCAACACTGCCATCGGCTCGCCATCGAAGGGCGGCGCTCCCACCAGCAGCTCATACAGCACCGCACCCAAGCCATAGACGTCGCTGCGCTGATCCAGCTCGCCCACCCGCCCCTCGGCCTGCTCTGGCGACATATACGCAGGAGTCCCCGCGATCATCCCCTCCATCGTACGCTGGCTGGACCGCGCAAAGCGGTCCACATGCAGGCCCGCCCCACGGGCCTGCCCCATGGGCCGCGCGAGGCCCCAGTCCATCACCAACACCTGACCATAGGCCCCCACCATCACGTTTTCCGGCTTCAAATCCCGATGGAGGATCTTCCGATCATGGGCGTAGGCCATCGCATCGCATGTACGCTGCATGACCTCGATCCGTTGCTCCAGGCTGGGCCTGCGCCCCAGCCAGGCCAACAGCGACTCCCCCTCCACCCGCTTCATCGCCAGAAATGGGGTTCCATCCTCCATCTCTCCAAGCTCAAACACCGGCACCACCTGCGGATGCTGGAGCTGCGCCGTCACCTGCGCCTCAGCCACAAAACGATCCCGCGCCCCCGGCCCTTTCAGGCGAAAGAGCTTGATGGCTACCTCTCGGCCTAAATTTTTGTCAAATGCAACAAATACCTCACCGGTGGCCCCCAGCCCGATCCGCTCCCCCAGCACGTAGCGCTCGGCCGGTTTTGGCGGCGGGGGAGGGCCAGGGTCCTCATCCGGCTGGTAGGTGCGGGACATGGTGTGCGTGTGTAACGCACTGCCCGGCGGCGATCCCGCTGCGGCGCCATTCCCTCCCCGGCCCCGCTCTATGGTAGACTAGTGGCATGCTCAGCCTGCTCCTCACCACTGCCCTCGCCGGCGAGGTTGGCTTCCGCCACCAGATCGCCGGCTCCTATTTTCCCGAGGGCCTACGCTATGCCTTCCGGGCGGACTACTCCATCCCGCTCTGGAACAGTGACTCCATCCTGTTCCAGGACACCTTCTTCGCGCCGGGACTATATCTGGACGTGACGCCCGCCTACGCGCATGTGGGGCCGATCGTCCGATTTTCGCCCATCGCCGTCCTGGAGATCGAAGCGCAAGCCGATGCCGGCTACTACTTCGGCAGCTTCTCGGGCGTGACCGACTTTTATGGCGTGAATGACAAATTCGATAGCGACGCCCGCGACGTCATCCACGCCATGGGCGGCCATAAAGCCTCCGGCCCGGTGTTCCGCGCCAGCGTGTCGCCGACCCTGCAAGCCAAGGTCAGCCACTTCATCATCGCGCTGCCCCAGGAATTCGTGTGGATCTGGAAGCCGCGGCCCGAAGGCAACCCCTGCTCCGGCGATCCGGCCCTCGATTTTAATGCCGAGGGCAACCGAAGCTGTATCGGAGACTACTGGTATGAGCCCCAGTACGACAGCCTCCTGCAGTGGAACGACCTGGTGATGACCAATAGCGCCCTTGCTTTCTGGGCCTTCCGCGAGTCCAGCGACGAAGACCCGCGCATGTTCTGGCTGGGTGTAAACTTTACCCACCAGTACACTTTTGGCACCAAGGATCGCACCACCAAGATCGGGCCCATGGCCGTGTTCAAGCCCGCCAAGAGCCCCTATGTGCCTACCTTCGCCGTCTTCTCGCAGGCCTACTTGACTTCGCGAATCTACGAGGCCTTCCCTCCCTATATTGCGATCGCGGGCATCTGGACCCACGGCCTGAAGAAGAAGTAGCGTGCTGTTGCTTCTCCTTGCCTGCACCGGGGTAGAAAAGCCTGAAGAATCGTCGGCACCGCCACTCTGTGGGGTGGAGGGCTTGGTACCCGGAAAGGCCAGCGCCTACCCCAAGGATACCGAGCTGCACATGGGCATGCTCCAAGCGCGTGGCACCCACAACAGCTACCACATCCCCACCGAGCCCACCCTGGACGACTCCTGGGACTACACGCAGCCGCCACTCACCGAGCAGCTTCGCGACCTGGGCGTTCGGCAGATAGAGCTGGATCTGCACCTTCGCGAGGATGGCGGCCTGGAAGTCTTCCATATTCCTGTGGCAGACCCGGGCAGCACCTGCTTGAACTTCGAAGACTGTCTGCGCGAAGTATGCAGCTACTCCGTACAAAATCCTGATCACGCGCCGATTCTTATCTGGATGGAGCCCAAAGATGAGCTGGATGCAGCCGCCGAGGGCTACCAGCCCATCCTGGGGCACTACGCCGATATCGAGTCCGTCATTCTAAGCGTCCTTCCGCCACAAATGGTGTATACACCCGATGATTGGCGCCGGGGAGCGGCCGACCTCGCCACCGCCAGTGCGACCCTGGGCCCGCCCACGTTGGCGGAGGTGCGCGGGAAGGTGCTCTTCGGACTTCTGGACTCCAGCGAGCACCGCGACGCCTACCTGACCGAGTCTCCCGATTTGGCGGGCCGCCTGCTCTTCCCAGATTCGGCCTTGGGCCTTCCGTATGCCGCGCTGGTGAAGGATGCCGGGCCAGAGGAGATGCCCCAGCTTGTCGCAGCGGGCCTGGTGGTGACCACCAACGTAGATGGTGCGGGCAACGCCGATAATATCGCATCGCGGGATGCCGCGCTGGCCGGTGGCGTCCACTATGCCGCCACCGATTTTCCCGCTCCCTCCGCAGACTATTGGATGGAGCTACCCGGTGGCGAGCCGGTGCGCTGCAACCCCCTCACCGCGCCGCCCGACTGCGTCGCGGCCTGGATGGAGTGAGCCGCGCCGGATAGGGGCGGCCATGCCGCGCACGCAGAGTCACCCCCAGCTTGCCTACAGCCTCAGCAGTCCGCCTCCGAACGCAAAGACGCCCGTCGTTTTTGTAAGTGGCATGGGAGGCGTGCAAGCGGCCTGGCTGCTGGCCCTCCGGCACTTCAGCACCAGTCGGCAGGCGCTCAGCTTTGACCACCGCGGCATGGGCCTGTCCGAGTACAGCCCGGAGCCCATGGAGATGCGCGACTACGCCGCTGATCTGGTGCGGCTCCTGGACGAAGTAGGGCTGGAACAAGCCGACTTTGTTGGCCTCTCCTTCGGAGGACGAGTGCTTCAGGAGCTGGCGCTGGGCTGGCCCCACCGCATCCGCCGCCTGGTTTTGGGGGGGACCTCCTGCGGAGGTGCGGGCCATGTTCCCGGCGACTATGCGGCCATCCGGGCCATGGCCCGGGGAGCGGAGCTGAGTGAGGAAGAATGGCTGGAGCTGGTGATCCCCGCCATGTTCGGCCGACGCTACCGCGAGGCCGAAGCCGCGAAGATGAAGAACCTCGCCCGCTGGTGGAACCGGCACCCACCCGACCCGCGCGGGCTGGCGCTCCAGGGCGCCGCCTACCTGCGCTTCGACACCAGCGACCGCCTCCAGAATATTCCGCATCCCACGCTGATCCTACACGGTACCGACGATCGACTTTCTCCCGGCGCCAACGCCCTCTACCTGGTGCAGCACCTGCCCAACGCCAGGCTGCACTGGCTACCTGAGGTGGGCCACTCCCCAAACGCCGAAGATCCTCAGCGCTTTCATGGCGAGATTCAAGATTTTCTGGATGAGGCGGAGGCCTAGCCGCAGCTTCCTACGCCGGTGCCTTCGTCCACCGCACAGCCCAGCCCCTCTGCGGCGCAGTCACGCCCGGTGCTGACGAACACATCGCTGCCCGCCCCCAGGAGGCCCAGCGGAGACTGGAAGAGATCGCAGACCACCAGGACATCCCCCTCGCAGCGATCCGCAGTGCCGTCCTCGCAGAAGCCTGCGCCCGCCGCACAGGTGGCATTCTGTTCGCCCACCGCCACACAGACCGGGTTGGGGCCCGAACACTCCACTGCGTTTTCCTTTCGACCAACGCTCTGATCCGGGCCGTCACCGCAGACCAGCAACGTGTTGCCCTCACATGTCTCAAAGTAGGAACAATCGTTGAGGCAGCCGAAGAGCAGGGCGAAGAGGAGCATCCAACCTCCACCGCCGCCAAAACGCGCCGCCGCGCTACACCCAAAAAATCACCCCTTCAGCGCCGCTGTTCCGAGGACACCACGACCCGCCCTTCACACACACGCGGGGCGATGCAGGGCTCGGTGGGGTCGGTCCAGACCACCTGGGGCATCACGATGCCCACGCGGCCCAGCTCTTCCCGCGCGGTTGGGGGGGCAAGGTGCAGGAGAATGGCAATGATCCAAGCGGACATTTCAGTGCCTCCAGGAGAGCGGGCCGCGCCACACCGTCGGGTCATCCCAGACCACATGATTTTTGTCGGGTTTTTCCTCGCTTTCCGTGGGTTCGGAGGACTGCTCCACCCGAAGGTAGTTCTGCTCCGCTTCCACGTTGGCATGGGCCACCGGCACCGGCTGCCCCCCCCCCAACAGCGCCCACAACAACTGCAGGTGCCAGTAACACATATTGTAAAGGCTCATCTCGCCTCCCCGGGGCATGCCGTGCCCCCAAAGAAAATTTCCGCCGTGCGCAGCGGCTGTCCGGACGCCAGCGCCCGTTCCTCCTCCTCCACCACCGCCGCGTGCACCTGCGCCTGAAGACGCTCCCACGCCTGTGCCTGCGCATGCACATCTGCCGGAAGCCGAAGCTTCCAACCATACAATGCTGTACTCTTCACCCCGCCATCCCACCAGAGAGAGCGCATCAGGATGGGATGTACCGTCTCCACCAGGATCTGGCGCACACGCTCCAGACGTACGGTCCCGGCGGGAGAGCTGGGAGCGCTGCGGTCCAAGTCGCGAAGGGCAGCGACAAAGCGGCCTTCCCGCTGGAACACCAGCCCTCGCGACACCAGGTGCCCCAACGCCGTCTCCCAGCCAGGAGGTAGGATCAAACCACGATCTTCGCAGGCGGTGAGCAACTCCGAGCGGCGCAGGCCGCTCTCTCCGGCCCCCTGCAGGACCACCAGCAATTGGCGCGCCGGACTGGCGCCCTCGTCCACCACCGGCGCGTGGAGACGACGCAGGTTCAGCAGCCCCTGGTGCGAACGCCCCGCCATCAGACCGATCTCCTCCCAGCCCAGGCCGGTCTTCCGGGATTTTTTCCAGGAAGGAAGCACCAAGCTGGGGCCATCCTTTTTGAGATCGGAGAGCAGCGCCCAGGCCGCCAGCCGGAAGAGACCCAGGATCTCCTCCAAGCGATAGTGCGGAAAGAGTTGGCGCAGCATGTGGCGAAGAAGCAGGCGAATCACCGCCTGCTCCTGATCCAGCGGCAGCGACGGCGGTGCCGACGGCAGCCCCTCGCCCCATGTGCCACCCAGAACCACCTCTACCTCTACTGTTCCTTCCTCGGCCTTGGACCACTCCAACATCACCGCGTGCAGACGCTCCCAGGCTGCGGCGATCTGCTGCGGGTCGGCAGGCAGACTCAGCGTTCCACGGCGGGACACCACCGAGCGCGGCCCACCTGGATAGTGTAAAGCGGCCATAAGGATGCGGTGGCAACTGCCCAGACTGTCCAAAACCCGCTCGTGGCGCTGCTGAAGCTGCTCGGTGGGGGGGCCGTCCAGGACCGCCAGATAGCGGCTTCCTTCTTGGCGAACCTTGCCAAAGGCCACCAACAGCGGCAGGGCCAGCTCCCGCTGCTGACCGTAGGTGTCGCCCTGGCACTCCAGCTTCTCCAACAACTCGGCCCGGCTCAGGCCGTGAGAGCCGGCGCGCTGCACCAGGTGCAGCACCGCACGGATGGGGTTGCCGCGCGGATGCCCCTCGCCGTTGGCCTTGGGAATCCGTCGATCGCCCAGCGAACGCAGAGACTGTGGCGTCTGGCCCGCCGCGACCTCCAGTGTGGCCCAGTCCACACCTTCCGCCCGAAATTGCTGGAGGATCGAGTAGTATTCGGCACGAACCAGCTCGTCGATGTCGTCCAGATCGTAGTGGGGCGTCGCCAGGCGGACCACATAGCGTGCGGAGGCTGCAAGCAGCTCCAGCTCTGAGGTCAACCATAGGGGCGGCGCGGACATCGAACTCCCAGCCTGTTTATTGTGGCAGAGAGACGCTCCCTTGCCCAGCGCAAAAGGCTCAAGTTTTCTTTCTACACGCTGCTCCCTCCACCCCTCTCCCCACGAAACCGTGGAGTCTGGCACGTTGGAGGCAGAGGAACTGCGAGGGTGAGACACTACAGGAGTACGGAGTCCCCATGAACCTGCAGATCCTCCTCACCGATCTCCATAGCCCCGCCGCCCAGGAGCTGCTCTGCCGCCTGCACCTCTACGTGCTGCAGCGGGTGGAGCACGGAGGCTATCGAGACCTCGTGTCCACTTCCGAGAGAGAAGAGGTGGCGGGCGACGTGATGTTAATGCTCCTCTCTGGCGGGTTGGAACGTTTTCGGGGCCAGCAGGTGGGGCAGCTCTTCGCCTATGCGCGGTCCATCACCCACTACACCCTGAAGGACCGGGCGCGGCGGAAAATGAAGGAGCGCCGCCTGGAAGAGCTGCGCCCAGAGCCGCTGCCCTCCCCAGAGGAAGCCCTGCGCGACTGCCCGCGGCTGCTGCTCTCTGAAAAGGACCAGCAGTGGCTGATCGAGGTGCTCACCGCAGGCAGCCTCGCCGAGCACGCCCGGCGTCGCGGTGTAAGCCGGGCCGCCGTCACCCTGAAGGCGCAGCGGATCGGGAGGGCGGCGGCGGAGGAGAAGGAGGAGGTCAGCCTCTGGCTGCACAGCCAAGCCGAGCGGATGGTGGCCTGATCCGTTCACCCAGCGGCGCCGCCCCCGCCCATCGACAGTACTGAATGAATATTCACTCAGTAGCTATGAAGCCTGCTGCGCGTCTTTGGTCACGTCTTTCTGTTGCTTCACAACAAAGCCTTCCATCCGACTTGCGGAGATCACCGTGTAGTAGATGAGCTGCTGGCCGGCCTTGTTCGAAGCCCCCATCTCGCCAATGAAGTCCTTGTAGCGGTCCTGGCCATTCACCACCGCACAACCCAGGGAATAGCCGCCCGGCCCACCCAGGGCGCCCTGGTTGTAGCCGTGTGTGGTGTGGACATTCAACCACTGGCCCGCGCCGGCGCCGGCACCCAAAAAGTAGCCTTCACCGCGGCGATAGACTGGAGAGTAGCCATCATAAGCCGCGTTGAGGCCGCGATAGGTACCCGAGGCGGGGCTGTGATAGCCGTATTTGAAGGCATGGGTTCCCTCGGTGAGGGTCGCCACGCCGTTGTAGGCCATGCCCGGATCGGTGGTGCCTTCGTAGTATTTGACGGTGTGTTTGCCGTTCGCTTCGGTTTTGAGCACGACCAGGGTGTCGTTCCACTGGTTGAAGGCATTGTCCGTTTGTGTAATCGTCCCACTGGCCTCGCTGTACTTCCCGCCACGAATGCCGACCAGATTTACATAGCCGGGCTTGTCGTTGAAGATGCCGCCCTGGCCCGTGACCACCCCCTTGAAGTAGTCGTAGACCTGCTCGGCGGGAGCACCTTTGGGAAGGATGGTCCGGGCCTTTTCCTTGCCGTCCGCGCCCTTTTCCTTCTGCGGCTTGTCGCCGCCACTGACCGTGTAGCGGAAGCCGGCCTTTTGGAAGTGCCCAAAGGTCGCGTTCCCGATCTTGCCATCGGGATCTTTCATCTGCTTGAACGCCTGATACCGTGCAGCCGCCAGGATGAAGGCGTCATCCACCACCAGGTTGGGCGTGGCGTTCACCAGATCCTGAGAGGTGAGCGTCTTTCCTACCAAAAAGCCCTCTTTCACCAGCATGTTGCGCATGGCGTTGAGCATGGAAACGGTATGGGCCTTCAGGTTGAAGGCGCGGGCTTCGGCGATCTGCTCGGGCTTCAGCGTGACTTTTGGAGCATCGTCCCGGAGTTTTCCTTCAATCGCCTTCTCGGTATCCTGGCCCTTGTTGGTGTCGACGTCGGTGCCGGGCCCGGCGGTGGTGGGGCCGGTCACCGGGGTCTGGCCACCGGTGGGGCCCGCCGGCGTCTGCCCGCCGCCCGCGGTGGTCGGGGTGGTCCCGCCCGTAGCACCGGACGGGGTCTGAACCATGGGCGTGACGCCGTTTTTCCGCAGCGACTCGTCATCCACGTTCATGGAGCGGGGGTCGAGCACGCGTGCGGTGGTCTGCCCGATGCGGCCGGTCTGCTGGATTCTGCGGAGACTCTGGAACTTTTTGACCTTGGCCTCGGTGGCGGGCCCGAAGTCGCCGTCCACATCGATGATGTAGCCACGGCGCTGGAGCAGGCGCTGCGCCGTCTCCACGGCCTCTCCGCTGTCGCCCCGCTTCAGCTCGGCCCTGCCGCCCATCACGTCGCCCCAGCTGACGACGCGGTCCCCGGTGGGCGCAGGAGTGGTCGGGCCGGGGGTGGTGGGGCCAGGTGTGGGACCAGAGGTGGTGCCGGTGCCCACCCCCGGGCCTTGGCCGGTGCCCTGGCCGGTGGCAACCCCGGCGCCACCGGATGCCGCCACATCCGAAAGTTTCGGCTTCCCTTCTGTGTTGTAGAGGCTCTGGATCAAGAGCATGGTGCCGGGCTGCTGGTCCACGTGGTCCCAGGAGAAGCGACCGTCGGCGATGTACTTGCCCTTGGTGTACTGATCGGTGCCTGCGTAGACGTAGGGGCTGGAGATGCCCTTGTTGTGGTAGCCGGTGCCGTTGTAGAACTCTGAAAAAGTGGCCATTGCGGCCATATCTTTGCTACCGGACGTGAGGTTCACGTCCTTGGCCAGGCTGCGGAACTGGTCCATGGTCAGGGCGTGAACGGCGGCATCCTCCCACTTGTAGAAGAGGATTCCCTT
>JBEIQS010000327.1:0-4905 GCA_040376425.1 Alphaproteobacteria bacterium | reverse complement strand
TGGTGATGATGGAAAGCGATGCATCATCGCGATAAAAACCAGCATTGGTGCGGTCTTTTTCGGTGGTCAGCGCAGTATAGGCGGCGTCCTTGCCGCGCTCGTCCGAGGAGCCATTGGTGCCCAGGGCGGCCCGCTGACGGAAGGAGGCTACCGCATCGCCACGGTCGTAGCTGGAATCAATGTAGCGGTCCGTCCCATTGTCCAGGATCAACTTGCCACGTTCGTTCCGGTTGTCCATGTCGGTGGAGACCACGCCAACGTGGTAGTCCAGACCGGAGTCGGTGAAGTACTTCATGAAGTCTTCAAAGTTGTCGCGCAAGGCGGTCTGTTCTTCCTGCATCGAGCAGGAATTATCGATGACCCACAGCACGTCCACCGCAGGGATGGTCACCTGAGTGATGCTGTCCACCTGCTCCTTCACCGGGGGATCGGGAGGGTTGTATGAACCGGCGTTCGCCTTGTCGCCGTAGAGCTCATAGTCCTGCTGACAGGCCAGAAGAAGCAGAAGGGTGGTCATGCGGAACCTCTTGCGGCCCCACCTTATCACATTCTTGACCGATGCGGTTGCAAAATCTGCGCTTCTTGAGGGAGATCGCTGCCCACTTTCCACCCCCCCAAGGGGGCGGATTCCGCCTTCCGCCTACCCGCGCACCCCGGATCGGGTTAGCCGCCCGGCGACGCTTTTTTCTCCGCGTCCCTGGAGGTTTTATGCTGCAGACCATCCGTCGCACCCACCGCTGCGGAGAGCTTCGTCCCGATCATGTCGGCCAGCGGGTGCTGATCCAGGGTTGGGCGCAGAGCACCCGCGCGATGGGCGGGTTGAGCTTTTTGTTGATCCGCGACCGCTCCGGTCTGGTGCAGGCCGTTTGCGACGAGCGCTCTCCGGCGGAAGCCCTTGCTGAGTCCGAGAAGGTACACCTGGAATACACCGTGGAGATCGAGGGTGTGGTTGCGATGCGCGCGGCCCCGAACCCCAAGATCCCCACCGGGATGATCGAGGTGGTCGCTGAGCGCATCACCATCCTCACCCGTACCCCGCCCCTGCCCTTCAACCTGGATGGGCACACGACAGTCAACGAGGATCTCCGCCTTCAATACCGCTACCTGGACCTGCGCCGCCCCGAGCTGCAGGCCAACCTTGTGGCCCGGCACCGCGCCTCCCTGGCGGTGCGCCGCTATATGGACAGCGAAGGATTTGTCGAGGTGGAAACCCCGATCCTCACCAAAGCCACCCCCGAGGGCGCGCGCGACTACCTGGTCCCCTCCCGCGTGCATAAGGGCGAGTGGTATGCCCTGCCGCAGAGCCCCCAATTGTTCAAGCAGATCCTGATGGTGGCGGGTATGGACCGCTACTTCCAGATCGTGAAGTGCTTCCGGGACGAGGACCTGCGCGCCGACCGGCAGCCCGAGTTCACCCAGATCGACATCGAGATGAGCTTTGTCCGCCGTGAAAACGTGATGGAGCTGGCCAGCAACGTCGTGAAGCTGCTGTGGAAGGAGATCGGCGGGCACGAGGTGGGCGAGATCCCGGTGATGTCCTACACCGAAGCGATGGATCGCTTCGGCGTGGATGCGCCAGATCTGCGCTTTGGTCTGGAGTTGAAGACCCTGAACGAAGCAGTCGGCGAGACGACGTTGCCCATCTTGCGCAGCGGCCTGGATGCCGGCAGCCTCGTACGCGGCTTCTGCATCCCCGGGCAGGGCGAGAAGATCACCCGGAAGGTGCTTGATGCCTGGACCCTTTTTGTAAAGCGCTACGGTCTGGGCGGGCTGCTCTATGCGAAGGTGGGCGAGCCCTGGACGGGGCCGCTGTCCAAGCTGGAAGCCCCACTTCAGGCCAAGCTGGCGGAGATCTTCGGCGCCAAAGCCGGGGATGTGATCCTGGTGGGCGTGGGCCCCAGCAGCAACGCGAACGCGGGGATGGGCCGCTTGCGCGCCGCCGCCGCCAAGGAGCTGGGGCTGGTGGAGCCGGGCTTCCGCTTTGTGTGGGTGGTCGACTTCCCCGGTTTCGAGTGGGACGCCGACAACAGCCGCTGGGCCGCCGTGCATCATCCCTTCACCTCGCCCAAGCCCGAGTGTATCGGCTGGCTGGGAACCGAAAAGACGGGGGACATCCTTGCGGATGCCTATGACATCGTGTGCAACGGCTACGAGATCGGGGGCGGGTCCATCCGTATCCACGATCCCGACGTACAAAGCCAGATTTTCGCCACACTGGGCCTGTCCGCTGAAGAGGCCGAAAAGAAGTTCGGCTTCCTCCTGGGTGCATTGCGGCACGGCGCGCCTCCCCACGGTGGTCTGGCCTTCGGCTTTGACCGGATGATCATGCTTTTGTGTGGGACGGACAACATCCGCGAAGTCATCGCCTTCCCGAAGACCACTTCGGCACAGGATCTGATGAGCGGGGCCCCCTCCGAGGTGGATCCCAAGCAGCTTGCCGAGCTGGCGGTGGCAAATGTGCTTCCGACGGCGACTGCCTAGCAGGGGCAGTCGCAGTAGGCCAGCGCCTGGCTGGCCAGTACTTCGCCTGTGAGGTCGACAAGCTGGAGTGTGGAGGGGAACACCCCCAAGAGCAGCTCCGGCTTGCCGTCGCGCTCCAGGTCCACAAGGCCCTCCAGCTCGGTAAAGTCGTACTTCCGCAGGGGGGCCACCGGCTGCCCCTCGGCGGTGTAGACCCCGATCAGCGTGAACTCGGTGCCCCCGCACACGCCGTTCCCATCGCCCACTTTGGCCTCGATCACACGGTATTTTCCGGCGACGTGCAGCTTGATGTCCCGGGTCCAGCCGGCCTCAAGGGGCTCCCAGTCGCTGTTGGCCTTCAACGCGGCCTCCGCCCAGGGGGTGGTTGGGCCGTCGGTCAAGGGAAAGACCTCGACCCGGCTCTCTTCGATCTGAAGAAGAGGCCCGGAAGAAGCAGGACAGTCGAGCTTGCTCATCAGCTCGGGGCTGCCACAGGTGGGCGCGGTGATCTCGCCCGCCATATCCTGGACCCCGAAGTGCGGGGTGCCGGTGGTGAGGAAAGAAAAGGCTTGGATGGTACAACTGAATCCCCTGCCGGTGGACAGGTCCACCATCGGCAGGCTGCCGTCGATGGAGAGCAGGCCGGCATTGCGGATGCTGAGCGGCTGCTCCCATGTGCCGCGATCGCCGGAGATCATCTTCGGAGCGGGGGCGGCGCCGGCCAGGCCGGCCACGGTACTTTCGGGCAGCTCTACGGGAAGCCAGGTGGATCCTGCGCTAGCAAGCCCGAACTTCAGGCTTCCCTCCTCCGGGCCACGGGCGCAGAAATTGTCAATCGCGACCGACTTTCCGACAAAGCTACCGCTATTTTTTACGTAGCTTTCCACACCAAGGTCCGCGAGCGCCTTCACCAGGGCGCGGGCCGGCTTCAGCTCGGCAAAGGCGCCGGCGAAGGTGACGGTGTAGCAGGGCATCAGGTTTTTGTAGCGAGAGGAGAGCAGCGTCTGGGCTTTTGCCTGCACCTCCGGGTGAGATGCCAGGATGGCAAGGCCGGGGATGACTTCGGCAGGATCGCGCTTGGAACCCAGGATGACCAGGTAGCGGTCGGCGAGCTCTGGTCCGGAGGTGGAGGCCGGCGCGGGGCTACCCGCCACGGGTGGAGCGGCGGGCGCTGCCGGCTCCGTTTGTGTGGGAGGAGGAGGAGGCGCTTTGGCATCTCCCGGGCTCCCGGTGGGCAGTCCAGCACAGGCAAGGATCGAGAGGAGGCCGAAGGGGAGGAAGAAACGCATCTCCTCCGCCTATCCGGGCGCGGGGCGCCCCGCTTGCATCTTCCACGCACCGTAAGCGACCGCCACGCAGAGGGGCACGTCGATCCACATCCAGACCGGGGCCGCGCTCAGGCTGACCATATTGATGGCCGAGCCCAGCGCGGTCAGTCCGCCGATGAGCAGGGCCAGGGCGAGCTGTCGACGGGCCGCAAAGCGGGCCACGATCCAGGCGCCCACAAAAGACTGCCCCAGATGTGCGGCCAGTACCACCCCAAAGGCCGTATCGGGCAGGGTGGCGACCCAGGCGTTCATCGCGGCAGGGTCGTTCATGTCGGCGCCTTCCGGCATGGGGTAGAGCACGCTGCTGTTCAGCATAACCAAGGCCATGTTGACACAGCTACCCAGGAACAATCCGGCAACGACAGCAAGTGTATTGCGTGGCACGGGGAGCCTCCGGTCGGGCAGGGCTAACTTTGTCGGGAAGGCTTCGCCAGGGCCCCAGGCGGACACATGGGGCAGCGCTGGGGCGCCTGACCCCCCATTTTTTCAACTTTGTGGACGTCCACAAAGTTGAAAATCTCCCCATCCCCTCCCCGCTCACAGCCGCTGAAACAACATCTCTCCAAGTCGTTTTGCCACCTTGTTCAAGCCTTCCTGGGTGAAGTGCACGTCGTCCAAGAAGTCGCCCTCGCCCAGCCCGGCCACTTGCCCCGGCTCCCACCACTGGGCGCCCTGGCTCTGGACCATCGCCACGGCGCCACTCCAGTCCTTTTTCGGGTAGCTGGGGTTGGTGGGCAGGGGCACAAAGGCGACGGGGATGTTGCGCCGTGCCGCTTCGGAGATGAGCTTTTTCGCCCAGAAGCTGGCGTCTTTTTCAAACCAGATGGACTCGGACTGGGCTTTCCAGCCGTCTTCTACGCTGGAGCCCTGCGGGGGCTGGTTTTCTCCGGCTGGAAAGAGAATTTGGGGGTTGTTGGATGGGGGGGGGCCCCCCATCGGCCCCCGGCCGGGGCTTTGCCCCGAACCCCTATTTTCATTTTGAGACGGGGGGTTCCCCCCCGTCGGCCCCCCGAAGGTGGGGGGGGGCCCGGACCCGCACCAGCGCGGCCAAAAGCTCGGGCCGAAGCGGAGCCACCTCCACCTGCGGCACCCCGGGCGGCGCCACCGCAAGGTACAC
>JBEIQS010000477.1:0-1698 GCA_040376425.1 Alphaproteobacteria bacterium | reverse complement strand
GCCCACCTTCGACCTTGGCTCGCCCTCCCCGGAGCTGCGCGAGGTGGGGGGCTATGTGGTCGCCACGACTCCTGCCCACCCCGACCACCTGCACGGCGTCAGCTCTTTCGTAAGGGTCGGGGAGACTGTGGAGCTTCGTCCCGGAGTTCCTCCCCACCATGCGTGGCGACTGTGGACGGAATGGAGCGCCGCGCAGCCCGCCGTGCGTCGGCACCGATGGATCACCGGGCGGATGGTGGCCGCAGCGCCGCCGGGGTTCTCCCCCGCCTACATCCGCGCCTTCATGGACCGGCACTTCCTGAAGATGATCGCTCTTCTCCGCCAGGTCGCCCCGCAGTCGGCGCGGTCACGCCTTCAGGCCGATGCGGAGCGCCTCCAAAAACTCGCCGAAGAGGTGGACAAGGACTCGGGCTTCACCGGGCTGGAAGCGCAGCGTGATCCGGACGATGCAGAGCCCCTGGAGATGGGCCCCGACTGGTGGAGAATCCACCTTCCCCGCTGGGATCGGCTGCTGGGATGGGCAACCGCGCTGGTTTTCCACCCGCTCTGCAACGGGCCCGAACAGGAGCGTGCGGTCACTCTCATTGAGGATGCACGGGCGCGTCGTGACGCAGCGTTGCCGCATATCCGCAAGCTGGCGGAGCAGGCGCAGGATCTGCGCATGGCCCTGGTCAAACAGGAGCTTCGGGCGCCCAAGGGCCAGAATCGCGAAGCAAAACACGCGGAATGGCGACGGCGGGACGGGGCCCTCCGGCGCGAGATCTTCGCAGTGCGGGAGAGCATCCAGAAAGCCGCCGTCGCGGCCGTCCGCGCCGCGCGCCGATGTGCTGGGGGCCAGCTCTCCCTCCCAACCCACGGAGACCTGCCATGAACGCCGAAGACCTGCTGGATCGTGTGATCGCCGAGGTCCGCAGACAACCCGGCATTGACCGGGCCTATCTGGAGCGATTCCTACGCCGCCGGCGCCCACAGCTTCTCCAGATGTTGAAGCGCCATATGCCTCTCCAGACGCCGGAAAAGACGCAGGCGGCACGGGTCGCCATGCAGGCGGGTATCCATCGGCTGCCCCCGGGCGTAGAGCTACGGCTGCTCTCCCCGGCCGAGACGGTGGATGGCCATGTCCGACCCGCCCGCTGGTCGGTCCACTATCTGGGCGAAGAACGAGGCTTCTTCACCGACTGGCGCGGCGAAGAGCGACAGGAAGCCTACGCGCCCCTGCCCCCCGGCAGCCGCAACCTGACCGGCTACCGGCTGGGCACCAGCCTGACCCGCACCGGACTCCTGCGCTTTTTTGTACCCGAGCTGGCTGCAATCCTCAAACCCGCTACCCGTCCCCCCTTCACCTCTCCCCCGCTCCCGACGGAGTTCCGGGGAAAATGTACCCTGTACCTGCCCGGTCACCTGGGCATCACTGCCGTCACCGCCAAATTCTTCCGGGTTCTGGCGGGCCACGGCGGCGAGCTGCATGTGGACTTTATTGAGGAACGGGGCCGGAAAGAGAAGACCGTCACCATCCACCCCACACTGCTTCCTTACTTTGTCATTCTCGACGGCACCGACCACCCCATCGAGGTGGAGGGCCCGGCCGACGCCCGTGGCCTGGTGATCCACGCCTATGGCAGCCGCGAGCACCACAACCACTTCCGACGGTCGTTGGACGAGTGGCTGGCCTGGGAGCCGCAGTTGACCATACTTTTT
>JBEIQS010000027.1:0-42740 GCA_040376425.1 Alphaproteobacteria bacterium | reverse complement strand
GCCCAGGTGCCCCTCGGCCACCTTCTGCTTCATCAGCTCGGGCGGCTCAAAGGCGGGATTGTTCAGGGTCTTGGCCAGGTAGCTGCCGATGTTCATGCGCACGTCCAGGCCCACCATGTCGGTGAGGCGCAGCGGACCCACGGGGTGACGGTAGCCGAGCACCATCGCCTTGTCGATGTCTTCGGCCGAGGCGACGCCCTGCTCCAGCATGCGGATGGCCTCCATCCCCAAACACACACCCAGTCGCGATGTGGCGAAGCCCGGCGCGTCGTGAACCACGATGCACTCTTTGCCGATGGCTGCGCCCCAAGCCAGCACCGAATCCAGGGCGGCGGGAGCGGTTTCGGCGTGGACCACCAGCTCCAGCAGGGCCATGATGTGGACGGGGTTGAAGAAGTGGGTGCCGATGACCCGGCTGGGGTCCACCACGGCGGAGGCGATGGCCGCCACCGAGAGCGACGAGGTGTTGGTGGCCAACACCGCCCGGGGGTTGATGCTGTCCAACTGCTCGAACAGCGCCTTCTTCATCTCCATTTTTTCAGGAATGGCCTCGATGATCAGGTCGCAGGTGGCAAAATCTGACAGGGTACCAGTGGCGACGATCTTCTGGAGGGCGGTGTCGCGGGCCTCTGCGGCCAGCTTGCCCTTTTCCACCCCTTTATCCAGGTTTCCCTTGATCTTCGCCACACCCTTCTGAGCCAGCTCCAGGGTGGTGTCGTACAAGAGCACGTCGCTTCCCGCCAGGGCCGAGACATGTGCAATGCCGTGGCCCATGGTGCCTGCGCCCACAATGCCGATCTTCTGGAAAGTCATTCCCGCTCCGGTGGTCGGGCGCCTTAACCGCCGACGCTCAGGCCCGGTAGTTTCCGGCAATGGCTACGGCAATATCCAGCTCGTCCGCGACCAGCAGCTTGATGGGGCGGCCGGTCTCCTCTTCCAGGGCCTGCCGGGCAGCGGCGGTGGGCTTGGCGATGGCCACCACCAACACCTCTCCCTCCAGCTTGACCGGGATCATCATGTGTTTTTCCACCAGGTCGCGCCCGACCAGGTTCAGGGCGGCCTCCTGCAGGCGGCTGCGGCTGATGTCGATCTTCCCGTCCATCCGTGCGGAGGGGCCACCGGAGGAAGAGGAGGAACGACGTCCGGTATCGAAGGGATCGATCTCGGGTGGCTCGCGATCTTCGGGCGGGGGGGCCGCAGAGCCAGGGTCCGTATGCGATCCGTAGCGCGGAGAGGGGCCGGCGGCACCGGGCCCCGCGTCGGGACGGCGCACATCTTCGGGGTGGGCGATTACCCGGTCTTCGGGCCGTACATCGGGGAATCCGGCACCACCGGCGTAGCCCTGCGCGCTGCCGGAATAGCCACCGGGCCCCCCGGTAAAGTGGGGCTTCCGCTTCTCCACAAAGGCGGCGAGGCCCTCGCGGGCATCGGCCCCGGAAAAGAGGCGCTGTTGCAGCTCGCGCTCCAGCGCAAGTCCACTTTCCAGCGGCAGATCCGAGCCACCCAAGACCGCCCGCTTGATCAGACCCACCGCCGTGGCTGAGCGCTGCGGTTGGCAAAAACTCTGGGCATAGGCCAGTACGGCCTCCCACCAGCCTTCGGCCGGAAGTACCTGGTGGATCAGCCCGGCATCCGCTGCCTCCTCTACCGACACATTGCGCCCCTCCACCATCCACTGGAGCGCCTTGGCCCGGCCGAGAATCCGGCTCAAACGCTGGGTTCCGCCCGTTCCGGGCAACACACCCAGGTTCACCTCGGGCAGCCCCACGAGGTTGGGCTTCTCGCCGGAGGACCGGCCGATGCGCAGGTCACAGGCCAGCGCGATCTCCAGCCCACCGCCCACACAGTGCCCGTTCAGCGCGGCGATCACCAGCTTGGGGGTGTGTTCCATCCGCAGCAGGGTCTCGTTGGCATGCAGGCAGAAGGCGTACTTCTGCTCCGGGCTCAGGCTGCGCAGATAGTTGATGTCCGCGCCGGCGCAGAAGAATTTTTCGCCCGCACCACGCAGGACGATCACGTCGATGCCCGCATCAAAGCGGATGTCCACGATGTGGGCATCCAGCTCGCGGTGCATGGCGTGGGAATAGCCGTTTGCCGGGGCATTGTTCAGGGAGAGGACCGCAACGCGACCGATGTTCTGACGAAGGACGAGGCTCATGCTTCCACCCGCTCAATCAAGGTTGCAACCCCCTGGCCAACGCCCACACACAGCGTCGCAACGCCGTAGCGCAGGTTCCGCTCCCGAAGGCTGTGGGCCAGGGTGGTCAGGATCCGGGCCCCGGAGCAACCCAGCGGGTGCCCCAGCGCGATGGCGCCTCCCTTGACGTTCACCCGCGCCTCCGCGATGCCCAGCTCGCGGATCACCGCCAGGGACTGCGCCGCAAAAGCCTCGTTCAACTCCCACAGATCGATGTCCGCGATCGTCAGCCCTGCCCGGCCGAGCAGCTTCTGCACGGCAGGCACCGGGCCGATGCCCATCACCCGCGGGTCCACCCCGGCGGAGGCCGAGCCGAGGATTTTTGCCACCGGACGCAGGCCCAGCTCCGCGGCACGCTCCGGTGTGGCCAGAATCATCGCCGCCGCACCGTCGTTCAGCGTGGAGGAATTGCCCGCCGTGACCGTTCCACCTTTGCGGAACACCGGCTTCAGCTTGGCCAGCGAGGCCACCGAAGAGTCGGCGCGCGGGCCCTCGTCCCGGCTCAGCGGCTCCTGCTTGTTGCGCGCAACAGAAATGATCTCCGCCGAGAAGTCGGCAGCCAGGGCCTTCTGGTGAGAGGCCACCGCAAAGGCGTCCTGGTCTTCGCGGGAGATCTGATAGCGCTCGGCGAGGTTCTCGGCGGTCTCCCCCATGGCTTCGAGGGGAAAAAGCGCTTCCATGGCGGGGTTGGGGAAGCGCCAGCCCAGCGAGGTGTCGTAGGTGGTGAAGTTGCCCATCTTCGGAGCCACGCTGCCGCGCGGCATCACGTAGGGGGCCCGGGACATGGACTCCACCCCGCCCGCGATCAGGAGCGAGGCGTCCCCACAGCGGATCATCCGCGCGGCCTGGTTCACCGCCTCCAGCCCCGATGCACAGAGCCGGTTGAGGGTAACCCCTGGAACAGATTGAGGAAATTTGGCCAGCAGCGTCGCCATGCGCGCGACATTGCGGTTGTCCTCGCCCGCCTGGTTGGCGCAGCCCATGTACACCTCTTCCACCAGGGAAGGGTCCAGCCCGGCCCGGTCCACGACGGCGCGCAGGGCTACCGCCGCCAGATCGTCGGCGCGGATGTCAGAGAGGCCGCCACCAAAGCGGCCAATGGGAGTACGGAGGGGAGAGCAGATCAGCGGCATGGTCATGGCGCCGCCTTTAACCCGGTGGAGGCAGGCCTGCGGAGGCGGCAGGAGGAGCGACAGGATAGAAAGAGGGGCGCCAGGCCCCCGTCGGGGCTGTACGCGAGGAAAAGGGATGCTGCTCCTGGGAATCCTTGGCCTTTCGGAGTTGCTTCCCGGGGATCCGGTGCTGGAGCCCTGGGAGCGTGCAGCCTTTGACCTGCCCATGCCCTCCGGGGCTGCCTACCAGGGGCCGCCACGCGTGGAACATCCGGTTCTGCCGGTGCAGATCTGGGGTCTGCGCTATGCGCTGGATGTGGTGTTGCGCACCACCTCTGAGCAGTGGGACATGCACGAGCTGGCCCGGATCGACCTGCCGGATCGCTCGCTGTGGGTGGCCAAGGATGCCAACGCCGACCGGGTGCAGACGATTGTAGCGGATATTCCCGTCATTCAAAGCTGGGTTCCCGAAGTTCCGGTGGATCGCTTCTCCCGCCCGCTGATCGTGGAAGATCACAGCACCGCCGACTGGCTGGACCTGAGCTTTTCCTATCGGAACCCGGACGATCAGCAGGTGGACATCCACGTGGAGGGCAAGCCCCCCACCAAGCCCTCGCCCCATCGCAATGGCAACACCATGGGCCACTCCCGCGAAAGCGTCGCGGCCCTTCTGGATCTTCACCTCTTCGGGCGTGCCAAAACCGCCACCGTCTCCTATGACGGGGTGCCCGCGAAGATCAAAAAAGTGGCGGGCGTCTACCCCATGCAGATCCTCCTGGCCCAGACCCAGGGCGGTTTTGCCGTCGCCAACGCCATCCTTCGCCCCGCGCCCGGCGGCTTCCTCCTGCAGCGCCCCTCCACCACCGAGCCCTGGCCCAGCCGCTCCGAGGAGGACTGGATCATGGGCGAAGATGGCTGGCTCACCCACGCCAGCTCCATCACCACCCAGCGCTACCACTACCAGAATGGCGAGCTGGACCGGGCACTGGTGTTGCAGGCAGGCCAGGACACCCCTGTGACCGAAGTGCTCTTTCAACCGTCTGTTCCCGATCTCCGGCGCCCCTTCACCGGCGAATACGTCAGCCGCTTTGTGGTGGACATCGCTGGTCAAAAGGCCCATGGAACCGGCGAATTGCACTGCCGCTGGGTGGACAGCAACACGGTCGAGGTGGATATGATCCCCCAGCAGCCGCGCTGGTTTGCGGATCGTCCGATGCGCACCTTCATTCGCTATACCCCGCAGGGGGTACTTTTTGTGGTCAATCGCACCTGAGTCGGAGCCTTCATGTACCGCATTGCCGATCGCGACTTCAGCTCCCGCCTGATCCTGGGCACCGGAAAATACCCGGACTTTGCCACCATGCAGGCCTGCCACCTGGCCTCCGGCACCGAGATGGTGACCCTGGCCATCCGCCGCGTGGACCTGAAGGCCCCCGCCGGGCAGAACATCATGGATTTTATTGACCGCACAAAAATCCACGTCCTGCCCAATACCGCCGGCTGCTACACCCCGGAGGATGCCGTCCTCACCGCACAGCTCTCCCGCGAATTGCTGGGGACCAACTGGATCAAGCTGGAGGTCATCGGTGATCCGGACACCCTCTTCCCCTGCGCCGAAGGCACGCTGGAAGCCGCCCGGATCCTGGTGAAAGAGGGCTTCGTGGTGCTGCCCTATGTCACGGACGATCCCGTGCTCTGCAAACGTCTGGCCGAGATCGGCTGTGCCGCAGTGATGCCGCTGGCGGCCCCCATCGGATCCGGATTGGGCATCCGCAACCCCTACAACCTTCGGATCATCCTGGAGCAGGCCAAGGTGCCGGTGATCGTGGATGCGGGCGTGGGCACCGCTTCGGATGTGGCCATCGCCCTGGAGATGGGCGTAGAAGCAGTCCTTCTCAACACTGCCGTGGCAGCGGCCACCGACCCGGTGAAGATGGCCACCGCCATGCGCCTGGGCGTGGAGGCCGGACGCCTGGCCCTGGAAGCCGGACGCATGCCGAAGCGTTTGTACGCCTCGGCCTCCTCTCCCCTTGACGGCCTGATCCATCGTTGATGAACCAGGGCTACACCTACACCGAGCGCATCCAAAAACCAAGCCTTCTCCTGGACTATCTGTGCACGCAGTACGACCACTCCACCCGTGCCCAGTGGGAGGAGCGGCTGCGGGACGGTGAGCTTTCCGTGGATGGCAGGCGACTGGACCAGGACCAGCTCCTGCGGCCGGGGCAGCGCCTGAGCTGGTGCCGCCCCCCCTGGGAGGAGCCCGAAGTTCCCCAATTTGAGCAGGTCCTCTTTGAGGATGAGGTGTTGATCGCCATCAACAAACCTTCTGGCCTGCCGACGGCGCCCGCAGGCGGCTTTCTGGAGCACACCCTGCTGATGCAGCTCCGCAAGCAGGTGCCCGGGGCCGTGCCGATGCACCGACTGGGGCGGGCGACCTCCGGAATTGTGTTGTTCACCCGCACGGAAGCCGCCGCAGCGGTGGTGCAGCGTGCCTGGCGCGACGGCCAGGTCTACAAGCGCTACTGCGCCCTGCTTCAGGGCACCCCACCGTGGGACCAGCGACATATCACCCAGCCCATCGGCCCGGTCCCGCACCCACTGCTGGGCAGCATTTTCGCCGCCTCTCCTATCGGGAAAGCCGCATCTACCAACGTTTTATCTATTGACAGGTCAAGAGAGAACGCCCGCGCGGAGATCGAGATCCACACCGGACGCCCCCACCAGATCCGTATCCACATGGCCGCCGAGGGCTACCCGCTGTGGGGAGATCCGCTCTATGGGCCGGGCGGACTGCCGATGTCTGCGGCGCTGCCGGGGGACCCCGGCTATTTCCTGCATGCCCAGCTGCTCCGCCTGGAGCATCCAACCCGCCAAAAGCCTCTAGAGCTGTACTGTGAAGCTCCTTTCTGACCCGCAATCCACCGCTGACACGCGCCGATCCCGGCCGCGACGCGCTACATTGCCGTCGTGATTCTGACGCTGCTACTGGCCTGCTCGCCGCCCTCGTGTCCGCCGGAAATGGCGGCAGTGATGGACGGCGAGACCATCTCCTTTTGTATTGATCGCTACGAAGTGGTCATCAAGGATCCACAGGGGCGCGCCTATCCCGACGGTACGCCGGTGTTTCTGGAGGGCAGCACCACGGCCTCGGTGGCGAACGTGGTTCCCTCTGCAGCGGTGACGTTTTTGGAGGCGCGCACCCTATGTGCCACCACCCCGGCGCTGCACAAGGGCAAGGAATACGCCAAAAAGCACCTCGCCACCGAGGCTGAGTGGCGCGATGCGGCCGATGGAAAAGTGGGGCCGGGGGGGCAGCGCTGGCCCTACGGCAATCGCTACGATCCGCGAAAGTGTAACGTCCCCGAAAATGGGGCCACGGCAGTCGCGCCAACGGGGGCTTTCCCGGAGTGCCGAACAGAAAATGGCATCTACGATCAGGTGGGAAACCTGTTTGAGTGGATCGATCCGGGCCTGAACGTGGACGCGGACCTGGCGCTGGCGAATTTTCAGAAGCTGGGCTATGGCCTTAGCGTGGTGGACGGTCACTGGCTGCACGCCACGCCAGAAACCCGCCTGGATCAACTGGATAGTGAGGCCACGGCTATCAACCGCAGCAGTCTGCGTCGCGATGAAACCGGGCAACTCTGGATGACCTGGCAGGGTACGGTCGAGAATCCTCTCGGCTTCCTGACCCTGCACAACGAAGATCTGAACACCCCCGAGACCACCCTGCCCATCCGCTTCATCACCACGCCCGGGCAGTCCGAGGCGCGCCTGCAGTTGGAGCGCGAGCTGGACGGGAGCCCCATCTCTGAAAAGGCCGGAGGAGCCTGGTACCAAGGTGGGAACTGGCCCAATCCCCGCCGCAACCACACGGCCTACTTTCGCGGCTCCATCGGCTTCCGCTGCGCCGCACCACCCTCGCCATGAAGCTGCTCCACGGCCTGCTTTCCGTGATCTGCCTGGGGTTGATTGCGGCCTTCAGCGTTCTGAACGTCCGCTTCGCGGACCCGCTCCCCTACTCGGACGAGTCCGCCCACTTGGGCAAAGTGCTGAACCTGGAGACCATCTACCGGGTCAACGATCGCTGGGGCTACCTGCACGAGCTGCTCTTTTCGCGCGACCCCTACCCGCAGGTGGTGCACCTGGTGGCGATGGGGGTTCGCCCCTACTGGAATACTGTAGACGCCAGCCGCCTCTCCATGAGTATTTTTTTGTTGGCTCACGTCGCGCTGGCACTGGGGCTGGGGCCACGCATCTGGGGCAAGGCCGGTACCTGGGCCTATGTAGCCCTGGTGGCCTTCAGCCCCATTTTCCTGGCCTACTCCCGCATTTTTCTGATCGACGTACCCCTGGTGTCCATGGTCGGTGCAGCGCTGGTGCTGGCCCTGGCCAGCGAGGGTTTCTCGCGCACGGGTCCGAGTATCGGCCTGGCCATCGTCGCGATGTTGGGAATGCTCACAAAGTGGGTATGGGCGGTTTTTCTTGTGGTTCCGATCAGCCTGGCCATCCTGCGTGCCATTCACGGCAGCTTTGACCGCTGGGGGCCGCGGCTGCTGGCCGGCCTCGCCTTGGCAGTGGGCTCGGCGGCCGCAGGTGCGGCGATTTGGAAGGGCGGTCTGGCCATCGACCCGCGGCACTATGGTGCGGGCACCCCAGAGGGGTGGAAGCCGGTGGTGATCGTGCTGTTCTCCTTCGCCACCCTACCGGTGTGGGCGCTGTTGCCCCTGCTCCGAAAAAAGGAACTTCCACGGCTGGTGAACGTGGTCTGGATGCTGCTTTTTGTGGTGGGCACGGCAGGGGTGTGGTACACCCTGATGCAGACCCGCTTGTGGGAGCGCTTTGCCTTGGAAGAAGGCCAATACATGATCCGCCACGGCGACTCATCGTGGACGCAGAGTGAGGCCGTCCTGAAGGCACTGCTCCCGGCGGGGCAGGCGCTCCTGGGCGTGGGTTTGCTGGGGGCGCTGCGCGCCCGCCAGGGCGGCTGGACTTTGCTGTCCGGTTTGGGTGGCGCCGCGGTGGGCTATTGGATCATCGTCTCCACATTGCCCTTTGATCCCCGCTACCTCATCCCGCTGACACCCCTGCTGGCCGCGTCGGTCGTGGCGGGCTGGAGCGGGCTGGGGCCGCTGCGATGGGTGGCGACGGCCGGTGTGGTGGCGCTGATGCTGCGCCAAGGGGTGGCCCCCCTGTGGGATCCCGCCGCGGTGACCCGGGTGGGATTTCTCGGAGTGTCTGCGGACGTCACCACCTGGCAGGGCCTGAGCTTTCCCCGGCTGACCCGGGCCCATCCCCGCATCGGCAAGGAGTCCGCGGTGACCGAGTTCGTGGAGCGGGTGCGCTCCTTGTGCCGCTCCGTCCCCTGCCGAATCTCTTATGTTCAAAGCCAGGACTTTTCACTCCAGGCGCGGGGACTCTCGGCCCTGGTGGGCTATGCGGGTACACCGCTGGACGTCGGCGAAACCGCCAGACCCGTGAAGGGAATGCCGGTGCTGTACTCGGAGTGTAAAGGGCGGCCGGTGAAGCTGCCGGAGGGGGGAACCTGCCTGCCTACGGAGGAGCTGTCCGCCGGCTGCGTGGTCTACTTCTGCACCCAGTAGATCCGCCTACCAGCTCCAGATTTCGCTGTTGTAGCAGACACCCTTGGCGATCGCATCACAGGACTCGGACTGGTAGCAGCTCAGGCTTTCGTCAAAGGCCTCGCGGAGCCCTTCGTCGGTCCAGGACTGATAGAGATCCCGTTGCTTTTCACAGGACTCCCGGCAATCATCGGCCGCCAACATCTCGGTTCCGGGATTTTCGCAGCCGACCAGCTTGGTACAGACCTGCTCGCAGGTGGGCGTGCAGCCGGAGAGGGCGAGCAGGAGCCAGATCACTGGTTGGAACCGTAGTTACTGGTGGGCGCACAGTAGCCATCCCCCAGGTTCTCGCAGGAGGTCTCCGCAATACAATCCATCCACGCCGCCGCCTGACGGTCGTTCTGAAGCTCCTGAGCCTCGGAAGGAGGGGTGCGCTTGTTCGGGTCATAGCCGTCCATGGTGCCAGCCCGCGCCATCGCCCGCTCGCAGGAGGAAGCGCACTCCCGAATCAACTGAGCAGCTTCCATGCCCGGAACGGTGATATTGCACTGGTTCTCGCCCTGCGCATCCACGCCATCCGCATGGAGACGTTGACAGGTGGCGAGGCAGTCCGGCCCACAACCCGTCGCAAACACGCCAACCGCCGCCAGCAACAACCACCGCATTCCGCCTCCGTATCGGCCGGAGATCTACCCCATCCCAGAGACTTTCGCCAGCCTTGCCGACGGCAGGTTATTCGGAGAACGTGCGGGTCCTCCACGTCTGCTGCGCCTTTCCCCCCTCGTGGGCCTACGGAGGAATCCCCCGGGCGGTCGGTGGACTGGTGCGTGCCCAAGCGGCGCTGGGCCTCCAGGTGCGGGTGTGGACGACCGACGCCTTGGACCAGCATCGGCGGGTGGAGGGAGGTCGGGTGGAGCCCTGGGAGGGCGTGGAGGTTCAGCGCACCCGCCTGCTTTCACAGCGTCTCGCCTGGGAGCAGCAGCTCTACCTTCCCACCAGCCAGCCCCCGCTGGAGGGCGTCGACCTTCTGCACCTGCACGGGCACCGCACCCTCTTGAACACGCTGGCCTGGCGTGCAGCAAAAAAGCGCAAGATTCCCGTGGTCTTCACACCGCATGGAACCGCCCCCCGCATTGAGCGCAAGGTGGGCCCCAAGTGGCTGTGGGACCGGGTCTTCGATGGCGAGGTTCCCTTCGCCGCCGACCGGGTAATCGCCTTGTCCAAAGCGGAATTACGTACGCTGCTGCGCCTGGGTGTGCCCGCGGACCGGCTGTTGCGCATCCCCAACGGCTTCTGCTGGGAAGATCCTCCCCCCTTCGGACAATTTCGCGCCCGTCACGGCCTGGGCAACCAGAAGATTGTTGCCTATCTGGGCCAGGTAAGCCCCCGCAAAGGCGTCGACGTGCTGCTATCCGCCTTCGCGGACGGCAAGATGGGAGCGACCCGCCTGGTGATCGCCGGGCCCGCGCGTGGGCTCCACCTTCCCACCGGCCCGGAGATCCTGCGCCTGGGGGTGTTGGAGGGGCAACAGCGCCTGGAGCTGCTGGTGGATGCCGATGTGCTCGCCTACGCGTCGACCCAGGAGGTTTTTGGCCTCGTTCCCTTGGAAGGACTGTGGTGCGGAACCCCCGCGGTGGTGGCCGAGGACTGCGGCTGCGGCGAGCTGATCGCCGAAGCACAGGCGGGGCTACTGGTTCCGCATGGCGACGTCGAGGCCCTCCGGCGCGCCCTGAACACGCTCTTGACCAGTCAAGACCTATCTCAAAAAATGGTCCAGAAAGGCCAAGCCTACATACGCGAATACCTCGATGCGACTGATGTTGCCCGCCGCCACCAGCGGCTGTATGCGGAGCTCCTGAGCGGATGAACGCCGCGCTCAGTGCGCCTTGCCGGAAAAACGATCCATGCCGGCCAGAAGGAAGGCCGAGACAACAAAGGTCAGGTGTCCGGCGATCTGCATCCAGGCGCCTTCGCCGCTGAAGTTGTCCGCGAGGTAGTGCTTCAGCAGGTTGATGGAGGAGATCGCGACGATGGACGTGGCGATCTTCAGCTTCAGGCCGCTGGCATCCACCTTGCCCAGCCAGGAAACCTCCTTGGGGTTGGCGTCGACATCCAGCTTGGAAACGCTGCTTTCATAGCCGGAGATGATCACCATCACCACCAGTGTGGCCAGCATGGCGCTGTCCACCAGCGACAGGATGTCGACGGTGAAGTCCGCTTCGCTGCTCTCGGCAAGGCGATGCAAGACATGCATAAATGCTTGAAAATACTTGAAAATCACCATCACCAGCGCGCCGATGAGCCCGAAGAAAATGGGCGCCAACAGCCAGCGGGAGTTGAACAGCACCGACTCAATCAGCGACTCCAGGGACTTCATCCAACCTCCTTGCGGCGCGGTATAGCACACCACAGCACCTTGGAGGCCAAAGGTCCCGCTCTGTCAGCCCCCGGTCACCCAACTCCAAGCCGCCAACCCCGCAATTCCTGCCGCCACCAGTGAGAGCAGCAGTGCCCCACCCACCCACATCCACAGCTCCCGCCGCCGCGCCTTGGGGCGACGTTTTGGGGCTGCCAAAGTCAAGGTTCCCGGTTCGCGGAGCCCCCGCGCCAGCTCGGTCATCGAGGCGGGACGACGCGCGGGATCGCGGGAGGTGATGGTGCGAACCAGCTCCCGAAGGGGGGCCCCTGCACTCTCTCCCGGATCAAGTGCATCCATCTGAATCTTCTGGCGGATCACCCACGCAATCCGCTCTTCCGAGCCCATCTGCGTGGCACCGCCAAAGGCCCGCTTCCCGGTCAGCGCCTCGTGCAGCATCACGCCAAGGGAGTAGATGTCCGCGCGCGCAGGATCCACCTTTCCCTCTTCAAAAAGCTCTGGCGCCATGTAGGTGGGCGTACCGACGGCGGTCATGGTGCGCTGTGTGGGGTCGGACGCGGTGGCAATGCCGAAGTCCAGGATCACCGGCGTACCGTCCGCACGAATCACCACGTTGGAAGGCTTGAGATCCCGATGGTAGATCTGCGCCCGGTGCGCCTCGGCCATCGCATCGGCCATCGCCGCAAAACAGGCGCGCGCCTGCTCCGGGGACAGGGGGCCCGAGGTCAGCCGAGAGCGCAAGGTTTCCCCTTCTACCAGCTCCATCGCCAGGTAGTAGACGCCACGCTGCGCATCTTCGCCCGGATGCAGGATGCGCACGATGTTGGGGTGGTGCAGCGCAGCCAGCGCCTCCACCTCGCGGGTGAACCACTTTTCCTGGTCCACGTCGCTGTCCGGGCGGAAGAGCTTGACCGCCGCGGTCATCTTCTGGCTCATCCCGTGACGGCAGCGATAGACGGCGGCCATAGCCCCCTCTCCGAGGCGCCCCTCTACCACCCAGTCCCCAATTTTGTCCCCCGGACGCAGGCTGATCATCCGGGCTTCATATCCCCGCTGCCGGGCGGAGCGCCACCCTACTCAGGGAGGATGAGCACATCCCCGACTTCCACCAGGTTCGGATTCGGAAGTCGCGACTTGTTCGCCTCCCAGATGTCCTTCCATTTTTCGGTGTTTTTGTACTCGGTGGCAGCAATGGACGAGAGGGTTTCACCCGGAGCAACCTTGTGGGTGCGGCCGGCGGCCACAACCTCGGCCCCACCGCTGCTTTCGGTGGGGCTGAGATAGCGGCGAAGATCGGCTTCGTAGGCGGGCGTAGAGCGCCACGCGGCGATGGCCTGGTTTACAATGGAGAGCAGGTCTTTTTCACTTTCACGCACCGCCACATTGTAGGTGGAGTCGGTGAGGTTGTACTGCGCGACCTTCAGCTTGCCTTTATGTTGGGGAAAGCGGCTGTAGTGGGTATTGATCTCGGCCACCGCAAAGGGATAGTCGTAGACGTAGGCATCCAACTTTTTGTTGATGAGCAGCTCGAAATAGCCCTGCTCGATCTTCTCCAGCGAGGTGTAGCCCTTGGCCAGCCGCATCACCTCTTTCTCGGCGGCGTCGTCCGGGTAGATGCCCACCCGCTTGCCCCAGAGATCCTGTGTGGTCTTGATCTTGGAATCGGCAGCAACAATCAGACATAGCCCGAACTCCAGGTAGGGTTCGGACCAGGCCACGCCCGTCTCCGGATAGGGCACAAAGCCCGCCGCGACCATGTCCACCTCCTGGTCTTTCTGGAGGCGCTCGGCCAGCTCGGGGTACAAGGTGTGAACCACCTTCACCTTGGACACGCCAATGGCCTTGGCGATCTCCATCGCCACCCGGTAGTCCAGTCCATCCGGCTCGCCCGCGTCGTTGTTGAAGATGGACGGCGGGGTGCCCGACCAGGGCGGGGTGCCCGTGTCCATCAGCACGCGCAGCTCGCCATGCTGCCGAATGCGATCCAGCGAGGAACCGGAGGGGGTGGGAGGAGGCGGAAGCGGTGTAGTCTGGGCTACACCTCCCGGGGAGGGACGAAGCATGAGCCCGGCCGCCACCACGCCGCCCACCACCGCGAGCACAAAACCGATGCCCACGGCCACAATGAGCATCTTTGCACCCGTGGAGAGCCCACCTTCTTCTTCACCCGCCATCCCTACTCCTTGCGGCTGTTGCCGGAACCACCGCGATTCTATCACGGCGCTCCCCCGGGGTTTCGACTCCCCCGCCACAATTTTCCAGTGTCCGCAGCGGCCGGCCCGCAGCGCCAAGGGGGTTAAAGTACGGCCATGCTGCTCCACCTCCTCGCCTGCACCCCCGAAGTCACCTGCGGCCCCGGCACCACCCTGAAGGACCAGACCTGTGTGGTGGTGGACTCCGGCTCGCCCGACTCCGAGACTGACACCGACACCGATACGGACACCGACACGGACACGGACTCCGATACCGACTCGGATACCGACACCGACACCGATGCGGACACCGACTCGGACGCGGATGCCGACCCCGGCGAAGATGGCTGGCCGGTCCAGGTCTTTTCGCCCTTCGTGGACGCCACGGCCTACCCTACGCCCAAGATCGCCGATATCGGAACCGAAACCGGTATCCGATACTACAACCTGGGCTTTATCGTAAGCGATGGCTCCTGCAACGCCACCTGGGGCACCTACTACAGTGTGGACAGCGGCCCGGAGAGCTGGGATGGAGGTTCTTCCTACTATCTCTACGACCAGATCGAGAGCCTGCGCGCGATGGGGGGCGATGTGGCGGTCTCCTTTGGCGGGGCGGCGAGTACCCCACTGGCGGCTGCGTGCACCGATGTTTCCAGCTTGAAGGCGCAGATTCGACGCGTAGTAGACCAGTTGGACCTGCACCGCATCGACTTTGATGTGGAGGGCACATGGCTGGCCGACCGTGTTTCCGTCAGCCGTCGGAACGAGGCAATTGCCGGTTTACAAGCGGATCTTGCTGGTGAGGGGCGCTCGCTGGCGGTGTGGTACACCCTTCCCGTGCTGCCTTCGGGTCTGACCGCGGATGGGGAGTGGCTGCTGGCCGATGCGCTCGACAAGGGTGTGGGGCTTTCCGGGGTCAACATCATGACCATGGACTACGGCGACGGGGCCGCCCCCAACCCCAGCGGCCAGATGGGTGAGTACGGAATCCAGGCGGTGGAAGCGCTGAAAGACCAGCTCGCTCTGGCCTACCGCAGCGCGGGTGCGTCCAAAACGGACGCTGAGCTGTGGCCCATGCTGGGCACCACGCCGATGATCGGCCTGAACGACGTGACCACAGAGCTGTTCGATCTGGAGGATGCGCAGCAGACCCTGGACTTTGCAGTGACCAACAAGCTGGGCATGATCTCGATGTGGTCGATCAACCGCGACCACGGCTGCCCCACCCAGGACTGGGTGAGTGTGGACTGCAGCTCCAACCCCGAACAGACCGGCGACTGGGCCTACACACAGGTCTGGGTGGGCTATTGAAGCGAAACCGCCCCCGACGGGCTATGAACCCGACGGAGAGACCCGATGTTCAAGCTGAGCAAAGAAGTGGTGGCCGAGATGGTGGCCGACGACAGCGCCCTGGGCACCCTGCGCAACCAGTACACCACCGATGAAATCTGGGATCTGTTGGAAGACAAGGACCAGATCGAGGACGAGGAGGCGCTGTTCAACGCGCTGATGGATGTGACCTACTCCACGCGGCCCAAAGGCCACCTCTGAGCCGGAGGGCGGCTGCCGCCTTGGGCGGCACCCGCCTGGAGTGAAACAAAAAACCGCTGCTTATTCCCATCTTCCTACTGAATGAACCCTCATTCAGTGCTGATCCGTGCGCGGTACTCTCCGACCGCCCTCCCCTCCCCGCTCCGCCGCAGCTCCAGCCCCAAATCGGTGGCGACCCCCGCTTCGGCATCCAGAAAATCCAGGGGAAAGCCTCGCTGTTGGGCACGGGCCTGCACGCCCGCTACGGACAACACCCCCCCCGGCTCGATGCGCAAGGCCACCCGCAGCCGGGGCGCGGGGCCACGCCCGCCCTCGATCTCGTCCAGCAGCCCGTCCAATTGCGCCAAATCCCGCACCGGAGCCAGAGAAACCCCGCTATCCAGCCCGGGAACTCCCCAACGCCCCAGCGCCAACAGCCCGACCAACAGCGCCACGACCGGACGCCCACCCAAAACCGCCGCTGCCAGTGCCCACAGCCCCCATACCGGCAGGAGATAGCGCGGCTGCGGAAGCTGGGTGAGCAGCGAGATCCCCAGGAGATAGGCACCGGACCACAGCAGCGGACGCAGTGCCTTTGGCGACTGAAGCAGCGCCGCAACCCCGGCCACCAGCCCCACCGGGCCCAGCAGCGCGGGCAGGAACGAGAGCGCCAGCTTCAGGCGCGCACCCGTACCAGCGATGCCGACGAACTCTCCGGGAATGTTCTCATTTCCCTTGGCATAGTCCAGAAGCTGTGGCAGTCCCGGCCCATAGAGCAGCAGGCCCACCACCACCAAGCCGCCCACCAGCGAAACGCGCCCTTCCTTCCGAGAAAATAGACTGTCCATGCCCATTCCCGCCAACCCGGCCACTGCGGCCAACTTCACCGGCAGCGCGATGACCATCGCTGATAAAGGGCTTTTTCCCTGCAATATCCAGGCACCGGCCAATACCACCGCCCCGGTCAGGGGCAGGTCCAGCATCAGCCGCTGCCCCTGGTACCAGAACATCGGATGCCCCAGCCCCAAAAGCAGCGCCACCCAGGCCCCTTTCTTTCCGCCCAGGGCCTCACCCCCGGTCCAAAGACCCACCACCAGCGCCACGGTCCAGGGCGCGAGCGCCAGCACCCCTACCCAGGTCCACGGGCCCAGCAGCGCCATCCACAGGCCGATCCACACCGCCATCCAGCCGGGGTTGGGCACCGGCTGTGTACCGATGCCCCAAAGAGCACTCAGGTCCAGACCTTTCCAGGCATCGCGCGCGGCCATACAACGCAAGAGCAGTTGCGATGCGTCCACCTCGGGAATCTCGCCCCGCCAGGCATTCAACAGTGCGAGGCACAGGGCGAAACAAAAACCAGCCGCGACCTTCACCCGCTACCGCAGCGCGTTGGGATCGTTGTACACCTCGGGCTTGGCGCCCTTGGTGATTCCGATCTTCAGCGGATCTACCGAACCATCGACGTGGATCTTTCCTTTGTACCAGACTTCATTCTCCATAAAGTCGCGCACTTCGATGGCGTGAATGCCCGGTACCAGCGTGGTGCTCATCTTGCGGCTGTTGCGAAATTCCGCAACTTTTTCGCCGTCAATATACACATTGGACCACTCGCCGTCGGTGGAGAGGAACTCCACATTCACCGGCGCGGTGCGCGGGGGTGGAGGCGGAGGCTGCGGGGTGGGCGGGGTGGGCGGCTCGGAAGTACCGGGGTAGCTGCCGGTACTTCCGCCAGTGACCACCACCAGACCGCCACCGCCGGGAACGACCACGCCCACCGAGGAGCTCCAGCCCGGCCCTGTGGGCGGACGCCCCGAATCATAGGGGCTGAAGCTGCCATTTTCATAGTAGAAGTTCGCGTCGCTGCTGCGGTCCGACAGGCTGATGCTGGTAGAGGCCAGCGGGCGCCCCAGCGCGGTGCGGGCTTCGACGAGGTGCCGACCGGGGCTCAGCCCTTCGGCGACGATCTGGTTCCCCACATCCGGGGACTCGACAATCCGGCCATCCACCCAGATAACCACGGGGTTGTAGGTGAGCACGACGATTCGGGCGGCAGAGGCGAGACTGGAGAGGAGCAGGAGCACGGGAACCTCCGAAGGGGTGGCTTTATCCGGGTGAAAGCGTAGCTTCAAGAAAGCTGTTCAGAGTACGCTGCCTGCTTCGCTTTTCTTCGTGGTCGCCCCGTCAAGGAAGGTCACGGATCCCCTTGCGGCCCGGTCCGGCTGCGGATACCGGCGGGGCGGAAATCACCCCATGCGCTTCCTTTTTCGCCAGCTCTCCTATGACTTGAACGCCAACCTGTTGCTGCGTCCGGCACTCTGGTTGGGGGCCTGCGTGTTGTTGGCCTTCGGTCTGCCGGTGGTGGAGCGCGGCTGGCTGCGGGAGCTGCCCGCAGCCCGGCCACTTCTGGAGCTTCTGCGCCTGGAACCAGGCACGGCACAGACCCTCTTGTCCACGCTGGCCGGCTCGATGATGTCGGTGGTGTCGGTGGTCTACTCCATCCTTCTGGTGGCCCTTTCCCTGGCTTCCATACAGTTTTCCACCCGGATCCTCGCCGGTTTTGTGCGGGATCGCTTCAGCCAGCAGGTGCTGGGGCTGTTCATCGGCACCTTCGCCTACTGTCTGAGCCTGCTCCGCAGTATTCAGAGCGACCCCGCCGATGTTCCAGGGCTGGCCGTCGCCTTTGCCATGTTGTTGGCGCTGCTGTCGCTGGGCTCGCTGGTGCTGTTCATCCACCATATCGTCATGGGCATCCAGGCGAATGTGATTGTGGATCGGATCGCCACTGAGACCGAAGGCGTGATTGCGGCGGTATTCCCGGACAGGGCAGAGTCAGAGGTGGCGGGAGAAGGTGGCGGACATCGCTTGGTTTTTGCGCCGAAGGCGGGCTACCTTCAGTTGATCGACGCCGACGGCCTCCTGCGCCTGTCCGACGGTCGCGCCGTGGAGCTGCTGCGGCCCATGGGCAGCTTTGTGTCGCGCGAAACGGCGTTGTTCCGGGTGGACACCGAGCCGGCTCTGGATGGGGAGCTGGTGGGTATGGTCGACATCGGCCCTTTTCGCACCATGCAGGATGATGTGGAGTTCGGCTTTCGCCAAATCGTCGATATAGGCCTGAAAGCGATCTCTCCGGCGGTGAATGACCCGAGCACCGGTGCAACGTGCATTGATCACTTGGGACGTTTGTTGGGCGGTGTGGCGCGCCGCTATCCACCGCGCCGCCGCTATGGAGCGCGGGGCAACCTGGTGATTCCGACCACCAGTTTTACGGATCTGCTGGATCTTTCCGTAGATCAACTTCGGCAATATGGCAAGGCGGACATGGCCATCTGCCTGCGGCTGATGCGGATGCTGGGCGATCTGGCGCCCTTTGTGCGCGAGTCCGCCGACCGCAACCGCCTCCACCAGCACGCCCGCATGGTCCTGGAAAGTGCCGTCAAGCACTTCCCGGAGCTGGACTGTACAGAGCTACACCGTCGTCATGCGGTGATCCTTGGGGAGCTACCCGCGTCCACTGAATGAAGCCTCATTCAGCAGAAGCGGTATCCGTTCCCGGCATTCTCCCGAAGACCCGACAAAGCACCTCGCGGGAGCGGCGCACATACCAGGCCGGATCGCAGAGCCCGGCGATGGTCTCCGCACCGAGGAGGCCGCCCACTTCGGGGTCGGCAGCGAGCAGGCCCGGCAGGGGCTTCCCGCTGGACCAGGTTATCATCGCGTTGCGCTGCACACGCGCGTAGGCTTCTTCCCGGCTGCAGCCCGCCTCCACCAGCGCGATCAGCACGCGCTGGCTGTAGAACAGGCCTCCGCTGGACTCCAGGTTCCGCTTCATGTTCTGGGGATAGAGCACCAGCCCGCCCAGCAGCCCGCGCAGCCGTACCAACATGAAGTGCATCACGATGGTCGCGTCGGGAGCGATCACCCGCTCGACCGAGGAGTGGGAGATGTCCCGCTCGTGCCACAGCGCCACATCCTCCATCGCGGGAAGGGCGTAGCCGCGCAAAAGCCGGGCAAGTCCAGTGAGATTTTCGGAGAGGATGGGGTTGCGCTTGTGCGGCATGGCCGAGCTACCCTTCTGCCCCGCGGTGAAGGCTTCCTCTGCCTCCAGCACTTCGGTACGCTGGAGATGCCGGATTTCCACGGCGATCTTTTCGATACTTCCCCCCAGGAGCGCCAGGGTGGTGAAGAAGAAGGCGTGGCGATCCCGCTGGACAATCTGGGAAGAGGCCGGAGCGGCGCGCAGGCCCAACTTCTGGCAGACCCAGGCTTCCACATCGGGGTGGACATGGGCAAAAGTGCCGACTGCCCCAGAGATTTTCCCGACTGCGATGTCGTCGATCGCATGCCGCAGCCGCTCCCGCCCGCGCCGCAGCTCATCCCACCAGATCGCCAGCTTCCAGCCGAAGGTGACCGGCTCGGCATGTACCCCGTGGCTGCGCCCGATGCAGATGGTATCCGCCTCTTCCCATGCACGTTTTTCCAGGATCTCCAGCACCTTGCCCAGCTCAGCGTCGACAAGCTCCCCCGCCTGCTTGAGCTGCACGGCCAGGGTGGTGTCCAACACGTCTGAGGAGGTCATGCCCTTGTGCAGAAAGCGGCCTGCTTCGCCGATATGTTCGTTGACATCGGTGAGAAAGGCGATCACGTCGTGCTTGAGCACCTTCTCCAGCTCATCGATATGTCCCACGTCAAAGGCTGCTTTTTCTCGGCAGGTGGCGGCAGTGCCGGCGGGCACTTCGCCGCGGGCCTCCATGGCCTCGCATGCCAAAAGCTCGACCTCAAGCTGGATCTTCAGGCGATTTTCTGGGGTCCAGATCGCGACCATCTCCGGCCGGCTGTAGCGGGGAATCATGGGAGCTCCAAGGCGGGACGGGCTTATAACCCATCCGCTCTACCACTCCCGTGCTTCCACCCGAAAGGGCGGCAACCCGACGCGCTGCCGGGCCACTTGTACGGTCACCCCTCCCTCCCGATTCTGACCGCTGTGCGACTCTTTCTGGTTGATCGCCACGCCGGCTTCCCGCAAGGTCTCTACGGCGGCACTCAGTGCCAGGTCCGCGCGGTTGTTTTCGTCCGACAGGTGGGAGAGCACCAGGTGCTTCAACCGGGAGCCAAGGCCCATCGCCAACAATTGCTGGGCCTGGCGATTGGAAAGGTGCCCGTGGCTGCCGCGAATCCGCTGCTTCAGGGCCAGGGGATAGGGCCCCTCCAGCAACAGCTCTTCGTCGTGGTTGAATTCCAGCAGCAGCACGTCGCAGTGCTTCATATGTTGACCCACCAGTGCGGTGGGCTTGCCCAGATCCGTGATGATTCCGACGGATACATCCCCGATCTGGATGCGGTAGGCCACCGGGTCCGCGGCGTCGTGCGGGACGGGAATGGGCTCCACCCGCAGGTGCCGCACCCGGAAGGCCTCTCCGGCCTCGATGGGCTCCAGACCGTCCGGGCGGCTGTTGGGATGGGCCGCCTCGAAGGTGGAGCGGGTCATATAGAAGGGTACAGGCCCCCTTTTTTTGGCGAGGTGGCGGGCCAACACCGCCGCCGAACCGACGTGATCGCTGTGCTCGTGGGTGACCAGCACCGCATCGATAGGCACATCGCCGAGGCCTTTTTCCTGGAGCCCCTCCATGATCTTCTTGGTGGACAGCCCGCAGTCGATCAACACGCCGGCGTGCCGATCTCCCACCCAGGTCGCATTGCCGGCCGAGCCGGAGGACAGGGAGCAGACGGTGATCTCGCGGCGGAACAGGGACATTCCCGCCCTGCTAACCCGGCCCGGCCCCTTCGGATGGAAATACCGGTAGCGGAAGCGACGTTCGGAGGGCATAGAAGGCGCATGGATGAGATTCTTTTGCAGCTTGGGATCGCCCTGGTGATCGGGTTGGGCCTGCTGCATCGCCCCACCTGATTCTCCCTTCCTGCGCTGGATCATGTGCCTGATCCGATGGCAGGGATAGAATCCGCGGATGTTCAAGCGCTCCCCGTTGCTCCTTCTGGGCCTGGCCACCACGCTTGTGGCCTCGGACAAACCCGGCTTCCCCTTCAGCCTTTGGCCGGCCTACAAAGAGAAGATTCCGCTGTCCACCGATGCGGTGGACCGGGCAGGGAGCGTCCGCTCGACGACGACCGACTGGATCATTGCGCCTGCGGATCAGAAAAAGCCCGAAAAAATCTCTCTGATCTACACGGCCGGAGAGACAGGCATCACGACCGGGGGCGGCCTGAAGCTGATGCTGGGCCAGGTATTGCCCACCGAACAGCAGATCTACACCCCCTTCTCCCTCACGGTGACCTCGGCGTATTTTTTCGGGATCAACCTGCTGAAGGATGTGGAGGTCACCTGCTCCAACCCCGAGGTGCAGCTCCGTGTGGAGCCCCCGCGCCCCGGCGCATCCTTCGACCAGATCCTGCAGTATGTGCGCTATAAACGCGGAGAAGGGGCCGACACCCGGGACTCCCTGCTGCGCCAGATCGACAACGAGTATGCGGTCCGCATTCTGGTGACCGCTGGGCAGCTCCGCGCGGGCGACAGCATCTCGGTGACGCTGGGCGCAACCAAGGGTCTGGAAGCGCCCAAATCGGAGGCTTCCTGGCAGATCATCACGCGGGTGGACGGGGACGGAAACGGCAGCTATGGGCTCTTGACGGATGCCCCGAGCGTGGATGCCTGGTCGGCGCACACCACCCGTGTGGTGCTCCGGGCACCCACGTCGCTGCACGTGGGCGATCGCTCCACCCTGGCGCTGCACACCGAAGACAGCTACTTCCTGCCCAACCTCACCCGCTTCGACAAAGCGAGTATCCGCCTGAAAGCCCAGCCCGGCCTGGAGTTTCCGACGGAGCTGGAGTGGACCGGCGACCGGACAAGCTGGGAGCAGAGTGTGGCCGAGCTGCCCATCACCGCCACCCGCGAGGGGCTGTACTACCTCGTGGGCGAAGCGACGGTTGACGGAAAAACCTTTCCGATCCTCTCGAATCCCATTGAGGTGATCCCGGACAACCAGCCCAAGATCTACTTTGGGGACCTGCACATCCACTCCCTGCTGTCCTACGATGCCGACCGCCCCCCGGAGTACGTCTGGTGGCGACAACGCTACCAGGAACGCCTCGATTTTGCGGCCCTCTCGGACCACGACATGATCGGTGCGGTGCCCTTCGCCAAGCGCGACGGCATTTCCGGTCGGACGCCGGATGAGTGGGAGTACGCGAAAAAGCTGGCGAACTCCAAAAACGAGCCGGGGAAGTTCGTAAGCATCCTCGCCTATGAGTGGACCTCCTACTATTTCGGGCACCGGAACATCTTTTTCTCGGGAGAGGAGGCCGATCCGCCGCTTTTCCATCACAACCAGCGCAGCGAGTACCCGCCCTACGACGAGGAGCGGCCCGGCGCCCTGCGCGACCGCCTGGCCGGGCACCGGTACATCGCCATCCCCCACTCCACGGCCTGGCCCACCAAGTCCAAGCTCTTCCACTGGGGGCCGGAGGATGGGACCGAAAAGCGCTTTGGAACTCCCGAGGCCTGGCCGGAGCAGCGGCAGTTGGAACTGTACTCCACCCACGGCACCTCGGAGTACTTCGACAACGAGTATGCGGTGGACAAGGGCCACCCCGAGGCCCCCACCAACAGCGAGCTGGTGCGCAACCTGTTGAACTACAACATCCAGCAGGCGGCACCCGACTCCGGGAACTTCGCGCAGGATGCACTGGCCAACGGGTGGCAATTCGGCTTCATCGGAAGCTCCGACGATCACTACCTGTCCCACCTGGATCAGGCCTATAAATACGGGTTGGCGGCGGTCTTCGCAGAAGACTTGACACGTCAAGATATCTGGGATGCGCTGAACAACCGCCAGAGCTATGCCGTCACCGGGGAGCGCATTCTGATGCACTTCTATGCCGACGGGGCTTCCATGGGCAGCACCGTGGCGGCAGACGGCAGCCTCCACTTCACCGGTACGGTGGCGGGTACCGGGATGTTGGAGAGCCTGGAGCTGGTGCGCTGGGACGGCCAGAGCTGGGGGGTGGCCTGGTCGGCGGCCCCCCGCGATGAGCTTCGGGTCAAGCTGGACTATACCGAGGCCAACCCCAAGGCGGGCAGCATCTACTACCTGCGGATCCGCCAGCAGGACGGCAACCGGGCCTGGTCCTCTCCGATCTGGGTGAAGTAGGGCCTAAAAGGTGTGGTCGAAGACCACGTAGACCCCGAGATCCGGTCGGCGCGCCAGTGCACCGTCGCGGGTGGCCGGGTCCCAGCCGCAGGCCAGGTCGACGCGCCCGACCAGCGTGGTGTCGAAGATGGCGCGGATTCCGCCGCCCACGCCGGGATGCAGCGGCACGGCGGGTGCGTCGGCGGAACGCTCGGCCTCGGCCACGCCAAAAACCGCCCCGACATCGGCAAAAGGCACAAGCTGCCAGCGCATGGAGCGCCGGAAGAGCAGGTGCTCGACCACGTCGATGCGCGCCTCGGTGTTGAGCACCCACTTGCCGGGACCATGAAAACGCCCGAAGGAAACCCCTCTCAGCGTGTCCGCGCCGCCCATGCCCGCCACCGGCATCCAGCCGGCCCAGTGCACCATCTCATAGAAGGGCACCTCGCCGTACAGGTACTCCGCCATGGTGCGCGCGCCCAGGTTCAGCCGGGGAAACACCTGCCAGAAGCCGCGTACCGAGCCGAAGATCCCCAGGAAGGCTCCCTGCCCCGCCGGGCCCAGCGGCGGTGCGCCGCGCAGCGCCAGCTCCACCATGCCCCCTTCTTCCGGGGTCACCTCCGGTTGCCGGGTGTCCCACCGAACGCCGGACACCACTTGTACAGACAGGCCCCCGTCCATCCCATAGGGCTTCTCTTCCGCCAATAAACTCACGGTCTCCGTCGTGACCCGACTCCACTTGCCCTCCAGGGCCACAAAGGCGGACCAGGGTCCGGCGATGCGCCGCGAAAGGGTGATGCGGGAGTAGGGTTGGAGGAGACTGTAGTGGTAAAAGTCGCTTTCTCTCTCTTCTTCCCGAATTGCACCGTTGCCCATTCCCCAGTAGCCGTCGTTCAGCCACATGCGAAAGGCAAGGAAGGCGGTCAGGCGGTGCTCGCCGGGAAGATGAGGAAGATCCAGGCGGATGCGATGGTGGTGATAGCCATTGAGGGTGGCGAAACCCTGGACCACCAGGGACAACAGGTAGGGGTCCACCCCTTCCCGCACGCGGGTCAGCTCCAGGCGTCCGCCAAAACCGAGGCCATCATCGGTATCGTAGCCTACATTTGGGAGGGCGACGAAGTGGGTCTTGGTGCAGGGCTCCACGCAGGGCTCGGCCGCCCAGAGAGTCGGAAGCAGCAGGGTAATCACGGCTTGGTCCCCAGTGCCACCTGGCGGAAGAGCAGGCCCGGCCACAGCCGGCGCAACCAGAGGGCCGCCATCTCTCTCCCCTCCCCCACGGGAATCTCCGGCGATCCGCGCTGGATACCGCGAAGGATGGCCGTGGCTGCACGGCCAGGGTCCATGCCGTTGTCCACCGGGTCCTCGCCCCCGATGCCCTTGCCCGCCCGCAGGGCATTCTTCGCAATCTCGGTGCGGACAAAGCCGGGAATCACCACGTGGACCTGGACACCGTGCGGAGCCAGCTCGGCACGGAGAGCATCCGAATAGCCGATCAAGGCGTGTTTTGCCGCACAGTAGCCGCTGCGCAAGGGAACCCCCACCTTGCCCGCCACCGAGGCAATCTGCACCACCCGACCACTGCCCCGCTGCACAAAATGAGGAAGGAGCTGCTGAGTCAGCGCGACGGGCCCGAAGTAGTCCACATCCATCAACCGCTGGTAGGTGGCCAGCTCCGTATCCACGGCCAGGGAGCGCTGGCTGATGCCGGCGTTGTTCACCAGGATGTCCACGCGCCCCTTCCAGGCAATGGCCTGCGCCACGATGGCAGGAATGGCGCCGAAGTCCGTCGCTTCAAAGGGAAGAACGAAGCACTGTGCCGGCGCGCAGGCGGCCGCCACCTGCTCCAAGGCCTCTTGGCGCCGCCCGGAGAGGATGAGCGAGGCACCGGTGGCCGCCCAGGCACGTGCCAGCGCCGCCCCAATACCCGAAGATGCGCCGGTGATCCAGACGGTCTGCGCTGTAGACATCCCACCTTCTATCGCAGCGGCGCCCCGCCGCACGACGCACCAGGGGCGCTTGCAGCCGGGTGGACTACACCCTTTCGCAATTGTTCTGACTTTGCTCCGCTGCTGTGCTAAACACGCGCGCGAGAGAGATGAAAAATGGATGGGAGCCAAGCCACGCCGAGAGATGGAATCCTGAACTTGGGGCTAAACGATGGCACCTACATGGCGGGTGGTGCCATAAAGGTCCTTCAGAACTACGCTCACCCCACGGGTCTTCGCAATTACTCGGCTGCGGACAACCTGCCGCTGCGCCAGGCCATCGCCAAGGTCGACGGGGTGACCGCCGACCACATCTTTGTGCACAACGGCTCCGGCCCGATTTTGAAGCAGGTGATCCCGGCGTTGATCAAGCAGAAGATCCTATCGTCGCCCTTGCGCATCCTGCGCCACCTGCTGTTCAAGAGCGGCTGCCCCATCATCAGCCCCACACTCACCTACGAAAAGGTTCCTGCCAAGGCCATTCTTCAGGGGCTGAAGGTGGAGCTGATCGAGGTGACCCCGGAAAACAACTTCGCCCTGGACCCGGCGGAGCTGCGGCGCCGCCTCCAGAAGCACCCGGGCGTGGTCTACGTGGTCAACCCCAACAACCCCAGCGGCACGGTCACCCTGCCCCGCGCCGATATTGAACGTCTGGCCGGAGAATTCCCGGACACCCTCTTCTGGGTGGACGAAGCCTACATTCAATATGCGGACCCCTCCCTGGGGATCTCCGTCTCCGACCTGGTGCCGCGTTTCCCCAATCTTTTTGTCGGTCGTACCTTCTCTTTTGCCTATGGCCTTGCTGCCACGCGCATCGGCTACATGATCGGCAACCCCGAGGTGGTGCGCAAGCAGTCCGAGCCGCTGACCGACTACCGGGTGGGGGGCCTACAGGAGGCCCTGGCCATCGCGTCGCTGGAAGATCCGGACCATCTTGCCTTTATCCGGCAGAACACCGCCGCCGCCCGCGCCGAGCTGACACGTGGGTTGGAGCGCCTCCCCGGCGTGCAGGTCTTCCCCTCCCTGACCAACTTCCTGCTCTGTCGCCTGAACGAAGGAGCCCGCATCCGAACGGGAGCCGAGCTGGCGGAGAAGCTGGCCGTACGCCGTATCCGCATCAAGGCCATCGCCCCTTTCGGGCCCTACCGGCACGATGCCTACTTCCGCATTACGACGGGCCTGCCGGAAGAACATACCCGTATCCTGCAAGTCCTGGAAGAATTACTGGGTTGACAGGCCTTTTTTCAGAGACTGAATGAAGCCTCATTCAGTCCAGGCAGCCACCATGGCGCGCACGCGCTCCCGGTCGATGGGCAGCGCGATGTTGCCATCCTGGTGCAGCGCCGTGCCGACGATGGCGCCCTGCACCAGGCGCCGCCACATGCGTGCACTCTCCAGCGTGACCCCGGAGCCCACCCAGATCGGTGCTTCCGGCACCGCCGCGCGCACGATCTCCACCCGTGCCGGATCGGCGCCGTGGCCGGTACCCTGGCCGGTGACGACCAGCATGTCGGCCCCGCCGCGCCGATAGGTATCGGCCGCAATACTACCCAATTCCACCGGTCCCAGCGGGACGGCATGTTTGACCAACACATCGGCGGCCACGCGCAGCGGCACCCCCAGCTCGCGACGGTAGCGCAGGCTGCGGTGGGCATCCCCCTGCAGAATCCCCTGATCGGTGAGCATGGCGCCCGCGTGGACGTTCACCCGCACGAAGTCGGCCCCCGCCGCCGCAGCCGCACCCATGGCGCCATAGACATCGTTTCGAAGCAGGTTTACCCCAACATGTAGTCGGGGATACAAATCCTTCACCCGCGCCGCAACGATGGCCGCAAAGGCCACCACATGGGGCTCTACCGGGCCCGCCGGGAAGGGCGCATCCCCGAAATTTTCGAGGATCAACCCATCCACTCCCCCCTCCGCCAGGGCCTGCGCATCCTCCATGGCGGCGCGCATCACCCGGGCAAAGCCTTCCGAGGGGCGTGGCCCTGCGGGCAGGCTTTGCAGGTGGATCATGCCAACGAACATGGGGCCCTCAGATGTGGCAGCTCTGGTTCATGGCGACCGCCACGGCTTCGTACATCGCCTCCCCCATCGTGGGGTGGGCATGGACGGTGTGCAGAAAATGTTCGGCGGTGACTTCGGCGCTTCGCGCCATCACAAAGTTGGGCAGCAGCTCGGCGGCGTCGTGGCCGATGATGTGGGCACCCAGGATCTCGCCGTACTTGGCGCCGAGCACCACCTTGACCAGCCCCTCGGTGTGCCCCACCCCGCGCGCCTTGCCATTTGCCGAAAAGGGAAAGCGACCCACCCGAATCTCCAGACCCTTGGCGCGTGCCTGCGCTTCGGTCAGGCCCACAGAGGCGATCTGTGGCTGGCAGTAGGTGGCGGCGGGCATGTTAGCATAGTCCACATCAGCCGTATGTTTTCCGGCGATCCGGTCGATGCAGACATGCGCCTCCATGTAGGCGGTGTGCGCCAGTGCGGGGGGCCCCGCCACGTCGCCCACCACATAGGTGCCTTCCCCGCAGCGGAAGTTGGCATCATGGTCCACAAAGCCGCCTTTTCCGAGCTTGGCGCCCACCGTCTCCAGGCCCAGCCCCTCCGAATTGGGGGCGATGCCCAGCGCGGCGAGGCAATAGTCGGCGTTCAACTCCGTGCCGTCGGCCAACAATACCCGAACGCCATCGCCGACCCGCTCCACACCCTTGCAGAGCTTGCCGGTGATCACCTCGATCCCGCGCTTTTTGAAGGCTTTGGCCAGCTCGGCGGAGATCTCCGCATCCTCCAGCGGGGTGAGCCGGTCCAGGCCCTCCACCACGGTGACTTTGGTGCCAAAGGCCGCATAAAACCAGGCGAACTCACAGCCGATGGCGCCTGATCCCAGGATCACGATGGAGCGGGGCTGCTGGGCGAGCACGATGGCTTCGCGGTAGGTCAGAATCCGCTCTCCATCGGGTTGAATGCCGGGAAAAGTGCGGGCTCGTGCGCCGGTGGCGACGATGATGTTCTTGGCCTGCACCTGCTGGTCGCCCACACGAAGCTGCCCGGGGCCCACGATGGTGGCCGTGCCGGAAAGCTGGGTGACCCCATACTTTTTGAAGAGGAAGCGCACCCCCTTCTCCGACTGGTCGGCAATCTTCCGGGAGCGGGCGATCACCTTGGTCCAGTCAAAACCGTGGCCATCGACCCGGAGGCCGAAGTCCGCTGCTTCCTCCTGAAGAAAGAGGTGGTGCTCCGCAGCCTTCAGCAGGGCCTTGCTGGGAATGCAGCCCCAGTTCAGGCAGACGCCGCCCAGCTTCTCCTTCTCGATACACACGGCGCGGAGGCCGTTGAGCTGGGCGCGGATCGCCGCCACATAGCCGCCCGGGCCGGAGCCGATCACCGCCACATCAAAGATCTCAGCCATCAAAGCACCAGAAGAGCGGGGCTTTCAATATAGGCGCGGAAGGCCTGCAAAAAGCGGGCGCCCAGGGCCCCGTCGATCACCCGGTGATCACAGGTCATGGTGGCCTTCATCCGCCAGCCTACCGCAAGCTTCCCCCCTTCCACGACGGGAACCTGCTCCACCCCACCCACGGCCAGGATCGCCGCCTCGGGCGGGTTCAGGATGGCGGTGAAGGACTCGATGCCGAACATGCCCAGGTTGGACACGGTGAAGCTGCCGCCAGTGTACTCCTCGGGGAGCAGCTTGCCCTCCTTGGCCTTGCCCGCCAACGTGCGCACTTCGGCCGCAATCTCGGCCACACCCTTGCGGTCCGCATCGCGCACCACCGGGGTGATCAGGCCCTCGGGCAGCGCCACCGCCACGCCGATATCCACGGTTGCGCGCCGTAGAATGCTATCGCCCTGCCATGCGGCATTGCACTCGGGGACATCGCGCAGCGCGCGGGCCACCGCCTTCAACACCAGGTCGTTGTAGGAGATCTTGGTGTTGCGGGCGGAAGCCTGGTCCTTGAGAGCGACCAGACCGGCCGCATCCAAGGAAACGGTAAGATAGAATACAGGAACCTGCTGGTGGACTTCGGTCAGGCGGCGGGCGATGGTCTTCCGCATCTGGGTGACCCGGACGCTGCTGTCCACCGGACGGCTGGACACCGGCGCGGCGGGCGCCTTTGCCGCCTTTTCCACATCCTCGGCCACGATTCGGCCGCCCGGACCGCTACCCTTCACCTTGCGCAGGTCCACGCCCTGATCCGTGGCCATGGCCTTGGCCAGCGGCGAGGCGACGATCCTCGGGCCCGCCACCGTGTAGCGGCCACGGATCTCCATCACCGAAGAGTCCAGCTTCTTCCCCATCCACTGGACGGGTGCCACCTCGCCAGGGGCGCTGACCGACGGAGCGGGAGGAGCGACGGGAGCTACCGCTACCACAGGGGCGGCGACGGGTGCCGGCGCCACCGGCGCCACCACCACCGGCGCGGCCGGCGCAGGAGCTTCCGCGGCAGGTGCAGCGCCAGAGGCGGCCTTCATCTTGGCATATTCAGCCAGAAGGCCGGAGATGTCCTCGCCCGCTTCGCCCACAATGGCGATGGGGAAGCTGGCGGGCACTTCGTCCCCTTCCTTGGCCAGCAATTTCAGCATCACGGCTTTGTCGAAAATCTCGACGTCCATCGTGGCTTTGTCGGTCTCCACTTGCGCCAGCACGGTCTGGGGACTCACGACGGCCCCCTCGGCAACCACCCAGCGCCCCAAGACCCCGGAGGTCATGGTGGGCGTGGCCTGAGGCATCAGAAAGAAAGAGGGCATGCTACTTCCTCCCTACGACGGTGAGGGCCGCATCGATCACGCGCTCAGCGGTGATGATGACCAGCTTTTCCAGGTTGGTGGCATAGGGCTGGGGAACATCGCGATTGGTTACCCGCACGATAGGTGCATCCAGCAGGTCAAAGCAAGACTCCTGGATGCGGGCAATGATTTCAGCGGCCACCCCGGCGTAGGGGAAGCCTTCCTGCACCACCACCACGCGGTGGGTCTTGGCGACCCCCGCGAACAGGGCCTCGTGGTCCAGCGGACGCAGGGTGCGAAGATCCAGGACCAGGGCGGAAATGCCCTGCTTCGCGAGCTCTTCCGCAGCGCGGAGGCAGGTATGCACGTGTTTGCCCCAGCAGACGATGAGCAGGTCGGTCCCATCCCGCTTGATGTCGGCTTTGCCGAGAGGAATCAGGTATTCTTCTTCGGGAACTTCACCCTTGAAGCCGTACATCAGCTCGGATTCAAGGAAGATCACCGGATTGTCGTCGCGGATGGCGCTCTTCAGCAGGCCCTTGGCATCGTAGGGAGTGGACGGGCTCACCACCTTGAGGCCGGGAAAGTGGGCGTAGATACTGTCCACTGCGGTGGAGTGCTGGGAGGCGAGGTTTTCGGCGTGGCCATTGGCGCCGCGAAAAACCATCGGCATCTTGTAGGTACCCGCGCTCATCTGGTAGATGCGTGCGGCGGAATTGATGACCTGATCATAGGCGACCAGAGAGAAATTCCAGGTCATAAACTCGATAATCGGGCGCATGCCCGCCATGGCGGCACCGACTCCCAAGCCGGCAAAGCCATTTTCCGAGATCGGGGTGTCCACCACCCGGTCCGGGCCGAACTCTGCCAACATCCCCTGGGAGACCTTGTAGGCACCGTCGTAATAAGCAACTTCTTCGCCCATCAGGAAGACGGTCGGATCCCGGCGCATCTCCTCGCTCATCGCCTGGCGCAGTGCTTCACGCATCTGGATCAGTGGCATGGTTTCCTCAGCTCCCGCTCGGGGCGTAGATGTAGTCGTAGAGGCGGGAAGGATCGGGAATGGGCGACTCTTCCGCGAATTGCACGGCGTCTTCGGCCTCGGCGTCTACGCCGGCACGCAGGCTGTCCAGCTCGGCGTCGCTGACGCCAAAGGCCTCTTTGAGCCGCTGTTCGGTGATCAGCAGGGGGTCGGTGAGCTTCTTCTGTTCCAGCTCGCCGTCCTTTCGGTATTTGGCAGGGTCGGACATGGAGTGTCCGCGGAAGCGGTAGGTCACGGCCTCCAAAATCACCGGACCCTTTCCAGAACGCGCCCACTCCACGGCTGCGCCCATCCGATCGCGGACCAATTCCACGTCGAAGGCTTGGAATTGCTCGTGGACCATGCCCACCCCACGACCGCGCAGGGACATGTCGGTCAGGTAGCTCTGCCGGTCGATGGAGGTACCCATCGCGTAGTAGTTATTTTCGCAAACAAACACAACTGGCAGACAATAAAGCTGTGCGAGACAGAGCGCTTCAAAGAACGCGCCCTGGTGTGCCGCACCATCGCCAAAGAAGCAGACGGCCACACCGCCCGTCTTGCGCTGCTTCAGTCCCCAGGCCACCCCGGCGGCCAGCGGCACATGCGCACCCACGATGCCGTAGCCACCCATGAAATTCACGGAGGCATCGAAGATATGCATGGACCCACCCAGACCATGCGAAGCCCCCGTCGCCTTGCCATAGAGCTCGGCCATCAGCGCGCGCGCACTGACACCCTTTGCCATGGCCTGGCCGTGCTCCCGGTAGCCGGTGACCCAGTGGTCCTCGGGAATGCAGGCCGCTGCGGCACCGACCGCGACCGACTCCTGACCGATGTAGAGGTGGCAAAAGCCCAGGATTTTCCGCTGGGTATAGGCCCTCGCAGCAAGCTCCTCGACGCGGCGAATCAGGAGCATCTGGCGGAAAAGCGCCAAGAGCCCGTCGCGCGTGATCGGCGGCAGGCTGGACTGGGGGGGCAGGGTCGGTTCGGCTTGATCGCTGGTCACATCGACTCCACGGCGCAGGGAGACTATCGCGCCTTTGCCGCCAAGGGAAGCGGTGGGGCTGCATGGCCGCCTACCACAACAGACTTTTTCCGCGCTTGACGCGGGGGTTATAAGGTTCTCCTGGAGCTGAAATTGTCTGATCACCTCACCCGCGGCGTACGCGTCCGCGTGTCGCCTGACTTCCTTCCGGATCAATCGAGCCCCAAGGCTGGATTGTGGATGTTCGCCTACCACGTACGTATTCAGAACGAGGGACCTGAAACCGTACAGCTACTGTCCCGCCACTGGATCATCACCGACGCCACCGGCCGCGTGGAAGAGGTGAAGGGGCCCGGGGTGGTGGGCCACCAGCCAATTCTGAAAAGTGGAGAGTCGTTCGAATACACCAGCGGCTGTCCCTTGGGCACTGCAGTGGGCACCATGCACGGCACCTACCAGATGGTGAACGCGCGGGGCGAGCGTTTTGACGCCGTGATCGCTCCCTTTACCCTGGCCGAGCCCTACGCCCTGAACTGAGGGACCCGTGGAAGGGGGAGGCGGTCCGGCATCGGCGCGCTCCATCCCGTCCGGCTACGCTCACTTCTTCTCGGAGAGAGCCTTGGCCACGGCAGGGTAGCGGGCCTCGAGCTGGGGCAGCAGGCCGACGGAGAGCAGCTTGAAGCTCTCCTGCCCGGCCTTGCCCTGGATGTTCAACAGCCCCTTGACGCGGAAGCCCGGCTTCTGCTTCCCCATGGACCAGAACAGGACGCGGGCCAGCCGAAGCTGCCAGTCGCTCTGTACCCGCCAGTTGGAGCCTGCCCGACTCGCCGTAAAGTCAAGGTCCACGTCCACTTCGGCGATGCCCGCCAGCTTCAGTGTCGCTCCGAGCCGACCGGTGGCCCGCTCGCCGCTCAAGCGCCGGAACCAGGCCGCCACCCCCCGGCTCAGGGCTCCGAGGCCGCTGAAGCTGCCCAGCTCAGCGTCATGGTCCACGATCCTGGTCGGAACCGGATCTGTTTTTGAAGGTGTGACCTCTGTTTTTGGTTCCTCGACCTTGGCTTCCCCGGTCTTGCTTTCACCGGCGGTCCCGCCGGTGGCGGGGGTCTGCGCAGCGGGGCTGTCCTCTACCGTCTTCTTTGGCTCTTCCTTCGCCTTGCTCGCGGCTTTTTTGCCCGGAATCGTCAATACCTGCCCCACCCGAAGCACCGACGGGTTGGCCAGGTGGTTTGCGGAGGCGATCTCGGGATAGCGGCTTCCATCGCCAAGGTACCGTTCCGCGATTCCCCACAGGGTCTCGCCCGCACGCACCGTGTGGCGCAGGGTGGTTCCGCTGCTGCTTCCTTCGGACTGGGTGCTGCCCTCGCCGGTGCTGGGCTGGCTGGTCCCCACCGCCTTCGGCTTCCGTCGTGACTGCCAGCCCAATACGGGGCGCCCCGCCCAAGGATTGACCGCATATTTTCCGCCCGATTTTTTGACGCCGAGGCTGTCTTTGGCGGACCAGGTGTTCTGCTGGATGAAGTTGATTCCGCTGGTGCCACCGCCGGTACACACAGCGACATGCCCATATTTTCCACCGCCAATCACCAGAATGTCACCATCGTCCGGAATGTAGGCCCCTGAGCCGTTCTCCACCCAGTTCAAGCCCTTCCGGCCAGAGCCCGCGTAGTCGATGGCGTTGCCCGTGCCTTTCATATTCCCGAGACCCAGCGCCTCCACTGCAAAGCGATTTACATACTCCACACATTGGTACTTGTGCCCGTAGGTGCCGGACTCGTAGTAGCTGGATCCGCCGCCGCCGTTGCTGTAGGCCACCACCCCCCGGTGGCTGCCCAGAACCTTTCCCCACCCCTTGGGCCGACTGCTTCCCGATCCGCCGCCCCCCATCCCGTCCTGTTCCTGCCCCCGCCGGGCAATCTCCTCTTGCCGGGCGGCGTTTCCCCGGGGCTGGCGTAGCTCGGGTCCCGACGGCTGCGGCGACCTCTCCCCGACCGCGGGCCGGGACGACGAAGCCTGGTTTTGGGAATGGGCAGACGTGGGGCACCCTTTTCGGCCCGCTCACCATAGCAGAAGCCTGCGCCGGTCGCATCAGACGCGGGCGGGATTTTCGCCTGCTATTCGCAGACCGAAGCCACCTGATAGGAAAGGTCGATCATCGAGCCGAAATGCGGAGCCTGATCGGCGTCAAATACCACCGCATTGCTGTCGGCATCGTAGCGCCAGCCTCCTACCACTTCGCGACCATCCACCACCACTTCGAGGCTGGCCGGCACCGGCGTGCCCTCCATCTCCACTACGCTGCGATCGGGGAGGATCGCCGCCACCAACCCCTCCACGCCGGTGGCCGCAGGCTCGCAGAGGGAGTGGAAGCTTCCACCCGTGGCCATGGTGGCCTCAAACCAACCCAACCCTGCCGCGATGTCCGAGCAGGCCGAAGGCACCTCGCCGGCAAAGGCGTGCACAGACAGGGGGGCATCCGCCAGCTTCTGCAGCGTGGTCAGGTGCTGCTGCCAGGGCACACCAGAGGCTTCGGGCCCGTCGGTGAGTCCGACGACGGCCAACGGCACGCCCGTCCGGCGGAAACCATAGTTACAACCACCCGGATCGGTATTACGAGAGGACAAGGCCAGAGTGGAGAGCAGCAGCCCGGACCGGCTCTGGCTGCCTGCCATCGGTTCCAGCAGCATCTGCTCTAAAAGATCCAGTTGCGCTGCCCGTGAATCTGGAACCACAGCCGTCGCGGTCCCGACGATACAGCCGCCATCCTGCTCGACCACCGCCAGGTGGAAATCGGCTCCCGCCGTTTCCAGCAGATCCAGAAGATCCGGGGCGGAAGACAGGAAATCTGAGAGGTGGTCGCGCATCGGCTCGTCGGCCGTGGCGGCCACCAGAATGTCCACCTCGCCCCCGCTCAAGAGCGAGGACTCTCGGGCGTAGAGCTTGCCGGGACTGGAGGCCGGGAGCTCGGCCACCGTGTGGGGCTGCACCGGGTCGTTGCTTTGCAGGGTGATGCCGATCGGATGATCGACCGCATCCTCCGGCGAAAAAGAGAGCTGAATCGGCAGATCTCCGCCAGGGGCGATGTACCACGGCAGCGGCGCCACCGGTGCCAAAGCGACGGCGTGACCATCCAATTGAAGGCTGTCCACCCGCAATTCTGCTTTGCCGCGGGTCCGCACCGCCAGCGTACAGGAGCGGCTACAGCCGGCGGGCACCTCTTCCATCGCGCAATTCTGGAGGTCCACCATCAGCTTTGGGCCACGCGCCTCTCCGCGCAGCCGTACGTGCTGCTCGAGCTGCTCAGGATCGGTGGTGGCAATCCGCAGCATGGCTTCGCGCGGCTGGGTGTCGACCGGATCAAAAGACACGATCAGGGTGGTGGCATCTCCCGGCTCCAACAGGCGGGTACCCGGTTCGCTCGCCGAAAAGACCAGGCCAGGGCTGCCACCGCTGACCGCTTGCTGCTCCTCGATCGACCAGCCCAGGATTTGGAGGGGCCGTCCGCCTTCGTTCCGGATGCTGAGCACCTGATCCTGGCCGAAGGTGCCGTCGGCATTGATCAGCGCATCAAACACCAACTCGGTGTCGCTGCTGACGCCGCGCGCTGCACCCGGCTGCACGTCCTCCTCCCAGGCCAGCGGAAGCTGAACCGTGTAGGGGGCACAGGCGAGCAATACCAGTAGCGACACCTACTTCCCGGAACGCAGCTCCGCCCGGATGGCAGCGCGCTCCTCCTTAGTATCGGTCATCGTCAGCGCCAGTTCAAGGGCCGAAGTGGCCTCTTCTTTTGACTCGCCCCTGACACAGGCCGCCAGTTGTCGCAATTCGGATACCTTGGGCTCCATTTTCTGCAAAACGCGCAAATGCGCTTTTGCTGCGTCGCAACCGCCCGTTGCCATCCCCAACGCAGCCGCCACGCGGTGCATCTCCACCATGCGGGGGGCGGAGGGGTTCTGGAGATAGCGCTCTGCCGTCTGCAGTGCCTCGGCCTTCCGGTCCAGCTCCTGGAGCAACTGCACCTTCATCACGTTCAGCTCGCCCTCCACCACGTCGGATGGATCGGCCGCGCCCAGTCCCTGCTCCACCAGGGGCAACAGCTCGGCGGCGGGGGTGCCGGCACTCTGCCGTGCCCGCGCCCGTGCCAACATTCCCACGGCTGTGGTGGGGGCGCAGAGGCGTTGCTGCCCGGCACCGATGAGCACCGACGGCCCGCCATCGGCGCAGGTGACCTCCACCATGCCGTGACGCACGAACACCGCCGTCCCCTGCACGTCGCGGCGGACTTCAAAGCCGGTTCCCACCACCTTCACCATCGCTTCGCGCGTTTGTACGGAAAGCTGAATACCCTGCTTGGGCTCAACCTCTACCTCTACGGTGCCTCGATCCCACTCCACCACCGGACTGAGACGCGCGCCGCCCAGGCTTCCCCGTCCTTTCCACACCAGCGACACCTTCCCGTCCAAAATCGTGGTCCGCCCCTCCTCTCCCGCCAAGGCCGTGGCCTCCGGGGGGGCAGCGGCGTGCACGGCAACCGGGGCCGATAGCTCGGCTTCGGGGATCTCGGCTGCGGGTCCCAGGGCCCAGGCCAGCAGGCCGGCCAGACCCAAGCTGCAGGCCGCCAGGATTGGGATTCCCCAGCTTCGGGGCTGTGGAGCGGAAAAAACCCGCCCCTCCACCCGGCTCAGACTCTGGGGGGTGGGTTCGGTATCCCGACGGAATTGTTCAAGAGACTCCATCACTTTCCTCCTGGACTGGGCAGCAGCACGGGTTCCACCAGTGCGTGCCGCGTACAGCCCTGCCTGAAGCCGGCCCTTGCCAACCTCAGGCGACTTTTTACGGTACCTACAGGGATTTCCAAGAGCCGCGCCACTTCTTCATCCGTGCGGCCTTCTACATCGCAGAGCACCAGCACTTCGCGCTGGTTGTCGGTCAGCTCCTCCAACACCTGCTGCACCCGGCGGCTGGTGTCCCGGCTTTCGGCCCGCCGATCCGGGCGTGCTTCCGGGTCGTCCGGGTCCGAAAAAAAACCGGGCACCCAGCGACGTACCCAGGCACGGCGCCGGTGGGCGGCCAGGGTGCGCCGGGTGATGCCATACAGCCAGGCCTCAAAGGCCTCCGGCTCCCGCAACTTTTCCAGGCGAGGCAACATTGTAACAAAAACGTCAGCGGCGACATCTTCCGCATCCACCGACGGGCCCCCCATACGCAAACACCATCGCATCACGGCGGGAAGCCAGCGCCTGCACAGGTCCTCCCGCGCGCGCGGGTTGCCGTCGCGGGCCGCCAGGAACAGAGCAGTGGTGTGGGCGTCGGCCATCTGTGCTCAGGGTGCTCCGGGGGACAAAAAAGGATCACCCCAGCCACGAAGTCGAAGCTGAATGGCAAGTCCGGCTGTGAATTCGAGAGGAAACACCTCTGCGATCACCAAGGTACCCTGCGCAATGTCCCCATCCGCCAGGTCCAGTCGGGCGGCCGCCTGCGGCAGCAGGACCACCCCCGAGCGCAGCGGAAGGGCCAACCCCAAGCCGGTACCAACCACTCCCACTGGAAAAACACCCAAAGCAAGACCGCCATCACTGAACCAACGTTCAGCGATCCCGGCGGTCAATCCCAGCCGCAGCCGGCCAGGGACCCACCAAAGCCCCAGCTCCTGGCTGAGTGCGCCCATCCGGGCGGTGGGCCGCGCCCGCAGTGTGGCGCTGCCCTGCCACCGGAGCTGGGCGGAGATCACCGCCCCGGGGACAAGCTGAGTGCTGACCTCTACGCCCACCGCCAAGGCCGGCTCAAAGCCCGGGCGCACCACTACGCGCTGATCCAGAGATATTCCAGGACGTTCCTCCCATATTAGCCGAAGTGCGGGCCATGTCACAACCAGACTGCTCGCCTCCCCCACGGCGGGCATGTCCGGGGCCGTCTCCAAGCCCTCCCAGGTCGCCCGGGGGAAGGTGAGCACCAGCTCTTCCGGAACGGCGGCGGGCTCCGGGGCTTTCACCTCCCAGGGATCGCGCGGCGTCAGCGGCCGCAGCAGGGAGGATGCGAGCAAGATCACATCCTCCCTTCCTCGCATATCTGCCGGAGCGGGTACGGTTGCACTGCGAACGCCTCCACGCCCGTCGTGCACCCGCAACTCCCATATCTGCGGCCCGGCCACCAGCTCTACCGTGGACTCAGCGCCGCCGGGTTCAAAATCCCCCAGCTCAAAGGCAGGCAGCCACAGCCGGGGATCTTCCCCGGGTGGCAGCCGAAAGGGCACCCCCGCAAAGGCCAGTGGCAGCAGCAACAACACAGGGACAAAGGTAGCCGGGGCTGCTTCAACGTGCCCGTGCGCCGAAGCGGCGCAGTGGTGCCGATATGCTACAATGCCCCCATGCCAGACAGCCACGACCACGAAGAAGAAAAGAAGACCGGCCGCTTTCGCCGCTTGGGGCGCCGCATTTTGGGGGAGCTGGACGAGGGGAAGCCCATCCGCATGGAGGCACGCGAGGCGTTGGGCGCGATCCTGGATACCAGCGACCGGGCAAAAACCGAGATTGTTCGCGCCGTTGCGCGAGAGGTGCGCAACTATGTGGAGGAGCTGGGCCTGAAGGATGACCTGCACAACCTCGCAACCAACTACTCGGTGGAATTCAGGGCGTCGATCCACCTGAAGCGCCTGACCGACGAGGAGAAGGGCCCGGCTACGGACGCGCCCCGTTCGGAGGGCCGCCCGGAGCCCCGCTCGGAGGGCCGCTCGGAGCTCCCGGCGGAGGCCCGCCCGGAGAGCCGCCCTGAGGGCCGGGGCCCTGCGGAGGGCCCGCCGGACCGCTCCCGGGACCGGTCGCGGGACCGGGCTGACCGGCCGGTCGGGGCCGAGGACGGGGGTTGAGCATACGCCAGGTTTCCTGCCGATAGTCGTAGGACTCTACGATGGGGATTCCGCTCAACAGCCGCAGCGGAAGCTCGGTGATCATGCCGGGAAGCTGGAGGTAGGGCCGGCTGGAGGCAAAGAGCTTCTGGCCTCGGTTCTGAAAAATCCAGAGTAGGAACGAGGTTTCACTGCTGTAGGTGGTGATCCGCGTCTCTTCCATCCGGTTCCAAGCCGGTGCACCGTTGTAGACGGGGATGTCCTCTGGGGGCACGGCAACCGCCACCCCCGGCTGGTAGTCATAGGGAGTGAAAAGCCCATAGGGACGCCGCGTCCAGCTCAGATCCCCCACCAGCTTTGCGTTGACTTCGGCGCTCATCCGGGAGTGGGGCGTCAGGTAGTAGAGGTAGAAGAGCTGGCCTTCCTGGTACAGATCCTCCAGCACCCGCCGGCTTCCCCAGTGCGCATCGGGCAGCCGATGGGTGCCCGGCCAGGCGGTGACCTGGAGAAACTCGGTGCTCCGCCGCAGGTCCGGGGCGCCGAACTGCATCAGCTCATAGGCGCCGACGAGCTGGACATAGTGGTTGAACAGCACCAGGGCCGACTTGAGCTCCACCCGGGCCAACTGTTGGCGCCCATCAAACTCGGTGGCCTGGCGGGCCCGCCAGTCCTGGGTGAAGTTGAAGGCCGAGGCCGGCGCGTACCATAGCCAGCTTACAGAAAGTACCCCCAGGCCACCCAGACCGAGAAGGCGCCGGGGAACGGTTGCCTCCCGGAGGCTACGATACAGCCCCTCGGCCGCTTCCAGGGCCAGCGCATGCAAAAGTGGTGCCATTGCCAGGAAAATGCGGGATGCAAGGTCTTCGCGGGCGGAGGGGGAGGCCATGAGGGCCGCCCCGTAGATGCCCATGGCATAGAAGAAGCTGCGCGGGATCTTGGCGCCGATGTCGCGGTTGTCCCGCCAGCGCCAGGCAAGCGCGGCGCACAAAAGCAGCCCGAAGCCCAGAGGGAAGTAGCGCGGGGTGTAGTAGATGGCTTCGTAGTGGGAGTAGTAGACCACCAACGGGGAAGCCAACAATAAACCGGCAAGCGCAAAGGGAGGAACCCAGCCCAGGTGCGCCCACCGGACACTCAGGGCCTTCGCGGCCGCCCCCGCTGCGATCAGCGCTGCCCCCGGCGCACCGAGCAGGTAGACGTACTGATCCAGGTTGTGCTCCAGAATCGGCAGGCGGTCGAACCACCAGGTCCCGGCCATGGCCGAGTTTCCGTTCTGCATCATCATCAACGGCGCCGCGAGCACCATCCACACCAGGGTGGCCCCCACCAGCACCCGCAGGTGGCGCTCAGCCTGCATCCGCTCGCGCCGCACCAGGTGGGTGACCAGCCCAGCGGAAAGGAAGGCAAAGGCCATGAGCGCCGAGCTTTCCTTCAGGCCAAAAGCCACTCCCAAGGCGGGGATCAGGCTCAACACCGTGGGCCACCGCAGGGTCTCGGCGCGGGCCAGTACCGCCCCCGCCCACAGCACCCCGGCGGCACCCATCGTATCAAATTCCGGTAGGTACCAGGCCGAAAACAGCGTCGGTGCGATCATCATGGAGGCGGCGGCCGCCACAGTGGCATAGCGCGCCTGGCCGTGCTCGTGCAGCCAGGCACGCGCCGCCCAGCCGAACCAGAGGAAGATCCCCCAGGATCGCAAAAACAGCGCGTAGCCGGGCGGAGCCGCCGTGCTGCCCCAGGCGAGCTCGTAGATTTTGAGGATGAACACCGAGATCGGCCGCACCCCCCAGGCATCCATGGGGGGAGGATTTTTGAAGGGGCGGAAAAACTCCAGCCAGGGGATCTCGTGGCACTGCAGCAGCACCCGCTGGGTCATGTGGTCGGCCAACGGCACCACCCCCAGGATTGCCAGCACCGCCCCCAACGCCGCCAGGAACAAAAAATCCCGCTTCAAGGACGCTTCTCCGCGGACGCGTTCCCGGATTGCTCCTCCGGGGGGACCACCACTTCGGAGGGCCGAATGCGCACCACAATCCCCTCCTCCCGAAGCAGGCGTCGAAGCTCCCACTTGTCGATCTCCTCCACGTTGGAGAGGATGTTCTCGATCTGCTCACTGTGGCCGGAGAGCTGCCCCACCATCTCCGATGCCTGGCCCACCGCCGCGCGGGTATCCGCGAGTAAGGCGGGGAGTTCTTCGGGGGGGATCGCGTCCACACGGGCCTGCACGGCGACGAGGGTCTGATCGGCGCGCTGGATCACCGGGCGGGCTTCAGCCGCCACCTGCCGCACCGAGGCCAGCCCGGCGCGGGCTTCGCGAATCAGTCCGGGCAGCTCCTCCGAGGCCAGGGCGAGGTTCTGCAGGCTGCGATCCGCATTCTGAAGCATGCGGGTGGGACGCTGGGGATCCTCGGCGATGGCCGCGGAGAGTGTGGCACCGAGCTGCTGCAGGGATGCCGGGTCCATCGCCGCCAACATCGGCTCCAGCCGGTTCACCATCTGGTCGATCTCCCAGGCACCCGTTGTATTCTGGATTACATCTCCCTCCTTCAGCAGAGGGGCCTCCCGCGAGTGCGGGACCAGCTCGATGTACTTCTCGCCCAGCACCGACCGGGCGCGCAGCGCCAGACCTACATCGGCACGGACCTGCGCATCCTCTTCCAGAGAAAGGACTAACTTTGCCCTATCAAAATCTACACTCAGGCTCTCCACCCTCCCCACCTGCACCCCCGCGATGCTCACCACCGCGCCCGTGGTCAGGCCCGCGGCGCTGTCGAGGTGGGCACTGACCCGCAGGTGGCGACCCGGCCCCTGCAGCGCCCCGACTTGCAGCGCCATCCAGCCAAACAGCCCCATCCCCACCAGCAGGAGGACCCCCACACCCAATTCGTAGCGCCGCGAAGTAGCCATTCCGGGGAGGCTAACCCGAATGAGAAGATGGGGTGAGCACAGAGTCAGGCCCACCCGAAGGCGACGCCGCCGGCGGCAACAGCAGGTTGCGCGAAAAGAAGCGGCGGACCACCGGCTCGGGCGACTGCAGCACCTCCTGCACGGTGCCCCATGCCACCAGTTTTCCGCCATATAGCATCGCAACCCGATCGGCGATGTTCACCGTACTTACGATGTCGTGGGTGATCACGACAAAGGTGATACCCAGGCTGCGCTTCAGGTGCCCGATGAGCTGGTCGATGGCATCGGAGGTCATGGGATCCAGGCCGGAGTTCGGCTCGTCAAACAGCACCATCTCCGGGCTGTGCACGATGGCCCGGCCCAGTCCCACCCGCTTGCGCTGCCCTCCGGAAAGCGAGCTGATAGCCCGCCCCTCGATACCGGGCAGCTCCACCATCTTCAACACCTCTGCCACCCGCTCCCGCCGCTGGGTGGCACTCATATCTTTGCGGTGTTGTACCAACGGAAACTCGATGTTCTCCCCCACCGTCAGCGAGTCGAACAGCGCCCCATCCTGAAAGAGCATCCCCAGCCGCTTGCGCACGGCATAGCGCGCCGACTCGGAGGCCCGCGCCATATCGGTGCCAAAAACCAGCACCTCTCCCCGGTCGGGCTCCAGAAGGCCCACAATATGCTTGAGAAGCACACTTTTTCCCGTACCCGAGGGCCCGATCACCGCCGTGGTCTGCCCGGCCGGAAAGTCCATACTGACCCCATCCAGCACCACCATCGACCCGAAGCTTTTATGTACATCACGCAGCACCACCGGACTATCCGCCATAGGCCACCTGCGAAATCAGAAAGTTGATGGAGACCGAGATCACCGCGCACACCACCACCGCTGTATTTGTAGCCTGGCCTACACCTTCTGGACCTCGGGGCGCCACAAAGCCGCAGAAGGTGCTGACGAGGCAGATCACCGCCCCGAAGCTGAGCGCCTTCACCTGCGCCACCATCAGATCCAGGGGGGTAAGGGTTTGTTGGACCAGAAGGAAGTACTGGTAGCCGTCCAGCCCGAGCTGAAACTGCGCCACCAGCCAGCCCGAGACCACCGTCGTGGCGATGGCGATGGTGGTCATCGCGGGCATCACCAG
>JBEIQS010000290.1:0-6101 GCA_040376425.1 Alphaproteobacteria bacterium | reverse complement strand
GATGGAACGCCGGTTTGGAAGCTCGCAGATTTCGGTATTGCCAAGAACACAGGCAGATTGATGACACGTAAGACCTTCCAGGGCTACGGTACTCCCGGCTACATGTCTCCTGAGCAGCGTAATGGTGCTGAAGCTCACGTGAGCGCTGATGTGTATTCCGTCGGAAAACTTTTTTGTTGGATGTTGACGGGCGGTACCGACCCCGATGCCATAGTAGAGCCTCGCTATAGACAAATTGTCGAAGATTGCGTTAAAGAAGACGCTGATGAACGCCCCGCCGTCGAGGACTTGATCCGGCGACTTGCTGACCTCCCGCGATAGCCATCGTAAGTTATGCGCATCGTGGGGTTGGTCCTTTACGAGCGCCGGTTACTTGGAGCGTACGTGGAGCCTTCGGTTCCAGCAACCAACTCCATACCCGTTGCCTATCACATGGTGTGCAACATAACGTTCACCGCACAAAAACACCGCCCGCTACCAGTTCCTCAAACCATAACAACACCCGGCTGGCGGCCTCCTCGTCGCGGATCAGCGCACCGATCTCAAAATTGCGCGCCTGACCCCTGGATGTGAAGTTGGCCGAGGTCACCAACCACTGCCGACGATCGACCACCACCGTCTTCATGTGCATGGAGGTGCCGGGCAACAAGCCCAGCGGTGCATGGTACAGCTCTGGCTCGGGCAGCTCTTTGGGCCAGATCAACCTCAAAAAGTCCCGTCGCCACTTTGCGGGCCATAGCAGGGGATCGACCGGTCGCTGCTTCAGACCGTACACGTCCACTGTAAGGTCCATATCTACAAAAAGACGCACCCGCAGGGGCTTTCCCTCCCGACGTAGCGGCTCAAAAAGTTCTCGATCGGTCAACCGAAAACCCGCAATCAACACCTCCTCCTCCGCCTGCAAAAAGAGCTGCCGCAGGGTCACCGAGGTATCCACCCCTTCGCCCAGCTCCGCCGGTTGGGTGCGGACCACCTCCACACGCTGACCGCCTCCACGCTCCCCGCTCCACTCCAAAAAATCCAGAATCTGGGCGGAGGACCAGCCTTGCAGCGCGTTCAACATCTCCGTGTGGCGCTGCATGCCCTGGCTGGACAAGAACAGGCTCAGACTGCCGCTCCGCCCCTCCAGCCGCCCCGAGCGCAGCAGGCGCTGGAGCTTTTCCCGCTCCGCCGCCCCCAGACCGGCCAGCCGCTCCAGTGCCTCGCCCCGGTTCACAGGCTCAGATCCGCCAGCCAGTCCTTCAGAAAGGCGGCTTCTTTCTCCTCTACCGTGGGCACCACCAGGCTTCGGTCCAGATCCCGGTTGCTGCGCTCACAGGAGGGCTCCCCAATCAGCACACAGCCGTGGCAGGCGGCCCCCTCCCGATGCCGCCCCTCCTGGCCATCGTCCGGCCGATGTTGCGCACAGACCGGGTCGTTGCTGCACAACATGCCCAGCTCCACCGCCTTTCGTAGGTGGTGATTCAGATTTCGACCCACCTCTACCAAGCCGCCCAATGTGCCCTCGCTCCCGGGGGTTCCGGTAAAGAGCAGGATCCCCGCACGTTGGGTGTGTACATCGCCGCCCTTGCCCGGCCCGGGCTCCGCATGGCAATAGAGCCGCTCCCGGATCGCCGATGCCGGGTAGCCACATTCCAGCGAGATACTCTGGATCAGCATGTGCGACAGCGTGTGCAGCATCAAAAACCGAATATCTTCTGTCTGTTTGGGCAGGCGTCCCTCGCGCCGGGCTGCATCGTTTTCGGCGGTGGCAAAGGCCGCCGCCCGCGCCACCACCGCCGGGCGCTGCGCCCACCGGTCCAGTGTTGCACCGTTCAACCGTACAAAAAATCCTTCACCCTGAATCTTGACTGCGGGTACCCAGTCCGCCGCTGTGGCCAGTGGTGCGGCCGTGGGCTGAAGCTCGTACTCGCCCTCCGCGTCCCCCACATGGGCGTCGATGCGCGTGAAGGCCACCTGTGCCCGCACTTCGGTAAGGTGCTTTACCAAAACTACCTCTTCGATGAAGGAAGGCAGCCCGGCCAATTTCACTTTTCGCGCGTGCCAGATTGTGCCGGGTTTGGGAAGATCTCCCGGCCGTTCCTCCTCGGCAGAGGCCAAGGCGGCATCTTCGACTGCGCGAATGCGTAACTCCGTGACCACACCCCCCAGCCGCAGCCCTTGTAGCTCCGCCAGGATTTCCTCCCGGCTGTAGCCCTTCAGGCGGGTGGCCACAACGGGTAGCTGAAGGAAGATGGGCAATGTTTCGGGGGTTGCAACCTCCAGGTAGCTCCACAGCTCCTTGATGGCCTTGGTCAGCTCCGCCCCCGGATCGGGAATACTGAGCGCGCTCATAATTACGGGAAAATAGACGTGGGAGGCGGTACGGGTCAGCAAGCGTGCCCCCTTCCGGTCCTGGCCCGCCCCCTTGCAGCCCTCCTTGCCCGCCTCGCGCGCGGTGCGCCCCAGGTGCGGATGTTCGCCGCGACAGGCCCCCACGCCGGGCCCCGCAAGGTCTTGAAGGCCGCGCCGATCCCCGCACTTTCGGCAGCCCACCACATAGTCGGTCAGATCGCCGCTGGTGCCGCGCTGCTGCAGGTACAGGTCGGTGTTCCAGTCCTCGCCCAGGGGATCGTTCGGCCGGCCTTTTCCCGCCTGCCGGGTGCAGAATCCGCCGTCCGAGCCCCGCTCCCGGTCCCGATGGACAAACCAACGCCAGTCAACGTCTTGCAGGTGTCCCTGCGGACAGGCACTCACAAAACGTACGGGAACAACCGCACTCTTTGCGGGGCCCTTCCCCGGGTTCATCCGACAGGCGTGTTTTCCGTCCTTCAGGTGGGCCGAATCGGATCGCACCAGCGAGCGGCAGTCGGGGTTCTGGCACAGGAACCACTTGGGGAAGCGGATCACCGGAATCCCCACCCTGGGAGAGACTTCCTGGTCGGCGGTACGCGGTGGCTCGCGCAGGCGGATATGGCTTCGCTTCCAGCCCTCCATTTTTGAATAGAGCTTTAAAATAGAGTCCTCCAGCCGAGGCTCCGAGAAAAAACCATCGGTGTCGCTGCCGTAGCGCCAGGCATCCAGCCCGGCGATCACCACCGCATCCTCCACCAGATCCAGCACCGCCCCCGGCCCGGTCCCCAACAACAACTGGCTGCGCCGCAGCTCTCCCGACGCACGGACCCGCTGGTTTCTCATAGATCCTCCACCGCCCACAGGGCTACCGTTTCCTCTACATCCCGCATGGAGGAGGGCGCCACAAAAGCCCGCCTCCGGTCCCCCGGCGGCAGCACATCCAGCGGTCCGGGCAGCAGCTCCACCCCATTTTTGACCTCCCACTTGGAATAGACCAGGCCCCCCTCCAATTGCTGGGCGGCGGCGATGCGGCTCCAGTCGTTCAACAGACCGGTCACCCGGTCCTCCACCGCCCGCAGCAGCGCCTCGGGCACCTGCTCGCCGGAGCCCGCAATCCGCTCCCGTAGCAGCGCCCGTAGGCGCGCCTGGATGCCCTCCACCCGGTCCAGGCTGCCCGCCGCCCGGGGCGCCTGGAGGTCGCGGTACAGGTGGCGGGCCAGGGCCACGGTGACGCCCGCAAGCCCCCGATCCAGGGCGCGAGAGGAGAAGGGCGTGACCGACGAGGCTTCTACCAGTCGATAAAAGCTCTCGTGAAAGCACACAAAGCGCTCATAGTGCGAGCGGTCGCGCGGGCGACGCAAGTTCAGAAGCGTCACCACGAGTCCCGGCGTCTCCCGCCCCACGCGGGAGGTGGCCTGGATGTACTCGGCCACAGTCTTGGGTTGGCCGTGCATCACCATCAGCCCCAAGCGGGGGATGTCCACCCCGACAGAAATCATCGAGGAGGCAAGCACCACATCGTTTCGGCCCCCGAGCGGACTCTGATAGGGCGCCCGCAGTTGTCCCGTCGCAACGCGGATTTCGTCGGTGCTGCGGCGGCTGGTCAGCTCCAGGGGCTCAAAAAAGAGGCTTCGATTAAGAAAAATCGTGTTTTCACTCTCCTGAAAGGGGCGGCGATCCGTGAGACGTGCCGCACGCGGCCCCACCTCCTCCTGCACCAGCCGGGTGGCACCGCCCAACTCCCGCAGGCTGTTGAAGTAGCCCAGCAAGGTCATATAGGTATCGGCTGGATTTTTTTCGCCCGGACGTCGCCTCCACTCTTTGTAGGCCGCCGAGAGCAGGGCCGAGTAGACCCGCACCTCGATGGCCTTGATGTTCCGCCCCGGCGCCGCCACCCCCACATAGAGGCGGCTCGTTTCCGGCCTCCGGTCCGAGGCGGCAAAAAAGCTATCATCCGGCCCGATTCCCTGGGGTGGAAACAGCGCCAGCTCGCGACCCCAGAGCGCCTGCACCTGGGCCACCGCCCCCCGCGCGGTCGCGGTGGAGGCGATCAGCTTGGGCCGCGCCCCGTCCTGCCGGCACAGGGCATCCACCACCGTCTCATAGAGCCCCACCATCGTTCCCAGGGGACCGGAGATCAGGTGCAGCTCATCCTGAAGGATCAGCTCCGGCGGCAGCAGGCGGGGGAGGGGAGTCAGCCCGGGGCCCGGCTCCATCGCAAAGCCCGTCGCATTTTTCCCCCGCACCCGCCCAAAGAGCATGCCCGACTGCCCCATTCTCGGAAGACCGGCAAACTTATCCACGGTGGCGATGAGAAATGCCGGAAGTTCGCGATAGACCTGCTGATCCACCACAACAATGGGTACGCCCGAATTATCGGAATTATCAAAGTGAAATGGGCAATCCTCGGAAATGCAACCAACCCGCAGCGCCTTTTCGCCTCCCTCCAAGCGGATGGCAAAGGTGGGGGCGGGCATTCCCGCGTTGCGACTGCGCCCGCGCTGCTGCTCGCGTTGCTCAAAGGGGCTTTGGCACCACGGGCATACACTGACCGGCATCGGCAGGGCCTTGCGGCGGTCGTCTGGATTGGCGCGATAGGCCGACAGTTGCTGCTCCGCATCCTCCATCCGGTTGGGGGTGGCCGAGCTGCCCACCCACAGCCCAATCTGGAAGCGACGTTGGCCCAGGCGGGTCGGATCCTGCCGACGCAGCAGCTCCAAGGCACAGATCAGCGTGGCTGCCCGGCCCAGTTGGTCCAGCGTGAGCATCCGCAGGGTGTAGCGCAAAAGTACCGCCACACCTGCACCTTCATGCGCCTCGTTCACCCCCCGAAGTCGACGGAGGATCATCGCAAAAGCCGCCACTCCCAGGTAGGCTTCGGTCTTCCCGCCGCCGGTGGGGAAAAAGAGCAGCTCCACCTGGCCCCGGAGAGGGTGCTTGGGGTCCGCCATGCTGGGGATGTTCAACAGCAGGAAGGCAAGCTGAAAAAGACGCCACTCCGGGCCCTTTTCCCCCTCGTAGTAGCCGGGGCGGGCCTGCCGCGCGGTCTGGGCCATGGCCAGATTACACAGCCGGAAGGCTTCCCAACACAGGGGGGACTGCTCCAAGACTGCCAGACCCTCGGCAATGTGTCGCCGGGCCGCCTCGGCGTCGTCCATCAGCAGCCCGGCGGCCTCGGCGCGGTTGCTGTCCAGCGAGGCGGCTGCAAGTCGATTCTGTGCAATCCACTTCGTATATTCTTGAAGCATGGGCTGCACCGCATCGCGCAGCGCCGCCGGATTGGGAAGAGCGGCCAACCGCTCCATCTGAAGGGGGACCGCGCCCACTTCTCCCGCTTTCATCCGGTAGACTTTGGCCCGGGGTAGCCAAGTGGTGGCCACCCGGTAGACCTGCTTCCCCTCCTCCAGGGGTGTGGCGGAGACCCCGTGCCCCACGGCCCACTCGCCGTGGTCGCGGTACTGGAGATCGGCGCGGCGGGGCTCCCATTCTTTGGAGTCCTGTTGGTGGAAGGAGGTGCGGGCCACAAAGCCCTCGGGGGCGTGCAGCTCCAGCTCTACCTGAAAGATCGCCTGGGTATCCGCCGTGGGGCCGGGGACCAGCTCGCGCTCGTTGACCAGAAAGACCGAGACAATGTGGATACCCGGCCCCAGCCCCGGAGATTGGGCAGCACGAGGCTCCACTTTCAGGCTCAACCCCGGCGCGCCGGGCACCGGCTGAGGCTTGTCTGTAAGCTGGACTACAAAAGGCCCGGACTGGTGATCGGAGCG
>JBEIQS010000397.1:0-3161 GCA_040376425.1 Alphaproteobacteria bacterium | reverse complement strand
GCGCAGTGGCAAGGGTCGGCCGTTGCATTGACGCTTGCAAAAGTGGTGGTTCCAGTTAGTACGCCCTTCTTACGCAGCGGCATGTTGCGTTGCAGCAGGAGATTCATTTTGAGTGATCCGGAAATTTCTTCGACCGAGCCCTTGGGCGAGCCCCAGACCCCGGGCAAACATGAGGCACCTGCCTCGCCCGCGCGGGTCCTCGCGTCGGAATACAACAGCAACCGCGCTTTTGCGGATTTTCCGATTTCCCCGGAAGTTCTGAAGGGCCTCACGGAGCTGGGCTACGCGATGGCCACGCCCATCCAGGCCGCCTCGATCGAGCCCGCGTTGGCCGGAAAAGATCTGGTACTCCGTGCAAAGACCGGAACCGGCAAGACCGCCGCCTTTGGAATCCCCATCGTCGAGAAGGTGCTCGCCGGAGACCGGCGCACCCGTGCCGTGGTGCTGGCCCCTACCCGTGAGCTGGCGCTTCAGATTGCACAGGAAGTAGCTGGAATCGCCCGATTCAAGGATCTCCGCGTTGCGGCGATCTACGGCGGCGTGGGCTTTGGTCCCCAGGAGCAGGCCCTTCGTGACGGCGCGGAGATCGTGGTCGGCACGCCCGGGCGTATGCTGGACCATATCAAGCGCGGCAACCTGAAGTTGGGTGAAGTCAGCTTTGCGGTGCTGGACGAAGCCGACGAGATGCTGTCCATGGGCTTTCTGGAAGATGTCCGGAAGATCCTGGATCGTACCCCCGACACCCGGCAGACGCTGTTGTGCTCGGCCACCATCGACGAGGGCATGAAGTCCCTGGTCGCGCGCTATCTGAAAGAGCCGGAAGAGATTCTGCTTTCCTCCGATGGCGACAACGTCAGCACCGTCACCCATATCCTGTACGAGACCTCGCCGGACTACCACAAAGCCCGCGCGCTCTCCGATCTTTTGGAGCAGGAACGCCCCGGATCGGCGATCATCTTCTGCAATACCCGCGAAGATGTCTCCACCGTGTACACCTACCTGGACCGCCAGGGCTTCCGGGCCGAGATGATCACCGGTGACCTGCCCCAGACCCGCCGCGAGCGGGTGATGGCCAAGATCAAGGCTGGTAAAGTACAGTTCCTGGTGGCCACCGACGTGGCCGCCCGGGGTATCGACATCTCGGATCTGACCCACGTCATCAATTACTCCCTTCCCGACGACGCGGCGGTGTACCTGCACCGTATCGGCCGTACCGGCCGTATCGGCAAGACCGGTACAGCGATCACGTTGGCGGGCGGCGCCGATTTCTCCACCCGCATCACGCTGGAGCGTCAGCACCGCCTGAAGTTCGACGTGAAGCAGCTCCCCACCACCGAGGAGCTGGGTCGCCTGCGGGGAGAGCGCCTGGGTCGGGTGATCAAGGAAGCATCTGGTAGTGTAGCGTACGAAAGCTATGTGGAGGCGGCGCGCGGGCTCAAGGATCGTCCGGATGCCGACGTGCTGATCGCCACCATGCTGAAGGTCTACTTCCAATGGGAACACGCCCGCCGTGTGGCCGAAGAGGAAGAGGCGAATTCTCCCGATGGTGGGTCGGCCGAGCGCCGGGACGAAGGTCGTCCCCGCGAGGAGCGTCGGGATCGTGGCGACCGCCCGCGGGACGAGCGTCGGGATCGCGGCGACCGCCCGCGGGAGGACCGTCCCCGGGAGGATCGCTCCGAGCGCCGCCGCGATGACCGCCCTCGGGAGGACCGGCCCCGCGAGGATCGCCCCCCCCGTGAGGATCGTCCCCGTACCGAGAGCGACGTCCGCAGTGAGGCCAAGGAACCGGTTGTGGTGCCTGCCGAAGTTGCGGAAAGCCGGCCTGCAGCAGAGGCGGCGCCCGCTGTCGAGCCGCGGCCGCCCCGGCGCCGCGAGCGCCGCCCCGAGGGTGCGGAGAAGCGGGAAGGTCGCGAGGATCGGAAGGAGCGCAGCAGCCCTGAGAACAGCGGCCCTGCGGCCGAGGTCGAGCCGGTGCCCGCTGCCGCTGAGGACTCCGGTCTGGAAACTGAGGATGGACCGGAAACCGAAGAGTCCGGGGAAGAAGGAGGTGGCGCCGCGGGTACCAAGCGTCGTCGCCGCCGCCGTCGCCGCTCCGGGCCCCGTCCCGATGCCACGCCTGCCAGCTGATTTCAGGAGGTTCCATGCTCAGCCTGCTCTGGATTGCCCTTCCCGCCTTCGCGCAGGAAGAAGTCACCTATGAAGGAAGCTACTTGGGCGATGCCCCGTCCTATGCCACGGGCAAGCCGGTCGTTATCAGCCATGGTGGCGGCAACCTGTCGGTACGCTGTATGGAAACGCAGGGAATCTCCGCACGGGTTCAGTACACCGTGCGTGGGACTTCCCGGCCGGCGATGGAGGCTTTTGGCAACGGTGTGAAGATGGCGGTCAGCGGAGATGCCAACGGCGGCTCCGTCAAAACGGTGACCCCCAGCCGCGGCGCCGGGGTCACGTTCACCGATGTGGTGCTGACGGTCAGCCTTCCCAAAGGCACCTCTGCCCTGACCATCACGCAGACCGGCACCGGCTGGGTAGAGGTCTTCGGCTGTGCGGGCAACCTCAAGCTCAGCTCGGGAGCGGGCGGGGCCTTTGCCGATGGCGCCTACACCTCCGTCAACCTGACCGCCACCGGCGGCTCCGCCACGGTAGAGCAGGCCAAGGATGTGCTTTGGACCGGGAACTCGGCCATCTCGGCCCCCGGCGGCGCCATCACGCTCACCTTTGCCTCGGCGCAGGGTGGAAAATTCAGCGCGGCAGCCTCGGAAGTGTCGGTACAGCCTTTGGTGATGGGTACCAACACCCCGAGTCTGGTCAGTGGCACGATGGGGGTCAGTGGGCCCACCATCACACTGAAGGCCAAAGATCGGATAGACGTCAAGACCTGGTAGTTTTGGTAGATACGCTGACAAGCTCCATTCTTCAATTCAATGAATGGAGCCGTCAAGCGTAAACTCGCTCAGGTGCCCTTGATGGCGTCCATGGTCCAGACGGTGCGCACGCGGATGGATGCCCCGCTGCCGTCCACCTTGGCGTGGCAGGCCAGGCGGGTGTTCGGGCCGTACTTTTTCTCGTCCAGCAGCTTCTGTTCCGCCGCCGAAGGTGCCCGCAGACCGGTCCCGTCCACAACGTCCACCACACAGCCGCCACAGCCGCCATCGGGGCAG
>JBEIQS010000238.1:0-8404 GCA_040376425.1 Alphaproteobacteria bacterium | reverse complement strand
CCGCTGAGGCGGTGTTGCAGCGCTACAACACCGGGCCTGCCGCCAACCGCTCTCCGCCCTGGATACCGGGTCCTCGTCGCGGTGCTGGTCTGGCGCGGTTCCGGCCTCCATGCTCCCGCCGCACGTCCGCCGTCCCCGGCCCCAAACAGGGATACCCACCTCCCCCCTTCCATTTTCTCCCCCCGGTGCTACATTCTTCCCACGACGCGCCCGCCAGTCGGGACCAGACCCCGCATCGACATGGTCTTCACAGACACCAACGAGCTGTATCGCCAGCGGATGAACACCCTTCGGGTCGATCGCACGCGGGCGGAGGGCTACCGGATCTTGGAGTTGGAACGTCTGAAGGCCCGTCTGGCCCGGGAGTCCTCCGAGCGCTGAGCCGGTGTTGTAGCGCTACAACACCCGCCCAAGGGCGCGGCTCCCCACCTCCACCCATCCAAACATCACCACACCGGCTCCACCTCTACCTCCATCGAGTGGACATTCTGCTGGATCGGGAGAAAGACCGTACCCCGCCCAGACAGCCAGGCCATGCTGGTGCGGTCCAGGTACATAAACTGAAGGTCGTCGTCCCAGCTCAGATCTTCGTCGTACAGGGCCAGGATGATGTCGTCGTCGCCGTCGGGTGAAATGCGCAGCGTGCCCCGAAAGTTGGGGTTGTAGCTGTCGTCCTGCGCGTCGTTGGCGTCGATGAGCTGGTCGTATTGGTAGACCTCGTAGAACACGTCTGGGGGCACCACCCCCTCCAGCAATTGGGGTGCGTACTCGTCCACAAGCTCAAGGACCTCCGCCGCTGTGCCCGCCTCAGGGTAGATGTAGCCAATGGTGCTGAGCGCCTCGATCAGCCAGTCGGGAATGTCCCCGTCCCAATCCCACGGATCACCGGTGTACAACATGTCGTAGGGCGCGATGGTCATCGCCGTAAACCGCAGATCGTAGGTCCGCGCATCCCAGGCGCAGCAGTCCCCACCCCGCTCGTCGCACCAGTCATAGTTATTTTGGCATACACAGTCACCATCTTCAGCACGGGCGTTTACGCCGCACGACAGATCCTCCTCTTTGGAACCAGACAGCCCCGAAAAGGTGGAGCAGGAGACCAACAGCAACAGGGCGTTCATGAAATTTCCTCGTTCGGGGTGTGCTTGGCTCCCCTTCCTCCTCTATGGCCCCGCCCGCCGCTCTGTGTTTTTTTATTTCGATTCGGAGGCCAACCTTCCAAAAACCTCCTCCAAATCCACCAGCTCCCGGATACCCCTCTGGAACACCGGCGCCAGGCACTGGTAGCTGACCGCCAGCTCCTCTCCCAGCCTCCGCACCTCCGCCCGACCATCCACCCACAGCAGCCCCAGCCCCTGTAGCGCCATGCCCGGTGTGGGACCACCCAGCTCCCTCCGTAGCCTTTGCAGCAGATCCTCCTCCAGCTTCTGCTCGCTGCAGACGGTCTGTAGTGCCTCCGCCATCGCCAGCTTGGCCCCCCCCGCGGGCTTCCAGGCCATCACCGCAACCTCGGCCAGCCTCGCTCCACTGCGCCGCTCGCCGAGCCTCCACGCAAAAGCCGCCTCCGTCAACGCGAGCTGGCCCGCCCGCAGGTCGGCCCCAAGTGCCCTTCCGCCCAGGACCAGCTCTTCGTCGGGTGCCCATCGCTTTCCCTCCCGCCAGCCAACCGACCGACCAACCCACTCTCCGACCGCAACATAGACCGGAAAACCCGCCTTTTCAGACTCTCTCCGAAGTACCTCGGCCCGCTCTTCAGCCTCCTCGAAGCGCCTCAGCTCCAGCAGGTTCACGCACAGCGACGACAGTGACGACAGCTTGCTGGACATCGCACGTTTCCCCGCCACCGCCGCCTTGAGCAGCTCCAGGGCCTTTTCGTTCTCCCCCCTCCGATAGCATCCCAAGGCCAGCCAACCCGCGACATCTCCAGCCGCAGACGGACTTTTTCTGCGGTGGCCCCACTGTTCTGCCTCTCCCAACACTGCGCTCAGGCGGGCCTCCCCCGCCTGCTGCGCGGCCTCCACCCGGTAGCCCTGCACCCACCGGTCCAGCCACTCTTCCTCAAAGTGCAGGCTCTCCAGGCCACCCAGTGCTCGCCCACTCTCCCCTCCCTTCGTCCAAATTGCGCATTGTACCAAACTTTTCAGACTGTCAACCCGATGCTCCTCCAACACCGACCGCTGACATTCCACCAGCGCCCGCCGCAGCATCTGGGGGCTGCTTTCTGATAGTGCAGCGTTCACCCAGCACTTCAGCAGGGGCTCCTCGTCCACTTCCAGGCTCCGACACAGCCTCAACCCCAGCTCAGCCCGCAGCAGGCCGCCGCCCAGGTCTCCCCCGATCACCCGCTCCATCGCCGTTTCCCGAAGCTCTTGAAGCAGATCCTCCGCGGCGGCCGCAGAAAATAGCAGCCGCAGCCGCCGGGGATCCCCCACACTCAGCCCCTTGGCCAGCTCCCTCTCCACGCCCTCCCTCTCCCGCCTTCCCCATTTTGCCCAGCCCCACGGCAGGCACAGCGCCCACAGCCGACCGTCCTCCTCCACCACCCGTCCCGCCTCCTTCAGTCCCTCCACTTCCTCTTTGTTCGCACCCACTTCCTCCGCCGTCGCCCCCGGCCAGCACAACTGGATGCGGGCCAACAGCTCCTCCAGCCGCTCGCCGAGGGGAGCAGGGGAGGGAGGAGGCTGATAGAGCGGCGCCATCTCTGCCAGCCACGCCCGATCCGCCGTTGACAGGTCAAGAGATCCGTCCACCCAGGCCGCACGCCCGGCGGCCAGCCAGGCGCTCAGCTCCTCCGCCCGCAACCGCGCCGGGGCCCGCTGAAGCAACAGGGCAAGGGCCCTGCTTCTTTTGCCGAAGATTCGCTCGGGACCCCGAAACAGGCCCTTCAAATCCTCGGGAGAGGGAGACCGGCCTTTCCAATGGGCCAGCACCTGCTCCACTTCGCTTTGGGCGGGAAAGCCGAGCAATTCCAGAGCCGCTTCGGCGTGGGGCAGGCGCTCCTCGGGATCGCTCTGGAGCAGTCCCCGCAGCAGCCGCACGGCCACTTCCGGCAGATCCGGGCGTAGTTCCTCGATGGCGGCATGGTCTCCCCGTAGCCGTCGCCGCTGGAAGTCGGGCCCGCCATGCAGCTCCACCCCAGCCAGGGCTTCGTACAACATGACGCCAAGGGCGTATAAGTCTGCATTGCCGCTGATGTTTTCGGCATCGATCAAAGCCTCCGGTGCAAGGTAGCGGTAGGTGCCCGCTCCGCCCTCCTCCTTCGGCCCTCCCGCATCGGCGCCCGGTCCTCCGGCCGCTCCGAAGTCGATGAGCACCACATCCTGGCCACGCATCCGTACATGTTCCGGCTTCAAATCCCGATGAATCACGCCCGCCGCGTGGATCCGCTTCAAGACGCGCAGCAGGGCCACCGTCGGTCCGACCAAAGGCTCCCACTCGGCACGCCCGCAGCCGGGAAAGCTGTCTCCCTCTACATAGTCGAGGATCAGGTAGTTCCGATCGCCCACCCGCTCCTGGTCCCACAGCCGCACCACGCCCGGCAGCTCCAGCCTCAGCAAGGCAGCCACCTCTCTACGCTGCAAAACTCCCTGTCTATCCACCTCTTTTATCACAACTTGACGTGTCAAGAGCTGGTCTTGGGCCACATAGATGGGCCGGCGGCCGGGCAGCCTTCGAAGGGGGCGATAGCGTTCTTCAAAGCTGTACACGGGGCCTCGGAGCGATTAATGTGGCTATCTCGCGGCGGAGGGGGCCGCACCTCTGGCCGATCCGCTCCGTCGCCTCCTGGACGACCTTCACACCTGCCCGCACCGCGAGGCAGCCGGGCGCCTTCTTCTGGAGCGTGTCCAGCAGGCGCTTCGTGTGGCGCTCCAGGCGGAGGGCATGGAAAGGGACTGCCTGGTGACCGGGGCAAGTCTGCACTTCAACCGGGGAGAAGGCTTCACCGAGGGGATTCGCCTTCCGACGGAGTCGGGCGCGGATGCGAGCAGCTCGCGCACGCTCTGGGCCTGTTTGCAGGCGGGGGTGGCCTGGGTTCTTTTCGATATTCCAAGCATGGTTTTGCACCTTTCGAGCGGGGAGCGCCGTGGTCTTCCCGGGCCGCAGCAGCAAACGGGGACGGTGGACCGCCTTCGTCGCTACCACATTACGCACGTTCTCGCCTTTCCTCTTTGTGCGCCAGGGGGGCGTCTGGAGGGAATGTTGAGTGTGGAGCTGAAAAAAACGAAGTCATGGGGCAAGGCGTTGGAGCTTCCCGGCATGGATACGCTGGCTTCCCTGGTGCGCCTGGGCAGCCTGGCCTTACTGCTTCTGGATTCGCCGCCGCAGCCGCCGGGGCAGAGTGCGGCCATGCAGGCGCTTTGGGGCGAGGCGGCGCGTCTGGCCTCGGGCAATGAGGCCCTTTGGATTGCGGGGCCTCCCGGCAGCGGTCGGCGCTACCTGGCGCGTTGGATCCACGAGCACTCTCCCCGGAAGGACGAGCCATTTGTTGAGCTGTCTTCTCTAAATCTGAGCCCCCCCACGCTACAGGCAGCGCTGGGAGAGCGGGGCACCCTGCACCTTCGTGGCCTTTCCGACCTGAGCCACCCACTTCAGCTCATCCTGGTACGGGAGTGGGATAAATCGGCAGTACGGGTTCTCTTTTCGGGAACCGGGCCACCGGCGGTGTCCTTGCTCCCCGAGCTTCGCGCGCAGCTTGGGGGTTGGGGTCTGCGTCTTCCGCCCCTTTCGGAGCGTCGAGAAGAAATTGTGAGTCTGGCGGCCGGCTTTCTGGTTCCGGGCAGCCGCCTGGCGGGGGATGCGGGAGACTACCTTCGGGACCTGGACTACCCCGGAAATCTGCATGACCTACGTGCACTTCTTCAGGTTGCGGGTCGGCAGGCGGGGACCATCGACCGGCAGGTGCTCCAGCAGGCCTACCAGCGCCTTTTTCCACCCCCGGAGCAGCTTTTGGGTCTTCTACAACAGGGGGCCCGTGGTCTGTTGCGGCGCCAAGCAGATTTGGCGGTTGCGGAGGGATTTTCAGGGCTCCTGGTGACGGAGCTCTTGGAAGAGGGACGCTCGGGGGCCGAGGTGGCCGAGCTTCTGGGCCTCGGCCGGCAGGTGGCGGCGGGCAACCACTGGAAAAGCTTGGATAAGGCGGGAGACCGCCTGGAGAAACTCTGTGATATTCTCCAGGAGCCGGCACCGCCTGGTCTGGCGCGCCTGCGGGGGAGGGGACGCCGGTGATCTGCCCGGGGCTTAGACCCGAGCCCCGGTGGCTGCGGCCATTCGGGAAGCCGAAGGACGCCGTTCCCCCCTCAATCCCACCGCACCGTCAGCAGGTAGTCCCCCGGTAGCTCCTGCCCGTTGCTGACATAGCTGTCCGCGAGGATCCAGTAGCGGCCCGGCGAGAGATCCCAGGTGAAGTCGGTGTCGTCGCGCACCAGACAGGCGTCCGAATCTCCGGCTTCCAACAGGTGGATGTCGATGTCGGTCTGGTCGTCGTCTTCCACGGTGACTGAGAGCGTTCCGTAGTCGTCCACCACCAACAGGTAGGCCTCCTCCGCGCCTCCTTCGTTGGCACCGGAGCAGTTGTAGCTGGCAAAATCCCGATTGGTCCTGCCTTTGGTGCTGCCCCGGCTGCTGTAGGGCAGGCTCTCGATGCGGTAGGGGCAGTCCAGGCTGCCGTCCGGGCTACAGCTCTTTCCAAAGGCTTCCGGCGCGATGTCGCGCGCGTCCACCAGGAAGTAGTTGAGCTCCACCCCCGATCCCGGCCAGGCTTCGGTGATGAAGCTGGTCCAGTTTTTCATGCCCGGGATGGTCTGGCAGCCGGCTGACCAGTTGTCGATGGTCGCATCCTCCAAGGGGCCATCCACCGAGGCCACATGGATGTTGTGTCCTGAACCCTCCCGTGTGTGGTCCTCCCCACTGTCGGGCGGCAGCCACCCGTTCCGATCCGAGTCCCAGTGTCCGTTGTGGTTTGTATCGTCGGTTACATAGTAGCCGTATTCGGCGATGGTCAGCGCCTCGTAGCTGCCCCGGTGCCAGCCCCCCTCGTGCCGATAGCGCCGGTTGGCCTTCAGCGACGAGGAGGAGTCGGTGCCGAAGTTGTAGGCCCCGGTGTCGGTATTCACGGGGAACTCCCGCACATGTCCGCCGCTGCTGTCCCTCCAGATCAGCACAAGGCTGTCGTTGAAGGACTGGGGCAGGTTGCCGTTCCAGCGGAACTCTCCGGGAAAACTGCCGCGGATGCCGATTACCGTGCGCACGTCGTTGCCGATCTCCACGGGCACGCCCGTGGTCTGCTCGGCAATGTCCCGGTACAGCGCCCAGGCCTGCTCCTCGCTCAGCCACACGGCCCCCTCGGGCAATTCGTAGCAGCGGGTGCCACTCCAGCTTTCACTGCGTTCAAACAGCGGCATGGAGTCATTGTAGTCTGGCATACTGACGTCTTCGCCACGCTGGTTGCGGGCGGCAGTTTTCCAGGTTCTTTTTGGCAAAGGTTCGGGGTAGGCCACGGGCGACAGAATCTTCTGGGGGGCCGGGGTGCCGCGCGCGGCTTCCCGCCGAAGCGCCTGCGTGTCGAAATTGCTCCAGTAGTCAAAGCCGCAGGATCCGGGAGGAAGCAGCTCCGGGAATTCGGAGTCGGGGGGCTCTTCGACGGGGGCGCTGTCCTCTACCGGCTGGCTTTCGGTGCTGCTATCGACCGCGCTGTCTTCATTTTCCTGGTCAAAAGAGCCGATTTCGGCCTTTTCCATACGACCGTGGACCACAGAGCTTTGGGGCTGGCAGGCGAGCAGGAGCAACAGCATGGACGCCCCCTAATTCACAGCGCTGGACCCGTCACGCCCTTGGATGCGGAAGTCCGCTTTGCTCCCACGACGCGGCCGATCAGCCGCCGAGGAACAGCCACACGGCCCCGCGGTCGGTGGCGGAGCCCTCGTCTCCAAAGAGGGAGTTCAGCACGATGTCGTCGAAGCCGTCGCCGTTGGTATCCCCGGCGATGATGGAGGCGGTCCCCAGGTAGGTGTAGGTGCTTTCTCCGAACCAGCGGGCGTCGTAGTCCGTCGCAAGGTCCACCGTGCCCGCACTGAGGGGGCCGTAGTTCAGCCAGGCCACACCCGAGGCCGCTCCGTTGCCGCCGTTGCCCCAGGCGCTGACCAACAGATCGCCGTTGCCATCGCCATCCACATCGCCAGACGAGGCGGGATGGTAGCCCACGGCATCGGCCTGTGCGGATCCGTAGATGGAAGTATCTGCCTGATCCCAGGATAATACTCCAGAGGGCAGGCTGGTGACCACCCGGAAGGCACCGGCGGTCCTACGGCTCCCATAGTTGTAGTTGTGGTCCGAGATCACCAGGTCCATCCGACCATCTCCGTCCAATTCGGCCACAAGGACCCGCTCGGCAATGGAGCCCGCGCTGCTGGGGCCCTGGATCTTCAAATCATAGTTGGCCAGGTTGTAGGTCCCATTGACCGGTCCCATCACGATATAGGCTGAGCCTCCGGCATTGGCCTGAGGCGCGCCCACCAGGGCATCGTTGACCCCATCCCCATCGATATCCTGCTCCACATCCAAGCCGTAGCCGGTGAGTTTTGCGCCTGCTTCCGCATTCAACGTCGTAACCGGGATGCTACTTCCGTAGCCGTAGATATAGACCACTCCGGCTGCGGTGCCGCTGCTCACATAGCCACATGCGACGCCATTTCCCACGGTAGAGCTGAAGTTTCCCGAGCCGGAGATATCCGAGCAGGAGTAGCTGGTGGTCCGGGAGCTGAGGCTCTGCGCGCCACTGTAGGGGCCGGCGGTGAATACCGCGACCTGGTTGTAAAAGTTCTGGTTGCTGCCGACGGCCAGCTCGGGGCGACCATCGCCACTGTAGTCGGGCAAGGTCCACATGAACTCGCCAAAGTCTGGATAGCTGCCCGTGGAGTTGGAGTAGAACAGCGCGGCATCCTGGTCTGTACAGAGCTGCACTCCCGACGCCAGCGCGCCGTTGTAGAGGTAGACTACGCCAAGGTTGCTGTTGGTCGAGTACTCGTCGTCGGGAGCGCCCACGGCGACGTCGACCAGTCCGTCCCCGTTGAAGTCACCGCCGGCCACCGCGCTGCCAAAGTAGTCGTTCTGGCTGTCTCCGTAGATCTTGGTGTCGTAGTCACTGCTCAAAAACTCGCCGCTGAGAATGCGGCTTCCGCAGCCCTCATCGGTAGTGCCGTTGCAGTTGTTGTCCAGGCTGTCACAGAGCTCGGTGGCTCCCGGGGAGATGGTGGCGGCCGCGTCGTTAGGGCCTTCCCGAAAATTACTTGTCCAAACACCATCGTCACTGCGATTCCACTCGCAGTGTAGACAAGGTATAGTTCCACTCACCATGGAACGCATGGGGGCGGATGTTCAGGTTCTCCATCTCCTCGTCTGTGACCTT
>JBEIQS010000396.1:0-3164 GCA_040376425.1 Alphaproteobacteria bacterium | reverse complement strand
CATCCAGGATCCGGATCATCTCCTGCCGAATCCGGTGGACGTTGGCGACTGGATCGGGCCCAAGCTGTCCGACCAGACGCTCCCGCAGCGGCGGGATAAAATCCACAAAGCGCCGATTAAAGTTTTCCTGGCTATGGCTTTCATAACGACCGAGCAGGTTTCCACCCTGCGACTGCGCCAGACCGATGGGGTTGGCGTAGGGCACCACCACCACCTCCCCCAGAAGCTCCGCCCCTTCCAGCAGCGCGCCCAGATGCTGCGCCACGAGGATGCCCGGCAGCTCGTCCGCATGAAGAGATGCCTGGATCACGGCTTTTTTTCCACCGGCAGGCCCATAGCGATGGACCAGAAGCTCCCGACGGGTTCCGGGCGAGGAGGAGGGCAGAAGGTGGCTTTCTGTGCGGCGCATGGCCCATGTGCTAACCGCCGGCAGCCGATCCTGCCGCCTTCCCGTGCGGGGAAGACCCCACAGCGCATAGGAGACGTTAACTGAGCCCATGCCCCTGCCATTGCTCCTCCCAGACGCTCCACCACCGCGCCAGACCGAAGTGGCGCTGCTGGACGCGATAGAGAGCGGGCGCAGCTCAAGCGGAGGCTTCTATGCCTGGTTTGGCGTAGCGGCGCCTGTAGAGGCGGTGTACGCCGTGCTGTCGGACCACGCCGGAATGTCCGGCTGGATTCCGCGATTAGACAAGTCTGATGTTCTTTCTTCGGAGGGGGACTGCAGAACTGTGGCCTTTGCTGTCCCCTCCCCCATAGGGCTGGTGGAGTACACCCTGAATCGCTGCGCCCGCGGTACCCACATCTGGTGGGAGCTGGCCGAAGGCGACCGCTTTGAGCAGATCCGCGGGGCCTACCAGTTGAAGGCCGTGCCCGGAGGGACGCTGGTCTGCTATTGGTCGCTGGTGGTGGCGGCTATCCCCGTTCCCGCCTCGGCCCAGGCCGAGATCGCGCGAATCGGCGTTGGGGACCTGGTGGAAGGACTGCGCAAGGAAGTGGCGCGGCGCGGCAGATAGCCCGCCTACCGGGGCGGCGGCGGCACCGGGCCGGTGGTCTTGGTGCGAACCTCCTCAGGTCGAACCATGGTCTTTGCCTCTTCGCGCGGGATCAGCACCACCTCTGCGTGGTAGCCGAAGGAGCGCACGGTGGAGGCGGAAGGCCAACGCTCCAAAACCCAGGCATCCATCGCTTTCCGACCTGCGGAGCGGATCTCTCGTCCCTCCGGCGGCTCCACCGCAACGTAGGCCAGCGGGCCTTCGCCACCACACTCCTTCTCCATCAGAAAGACACAGCGGCGAAAATCGAGCTCGGTGGTCCCATAAGGACAATTGGAGTTGGGGCAGTAGACCCGACCGGCAAAAATGGCCGACTCCCGGATGGGCACCGCCACCGCCCCACCGGGGGACAGCAGCGAGGCCAGCGAAGACCCGATGGCATAGGCCGCCTGAGCATCGCCAGGGGGCGGCATTGGGTTCAAGCGATCCCCCGCCTCCTCCTTTGCCTTCCACCCTACAACCAGCGCCAGCACCACCGCTGTCAGTCCGGCCGGCCACCGCGGGATCCGCCACCGCAGCAAGGTATCCAGCCCGGCCAAAGCCGATCCGGCGCCTCGCCAACAGAGTAGCAACACGACGGGAAGTGTATTGTAGCTGTAGCGCTCAGGGGCATTGGCCATCGCCAAAAAGGGCAGTGGGCCCAGACACAAAAGCAGGCAATGGCCGAGCTTCCAGTCGAAGCGCGACAGCAGCCCGTGGCGGGCCTCCTCCGGCAGGCGCACCCGCAAAAAGGTTCCCACCACCCCGATCCACGGGAGTGCCAACAACAGATCCCAAGGTATAAACAACGGTCGTACCGCGCTCAATACCAAGCGGATCGCGTTGTTGGCGGCGGTCTGCGAGTTCTGCTCCATCATCTGGCGGATGTAGGACCAGTTGGCATCGTGATAGCCCGTGGTCGAGCCGGCCTTCGCCCCCTCCTGCACCGCCATCGCCAACTGATTTTTGTCAGGAAACGGAAAGACCTGGAAGATCAGGTAGAAACTACCCACAGCGGCAGCGGTGTGCACCAGAAAGCCCACCCACCGACGCCAGCCGGGCCGTCCTGCAAACAGGACCAGAATCATGGAGGGAAGTACATAGGGAAGCGTCGTGAAGTGCGAGGCCGAAGTCAGCGCTGCAACCACACCCGAAAGCAAGGCCATCTGCCAGTGGCGGGCTGCCCAGAGGCAGCACAATAACATAAATGGAATCAAGAAGGAGATGTTGGTATCGACACCGAAAGCCAGCGAGGTGTTCAGTGTGTGCAGGGTGGTGGCGGTCATCATTCCGGCACCGAGGCCTGCACCGCGACTTCCACCCAAAGAACCCAGGAAATAGAGCACCACCGGCAGCATCAAATGCATGAGGTGGTTCACCAGATGACCCGCGAGCACCACATCCAGGCCGGCCGCCATGCCCACGGCGGTCATCAGCGTCCAGGTGGGCATCCGATGAAAATCCAGATCCTCATAGCGCCCATCAAAAAAGGCCAGGGCGTTGGCGGCCCACGCGGCGGCATCGGGTCCAAACAGCATCTTGTCGGTGATCGTCGCCCAAAAGGGAAGGCCATCCCCGCCTCCCATCGGCCAAAGCATGCCTCCCCAAATCAGGAGGAACACCACTGCCACGCCATCCGCCGCCGCCAACACCGCTGTGCTCGGTAGGGCCTGAAACCGTGCCAGAAGCTGCTTTACTCCTCCCATCCCTCGGCGCCCTCCTCCTCCGGAGTCAGGGTGGAGGCCTCCGAAAGACGCCGCTTCTTACGGAAGAGCACAACCAGGGGCGTCCCTTCAAATCCGTACTCTTCCCGCAGCTTTTTCTGAAGGTAGCGCATGTAGCTGTCGCCCACCCCCTCCGGCTGGTTGGTGAAGACAGAAAAGGTGGGGGGCCGCACGCGCACCTGGGTGACGTAGTTCAGCTTGACCGGCTTGCCACGATACATGGGCGGCTGGTAGCTTTGAACTGCTCTCCTCAAGAAATCGTTCAATCGGGCTGTGGAAATGCGGGAATCGAAGGCGCCGTACACCTTGCGCACTTCGGTCAGAACGCGCTGGGTGCCCTTTCCGGTCAGGGCCGAGGTGAACAACACCGGTGCCCATGGAATGTGCGGCATCTTGAATGCAATCT
>JBEIQS010000270.1:0-7041 GCA_040376425.1 Alphaproteobacteria bacterium | reverse complement strand
GTCAAAGGGATGTGGAGCTTGCAAAGGGGGGGCCACGATCTTAGCCTTCGGGGATGTGGTTGCTTTTTTGTTCCCTGGTGATGGCAACACCTTCTACATGGGTGGGGGTGAGTGGGCCTGTGCCAGCGTGGAACGCTGCCAGCGGCGGTACCGTGCAGGCGATGGATGTACGACTGACGAGAGGGGGGAAGTGGGTGCAAGGGAGGGTCAATCTTGCGATAATCGGCATCTGTACGTACGGATCAAGGGAAGTTGAATTCGGCAACACATGGATGATCTCTCTGGTGCCGGGGATGCGGGTGGGCAGGGATCGATACGCATGGTTCGCGGTGGGGGGAGGAGTTGGCCTTTTCTATGAGAGGATGAAGCAGATCGTGGGACACTCTGAAGATGTGTTTCCTCTCCCAATCGGCGAGCTAAGCTTCGGGTATCTCTTCGCCCCCACCAAACATTTTCGCCATGGCCCAGAGCTGATCCTGGGGACCACCACTACCCTTCAATATACGATGGAATGGGGCAGCGCCTGGGAGCCGCTGGGCGGGCCGCCGCTGGTGGAACGCTGAATGACGATGCCCACCCATTAAAGATAGACGGGCCCCGTGCAGCGCGCCTACCCCCTCCTGGTCACCCTGCCGGTCTGCGGGGCCGTACTTTCCCCCGTCGGTGAAGGCTTTAAGGCAGAAGCTGCCTTTTTAACACCGGCCCCGGTGCGGCGTCTGGCGGCAGTGCGGATCGCCACCGGCGCCTTCCTGCTCAACCAACTCTGGAACAACTACGCCAATTTTGCGCAGATCGCACGGACAGCGCCCGCGCAGTGGAGCCCGGTGGGGCCCCTGGTGTGGTGGGATGGGCCGCTGCCTCCGGATTGTTCGACGTGTGGAATGGGGTCAATCTATCGTCCTGGCGCTGGGACCGGCGGCGGGGGCCTGGACGCTTGATGCCTGGTGGACGGCGTGAAAAGGCAGGACGGAGGTGGAGGAAAGGCAGGTGGGATTGAACCTTTGGCTGGTGGGACTGGTAACCACCTTGAGCTACCTGTTGGCGGGGGTGGCCAAGCTGGTGAGTGACCCGGAAGGCTGGCCCAGCGGAAAAAGTCTGCTGGCCCAGATCGGAAACGACGGCTTGTACAAAGAGTCGGTTTCCTCCAATTATGAGGCGGCCCTTGTCAAGCGGCTTCTTCTTCTATCCTCCGTGGGCCCAACCTCCGGCTGACATCCCGAGTTTGTGGTAGAGTAGAAACATCCTTTTGCGAGGTTCCTCATGTTACTTCTTCTCGTCGGTTGTGGGCCCGCCCAGGCACCTTGCGGGGCTGGCACCCACGAGAAAGACGGCGTCTGCTTTGCAGATGTCGGGGATTCCGGCAGGGGCGACGCCGATGCGGACACCGACACGGACACCGATACGGATGCCGATACGGATGCCGATACGGACACCGATTCAGGCGGTGACGACGTGGACGATGACAGCGATGGCTACGTCGAAGACGATTGTAACGACGCGGACGCCTCCGTACACCCCGGAGCGGACGAAGCTTCGGGAGACAACCTCGACAACGACTGCGACGGCTACGTGGACGAGCTGGAGGTGTGTGCCAACGGGATGTACAGGACGATCATGGCCGGCGTCTACGCCGCTGTGGACGGCGACATCGTGCAGGTATGCCCCGGGACCTATGTGGAGACGCTCCGTCTCTCGACGACGTGGGTCGGCCTGGTTTCCGAGGCGGGCTCTGCGGACACCATCGTGGATGCCAACGGTGCCGGTATCGTCCTCCTCGTGGAAAATGGGCAGGACGGGTCGTTGCCGATCGAGGGCTTCACCTTGACGGGTGGCGACCACGAGTATGGGGGTGGGGTGCAGGTGTGGCAGCAGTCCGCTCCCGCGTTCCGCGACATGGTCATCACGGGGAACTCCGGGAGATGGGCGGGCGGGATCTACCTGGACAACAGCGCATCGACCTTCGAGGATGTGGCGGTCACGGCAAACACGGCGCTCTCGGGGGCGACCATCGCGTCTCAGGGGATCGAGTCTCCCTCGTTCACCCGGGTCCTGGTGGCGGACAACTATTCGGATGGGGACGCGGGCGGGATCGCCATCTGGGGCGGTGGAGCCACCATCCTGAACTCGGTCATCGTCAATAACACGGGAGCCGGGACGGGCTACGCATTGGACATTGCGAAGCAGGCCGAAGGTGTTGTCGTCTACAACACTGTGGTAGCAGCGAATGACGGGAACGGTAGCTGGGCCTTCCACACGGAGCTTGGCACCGGGGACTACCGCAACAACATCATCGCGTTTAACAGCGGCGGTCATGGATTTTCCGCGTGGTCGGGAGGAGGGGGGTACAACCTTTCCTACGGGAACAACGGCTACAACTTCTTCCTGAACGGGGACGAGGGCGAGGTGGGGGCCACCGACATCGAGGCTGACCCCCAGCTCACCAGCGTGGCTGCCGGCGATGTCTCCCTCCTCCCCACCTCCCCGGCAATCAATGCCGGTGATCCCGGCGCCGAGTACAACGATCCCGACGGGACGCGCAACGATCTCGGCGCGCACGGCGGACCTTTTGCGACGGAGTGAGGGGGGCGACGGCAATGCCCTGCTGATGGCACGCGCCCTACACCCCGGTCAGCCCAAAACTCTTGCACAATGGCGACGTGCAGCCAAATTCGATCCCCAGGGCGCCTGCGGCGCTCGGGCCGCACGCGCCTTGCATGATCTGGACGATCCTCGTCTTATTTCCACTCCCTCCTTCCGCATTCCCCTTCATCTTTGCGAAGGCCGCCCGGAAGCTCCGGTGCACGGGCGCCTCCACGCGCTCTGCCGGTCTTCACCAGCTCCCGCCCGGCCCACCCAACGCACCCATGTCGTTCCGGCTTCCATCCGGATCGTTGAATCGTGCGTCCGGATCCCCGGTGTTGATCGCCGGAGAATAGCCTGATCGCAGGCTGAAGTCCCCTGCAGCAGCATCAGTGAATTGTGGGTTCGCCTCCAGGGAATGTGCACCCAAGGGCTGGCTGGTTCCTGTATGGTCCCACCACAGGTTGTAGCCCTCGTCGTCGAGCGGGTACTGAAGCACCGAGGTATGGTTGCTCCCCGCCGCAATATTGTTACGGTAGGATGTGTGGATCATCGCGAGTAACACAGAAGAGGAAACAGGATCCGCAGTTGTATTATAGAATACATTATTGAAGATGTCGTAGTCGCCGCTTACATCTCCACCTATCGTAAGAAGGTAGACGGCAGTATTTTCGGTGAAAATACTGTTCTTGAGGCTCATCCGGCTGTCCCGCACATTGAGTCCGACAAGGCTCTCGTTCCCTTCCACCCAGAGGTGACTGAGGGTGATGTCCTCACAGCTCTGGAACCGCATCAGGAAGCTGGCATCAAAGGTGTCGGGCGGGTAGGCGTTTCCGGTGATGACCAGGTGGTCCCAGGAGGCGGTCCCCTCCTCCTGGTACACCAGCGTCCTTGAGCTGTTGCCCTCCAGCAGAATTTCGCTTGCGACGATGTCGGCGTTTTCCGCGTGCAGGGCTCCTCCCTCGTACTCGGAGGCCCCATAGCCCCGCAGGCTGAGGCCCTTGAGATCCAGCCGGTGATCCAAGACTTTCACTGCGGGCCCGCCGGAGGAAAACAGGGTTGTTTCCGCACTTCCGGCTCCCTCCAACGAAAGATCCTTGTCATATACATAGGCCCCGCCCCATACTCCCGGGCAGAGGGTGATGGTGGCGCCCGTGGTGGCCGCGTCGATCGCAGCTTGAAGGTCTGTATAGGGGGCCAACCCATCATTACATACCGTCCACGATGGATCCGCATCGGCGTCGGAGTCGGTGTCCGCATCGGTGTCGCTGTCGGTATCGGAGTCTGTGTCAGAGTCGGTGTCGGAGTCGGTATCGGTGTCGGTCTCCAGCTCGCTATCCTCCTCCCCATCGGCCACACAGCTTTCGCCCTCCTGGTGGGTGCCCTCTCCACAGCTCAGCTTATCTCCGGTACATGCGGTGAGATAGAGATACAGATACATCGAAAATCCTCAAGCCAGGAGCCCAAAATACCACACCCCTCTTCACCTATCCCTGTTCTGCCATCCCATCCGGCCTTTTTGTATTCGATCCTACACCATGGAGAGCCTTGTCGGATTCCTTTGACGTTTTCCTCTCCTTTCTCTTGCCGGATTCCCGCACCACCGCCTACCGGTCGGGCGAAGCTATCGATGTACCGGAGGCACCTTTGGCGATTCACCTCAAAATTGGCCGCCGCCGCTCCTATCAGGTGGAGCTGAACTTGGTTCCTTTTCCTGCTGAATCCCGAAAAACTTGATCTGCTGCCGGAAGCTGCTATCCTTGGAGGGCTTGATTCCTTCCCGAGCCCGGAGTTTTTGGATGTTGTTCCTCACCCTTGCCGCCTGTGTTCTTCCGGACTCGAAGTCGCCCGACACCCTCTCCTGTGGTCCTGGCACCCACGCGGAGGGTCAGGTCTGCGTGGCGGATGATCCCGTTGATACCGACTCTGACGCCGACACCGACTCGGATACCGATGCCGACGCAGATACCGACACCGATACCGACGCCGATGGTGATCTGGACGGGGACGGCGATGGCTACTCGGCCGACCAGGGCGACTGCGACGACGCCGACGGTGCGGTGAACCCGGGCGCTTCCGAGGCCTGTGGCAACGGCAAGGACGACGACTGTGACGGCAGTCCCGGCTCCTGCGGCTGGAACGGCGATGTCCGCCTTCCTTCGACGGCTTTGGAACTCACCGGCGACCGCAGCGGGGACCGCAGTGGCACCGCCCTGGCCGCCGGTGGGGATGCCAATGGCGACGGCATGGCGGATCTGTTAGTAGCGGGCGAACTGAGTGATCGCGGCGGCGAAACTGCCGGGCTTGTGTATGTGATCTATGGCCCGATCACCTCTGGGCATCTGGCGAACGCGGATGTCATCGTGGTCGGTGATGTTCCCGAGAGCCACTTCGGCCAGGGCCTGGCCTTTGTGGGCGATGTGGACATGGACGGTCTCGACGATTTTGCGGTCGGGGCGCCCGATGCCTACTTGGAGTCCACCGCAAATGGTCCGGGCGCGCTCTACATCTTCTCCGGAGCCCTCTCTGGCGTGGTGGACCTCTCCTCGGTTGCTCAGCCCTGGACGGGGGATGGCCGAGAGGCAGGTGCCGGCGGTGCGGTGGCCGGTGGGGCCGATCTTACCGGAGATGGGGTTGCGGACGTGGTGGTGGGTGCCCGAGGGGAGGATGTATACAAAAGTAATGGTGGCTCTGCCTATGTAATTGCCGGCCCACCGGGCCAGGGGGGCATGCTCTCGGAGGACGCGGACGTACGGATCTTCGGCACCTATGGCGCTTCGTGTAACGCCGCCCGTCTGGGCAGCAGCCTCACCCTGCTTCGGGATGTCGATGGGGATGGGATCGCCGACCTTGCGGTGAGTGCCTATGATGCCTGCAACGACGCTGGCGATTCTGCCGGTGTTGTCCACATATTTTATGGGCCACTTTCGGGAACGATGACATCAGACCAGGACGACGCACGGATTGTGGGCAGCCTGTCGGCCAAGCAGTACGCCGCCGGCCACCTGCCGACCGAGCTGGCCGATGCCGGGGACGTGGACGGAGACGGTCTCTCCGATGTGATCCTTGGGAATGAGATCGCCTATGCCGATGTTTGGCAGTACACCGGCTCCGCCTACCTCTTCTACGGAAGCTCCCTCACCGGGACGGTGGAGACCTTTTTTGCAGATTGGACCATCGAAGGCACGCTGCGGAACCAGTATCTCGGCTGGGCGGTGTCCGGGGCAGGCGACGAGGACGGCGATGGCTTCGGCGATGTGATGGTGGGTGCTCCCGAGGACAGCACCTACGGCGAGCGGGCGGGGGTCACCTTTCTGTACCGGGGGCCGCTTTCTGGCACTACCGACGGCACCGATGCCGACGCCCGCTTTTATGGGGGCGACAGCACTTGGGGGGTGGGCGCGGCCATGGCCGGCGGCACCGACCTGAGGGGCGACGGCTGGCCCGATCTGGCCATCGCGGCCCCTCTGAAGACCGGCGACGCTTCTTACTCGGGTTCGATCTTCCTGTTGGCGGGAGGAGGGTTTTGATGGATGTTCCTCCTCCTCCTTGCCTGCACCCCTCCCCAACCCGATGACCTCGCATGGAGTCTTAGCCTCCTGGTGAGAGACGTACTCTTTGACCTGGACGAGCGGGTGGGCTACGAAAACCCAGAGGTAGATACCGGGATCTATTACCCAGAAGAAGCAGTTGGATCCTGGGAACGTAGCTATGGAGAGAACCGGTGGGAGACATGGAAGGGAACCGTATCGGCGGAGGCAGCCCTGCCCGCCGAACCGGTAGCCCTCTGTGGGGAAACAGCCTGCCCTCACGACGGCTGGGCCCTCGACCTCGCCTGGACCGACCTGCTCAGCCGCCCTATCCCTGAGCACGACCTGTGCCAGGGCGCGATTCCTGACTCCTGCCACCTCGACCGAACCATCCCCCGCTTCCGGATGGACGCGAAGCTGACCGGCGTTGCCAACCATCTGCTGCCGCCGTCCCCCGACCTGGAGCGGGACATCTCCGCCCAGCTATCCGGCCAGATCCGGCCAGATCCGCCTGTCCGACGACAGCACGAAGGATATCGAGATCCTGATAAACGCCTGGATCGGTTGTGAAAACTGCGGCGGCTTCCAGGCTGAGGTGCAGGTCGGCGATCAGACGGTCTCCATCTTTTGGATAGCGATGGGCTGAGAGCCTCTGAAGGGGGCCACCTCGCGACGAATCTGTGGAAACGACTCCCCCCACCCCCGTCGCGAATGTCCGCTGGTTGGCAAATTCGCGACGCTACTGTGATAGAGTGCGGGTCCGCTTGGCAGCCCTTGCCTCACGCACACCTTAGGGCCTTCCCGAAAATTACTTGTCCAAACACCATCGTCACTGCGATTCCACTCGCAGTGTAGACAAGGTATAGTTCCACTCACCATGGAACGCATGGGGGCGGATGTTCAGGTTCTCCATCTCCTCGTCTGTGACCTT
>JBEIQS010000308.1:0-5434 GCA_040376425.1 Alphaproteobacteria bacterium | reverse complement strand
TCCAGGCTCTCCTTCACCCCGTCGCAGTCCCGATCGATGTCCTCCCCGCAGACCGTCTCCGCGTCGGGATGTATAGTTGCATCTTCCTCGTCGCAGTCTCCACCTTTATTGGCAAAGGTCGGGACTTCTGTGCAGGATTGACGCGTCAAGACATCACTACCGTAGCCGTCCCCATCCCGATCCTGGTACCAGAGCTGGATATCCAGCGCGTCGCCGTCGGCATCCCCGTTGCAGTCGTCGTCGAAGCCGTTACAGACCTCGTATTGACCCGGATGGGCGTCTGGATTTGTGTCATCACAGTCCCCGTCTATTTCCCGGAAGCCGTCCCCGTCGTCGTCTTCCAACTGGGTGTACACCCACTCCAGCCGATCCTTGTCGTACAGGGGACAACCCGCCAGGAGGAGAAGCAGCATCGTGACCTCTGCCTCATTCTATAGCCTGTCTCTCCTTCCGATCAAGTGCCCCTTGCCGACCCTCTCAATGGGTGCCATCTTTCAAAAATGCCTTCTGCCCGGATCCTCTCCTCCCTCCATGAAATTTCGCCCTCCACCTGGGACGCCCTGGCCGGGGAGCACAACCCCTTTGTGGAGCACGCCTTCCTCTCCACCCTCGAAGACTCCGGATCGGTGGGTCGGGGCAGCGCCTGGATCCCCCAGCACCTGACCATCTGGGAGGGCGACCGCCTTCTTTCGGCGGCTCCGGCCTACCTCCGGGGCGATTCGTATGGGGAGTACATTTTTGACTGGGGTTGGGCCGAAGCTGCGCATCGGGCGGGAATCCGCTACTATCCTAAGATCTCCTTGGCCATTCCCTTTACGCCCGCCACCGGTCCGCGCCTGATGGGGGACGGGCGCGCAGTCCTGCCGCTCTTGAACCAACTGGCCACCGATCAAAAAGTTTCCGGCTCCCATATTCTCTTTCTGTCGGAGGAGGAGGAAGCGTTGGCGACGGCCGCAGGATGGGTCGCGCGCGCCTCGCTGCAGTTTCACTGGCGCAGCCGAGGCTGGGCCGACTTCGATGCCTTTCTGGCCGACCTTACCCGCAAACGTCGCCACGAGATCCAGCGGGAGCGTCGTAAAGTGCGCGAAGCCGGGGTACAGGTGCGCGTGCTCACCGGGAAGGAGATGGAACCGGAAGACTGGGCCTTGCTCCGAGAATGTTATCGGAACACCATCGCCAAGATGGGTGCAATTCCCTACCTCAAGGATCGCTTTTTTGAGCTGCTTCCCGAGCGGCTGGGGCATCGGGTGGTGGCCGCCATCGCCACCCACAACGGCCGTCGGATTGCCGCTACGCTCAACTATTGGAAGGGGCAGCACCTCTACGGACGCTATTGGGGCTGCCTGGAGGAGGTCCCCGGCCTCCATTTTGAGTGCTGCTACTATTCTCTGCTGGAGTGGGGTATTCCGAAGGGGATCACCCTCTTCGAGGCAGGTGCACAGGGAGAACACAAGCTCTCCCGTGGATTTCTGCCCACCCTTACGCGATCTGTGCACCGCCTGCGCAACCCCGGCCTCCACAACGCTGTGGCCCAGTTCCTGACCGACGAGCGCATACGCGTTCTGTCGGGTATCGATGCCTACATGGAGGAGAGCCCCTTCAAAGAGCCGGGCTGACGAGACATTTTGCTGAATGAAGCCTCATTCAGTCCAGAAATTTCACGCCCGTCAGCCGCTCGCTCTCCTCCCACAGCCGGCTGGCCACCACCTCGTCCCGACTTGCGGCGTTGCGGCCCACCTTTTTAGGGGGCCCCCACACATCCACAATGCTGGGCCCACAGTAGTCTCCACCCTCGACCTCCGGCATCGTTGCTGCAAAAACGGTAGGAGTCGCGCCCATTTCTGCCGACTGTGCAAGCAGGGCATTGCCCAGGTTGTTGAAGGCCTCCATGACGCTGGAGCCGTTCATCTTCGGTGCCACCGTCTGCAGGTTGGTGGCGGCATAGCCGGGGTGGCAGGCCACCGACTTCACCGGGCTACCGGCCTTCCGCAGCCGCCGATCCAGCTCGGACATGAACAGCAGGTTGGCCAGCTTGCTCTGCCCGTAAAAAGGCCAGGGCGAGTAGCTCTTTTCGCCGTTCAGGTCGTCGAAGCGGATTCGCCCCGCCCGGTGCATGACCGAGGACACGGTCACCACCCGCCCGTCGATATGCGGCAGCAGCAGCCCGGTCAGTGCAAAATGACCCAGGTGGTTGGTGCCGAATTGCATCTCGAAGCCGTCTTCGGTCTTCCGGTAGGGCAGGGCCATCACCCCGGCATTGTTGATGAGCGCGTACAGTTTTGGGTGCCGCTGGATCAGCTCCCCGGCGGCCTCCCGCACCGAGGCCAGCGAGGACAGGTCCAGCCGCAGCATCTCCACCGTTGCTCCCGGCACTTTTTGCAGCAGCCGCTCCTTGGCTTCGGTGGCGCGTCCGGGGTCCCGGCAGGCCATCACCACGGTGGCGCCCTTTTTTGCCAGCATCCACGCCGCTTCCCAGCCGATGCCACTGTTGGCACCGGTCACCACGACCACCTTGCCCTCCATCGAGGGCGCCTGCTCCAACGTCCAGCCCATGCCGCCTCCGGCCGGGAAGCTATGCACCTTTTTCGAAGCGCCAAGACGCCACAGGGCGCAGCGACGGGCTCAGGGCAGCTCGGTGCTTCCCACCACGACGCCCACCCCTTCTCGCAGGGCCTGGAAGCTATCGGCGATGCCGTTGTAGCCGCCACTGTGCGGCAGGGAAAGCTGCACAATGTTGTCCATGTAGGCGGTGCCCGAGGGCAGTATCACATTGGTCCCACTGCCCGCTGCCGCGTAGTCGTTGGCCGACGAGATCAGGTAGGGATCGTAGTTGGACAGGCTGACCAGGTAGGTGGGCGCTGCCACATAGCCCCAGGCAACCCCCCAGCTTGAATTCGACACATCGGCCCAGGCCAGCGAGCTGTCGGTGGTGAACGTGGCCCCCGCACTGATGTTGTCGCGTCGGCTCTCCCAGGGACGGATTCCGTAGGTATAGTCTGTGGTATGAGACAGGGTACTGGCGCGGGTGGTCACCTGGTAGACCTTGCTCCACAGCTCGGGTCGGCCCGCCCACATCCAGTAGGTGTAGCGGTAGCTGTAGCCGGACTGGCTGTCGGAGCGTGTGCCGGTGGCCTCCACGGCGGCCACCACCGGGCCGTCTTCGACCAGGGTCAGGGTGCCTGCGGCATCTTGGGGGTCGATGCCCCACGATGCCCCATAGAAGGAGTTTCCGCAGCAGGAGGTGCTCTGGTTCTCCAACGACGGCGACGCGCCGACCGTCAGCCCCGACAGCAAGCCACCGGCGGCGGCGCTGAAGTCGGCCACCGAGCTTCCCGTGGCCATCCGGCTGCTTGTGGCGGATAGACCCGTGCTATAGGCCGGTGCCTGCTGCGTTCCGCCGAAGTAGATGCCGAAGGTGACGGTGCTGGACGCTGCAAAAGTCTCCAGGCTGCTGTAGTTGCCGTCTTCGTCATAGAGGAAGGCCACCGTCCCATATTCATCGCCAAGCGGGTCGGCGTAGGCCACCTTCTCCCGCATGCCCACCCAGCCATCCAGGAACTGCGAGGGCAGCTCAGGCTGGGAGAGCGTGCAGTCCTGCAATACGACACGAAGGCTGTCCTCCGAAAAGAGCGTGCTGTCCTCGACCTGATCCAACAGATCGCGGAAGTCCAGCTCTACATCGATGGGTGCCCCCGCCAGATCGGTGCTGGCGGCGCTGACCTGCACCTGCACGCGATAGGGCCAGGCGCTATCCCACCAGGCGTCGGTTCCGTCGCTGCTTCCGTCGCAGTTATCGTCGATGTTGTTGCACACTTCGGTGGCGTCGGGATTCACTGCCGCGTTGGTGTCGTCACAGTCCGTCGAGGCGGCCGTGCTGTTGGCCGGGGCGGTGCAGGACAGAACCGTGCTGCTGCCCCCAAAACCGTCCGCGTCGTTGTCCAGGTACCAGGTGCTGCGGTCCACGGCGTCGCTGTCGATCACGCCATCGCAGTTATCGTCGTAGCCATTGCAGACTTCGGTGGAGGCGGGGGAGATGTCCGAGGCGCTGTCGTCACAATCGGTATTGTCGGCTACATAGCCGCCCGGTTGGGTGCAGGCGCGCTGCGAAGTTGCCGGGTCACCAAAACCGTCGGTATCTCCATCCAGATACCAGAGAGTTGCGTCCACGGCGCTGGACTCGTCCACACTTCCGTCGCAGTTGTTGTCCACCCGGTCACAGACTTCTGTCGCACCCGGGTACACGCCTGCGTCGGTGTCATCACAGTCCTCGCAGGCGGCGAAGGCGTCGCCATCGCTGTTCACATAGCCCGAAAATCCGTCGCAGTTGTAGTCGTTTGGATCTGCACAGTTTGCTTCGGATGCACCCGGATTGTACGCGGTGTCACTGTCATCACAGTCCCCATCCAGCGCTGAGTAGCCAGAGGGTTGCGTGCAGGAGAGGGTGGTCGCGGATGCGCCATAGCCATCGCCGTCGCTGTCCAGGTACCAGGTGCTGCGGTCCACAGCGTCGCCGTCGATGTCGCCGTCGCAGTTATCGTCGTAGCCGTTGCAGAATTCGGTGGCGGCGGGCGAGATGTCGGGGCGGCCGTCGTCGCAATCGTCGGCGTTTGCCGTGTAGCTGGAAGGTTGGGTACAACTGGAAAGGGCGATGCCAGGATCGCCGTAGCCATCCCCATCCCCATCCAGATACCAGGTCGCCTCCCCGGTTGCTCCCGCCTCATCAATTGTCCCGTCACAGTTGTCGTCGATGCCGTTACAGGCTTCTGTTGCGCCCGGATACACGGATGTATTGGAATCGTCGCAGTCTGCGCAGGCGGCCACGCCATCGGCATCCTGGTCTACATAGCCGGTGGTGCCGTCGCAATTGTAGTCGTTGGGATCCGTGCAGTCGGCCTCGACAGCCCCCGGATTGTACGCGGCGTCCGCATCGTCGCAGTCTCCATCGACCGCCACAGTCCCCGCCGGAGGACTGCAAAAATCCCCCGCCAATACATCCCCGTAGCCGTCCCCATCATTGTCAACATACCAGGTGCCCGGATCAATGGCGCCCACGTCGACACTGCCATCGCAGTCGTCGTCCATGCCGTTGCAGACCTCGATCGCGCCCGGATTTACACTGGCGCTGATGTCGTCGCAGTCGCCATCATCGGCCACATAGCCGGTGGGCTGTCCGCAGGAGAGGGTAGGGGAGCCAGCATCCCCGTAGCCATCGCCGTCGGCGTCCAGGTACCAGGTCCCAGCCGTGCTTCCCTCTTCGTCGATCAAGCCGTCGCAGTCATCGTCCACAAGGTTGCACTCTTCTACGCCGACGGGGCTTACCGCCGCGTTGCTGTCGTCGCACTCCTCGCAGGCGGCGAAGCCGTCGCCGTCCGCATCGGTGTAGCCTACCGAGCCGTCGCAGTTGTAGTCGTTGGGGTCGTTGCAGTCCACTTCC
>JBEIQS010000026.1:0-44578 GCA_040376425.1 Alphaproteobacteria bacterium | reverse complement strand
TTGCCCAAAGGTGGCGTCCTTCCTCGACATTCACCTGGAAGAGGGAGCGCATGTCGTAGAGGGAGGGAGCCGTTTCTCCCAGGCGACGCTGCTGCTCCACCGAGGCGGGCTCGGTGTCGGCCTGCGTCACGATGATACGGCGAAGGATGTTCCGGTATTCACCGGGCACTTCCTGCCACACGGGTGCGCCCATGTGATCGCCGTGAGAGATCCGACGATCCGGCACCGGATCATCCAGGAAAATACCCCAGCGGTACTCGGGCATCTTCACGTAACCCCAGTGGGCCCAACCGCCCGGCTCCACGGACACGGCGGTGCGCAAGTACACGTCGTTGCCCTGCCAGCCTTCCGGCCCCATCTCCTTCCACCAGTCCAAGTAGGCCGGGTGCCATTTTTCCAGGGCACGCAGAAGGCGCTTGTCGGAGGAAAGGTTTACGTTGTTGGGAATGCGCTCGTCATAATTGATCGTGCTCATCTCAGGTCCTCCGGTAGTCAAAGATGGGGCGTTCAGGTGCCCCGAACATCTTGAGTGCACCACGCTCGCCGACCGCATTGGGACGCTGGAAAATCCAGTTTTGCCAAGCCGTCAGTCGCCCGTAGATCTTGTTGTCCATGCTCTCGGCGCCGCCGAAGCGCAGGTTCTGCTCCATCCCCGTGAGGGCATCGGGAGAGAGGGAGGCGCGCTCTTCGATGGCGATGCGCACCTCGTCCGCCCAGTCGATCTCATCCGGATTGGAGGTCATCAGCTCCAGCTCGGCGGCAGTGGAAGCGTCGATTTCGCCAGCCTCAAGGACCTTGCCGGGAAGCTCCGGCTGCCCCGGGTACCGCGCCACCAGTCGCGACGCGCCGCTATGCATGGGGTAGCGCCCCTCATTCGCCGCACCCGCAAAGACGCGGTTTTCTTCCCCGTCATCTGCCAGCATGAAGCTGCGATCCGCAGAAAGCACAACTTCCAACAGCACACCGGCGAAGCAATTGCCAGGCTCCACCACGGCGAAGAGCGACTTCGCCATGTTGTCCAGTCGACGCAGCACCCGGCCCTGCCAGGCGATAATCTCGGATGCAAGCCATTTATCCTCGGATGAGCCACTGAAGCCCGCGCTCAGAGCGTCGTCATGCACCAATACGGCTTTCGGATCACCCTCAGAGCGGAGGATGAGCGTTCCAATGTGCAGGTAGTTGAACCGAAGACGCAGAAGAGCATCTTCCAGCTCACGGAAGAAGCGTAGGGCCCACGTGTTGGGGGTGGCTTCCGGGGCGCTGTCCGGTCCACGAAGAACCAACCCGGCCACGCGTGCGGCGTGGTCCAGCTTGACCGTGACGTAGCGATAGGAGATGGTATCGTCGGTTACGGAAAGCTCCAGCGGCGGGAGGCTGACCCCACGGGCCGCTGGTGCCGGCCGTGCAGCGAGCGTCGCAACGCGGGCGGCCACACCCGTACTCCACTTGGAGCGGGGAAAGCTCTGGTCCACGAAGCGCCACTTCACGGCATCGCGGGCGCGGAAGCCTTCCGCGCGGGTGCAGAACACGTCGGCCATGTCGCGACGGACGCGGCGCTTGTCGGTCAGACGGGTGAGGCCACCGGTTCCCGGAAGTACGCCGAGAAGCGGAACTTCGGGCAGGGAAACTGCGGCATTCCCGTCGTCAATCAGGTAGATCTCCTGGCATGCCATCGCCAGCTCGTAGCCGCCACCGGACGCGGTGCCGTTCAGGGCCGCAACCCAGGTTTGGCCCGCCGCACAGGCCTCTTCAATCCCGCAGCGGGTTTCGTTGGTGAACTTGCAGAAGTTCACTTTGAAGGCGTGAGATGCCTGGGCCAACATGCGGATGTTTGCGCCGGCGCAGAAGATCTTATCATAGCCCCCCGTCAGCAGCACGACCCGAACTTCAGGGTGTTCCAGACGAAGTCTGGTGACTGCGTCGTGAAGCTCTACATCGACCCCCAGGTCGTAGCTGTTCAGCTTCAGCTCGTAGGCCCCGGGCCAAAGTGGGCGATCTTCATCCACTTTCATGGTGAGTGTCGCCACTGCACCATCGATCTGGAGCTTCCAGTGAATGTAGCGGGAGGGATGTGTCTCGAAGGAGACGGAAGGAATTGCGTATTCAGCCATGGGTCGGGTTCCCTGAAGGCTGTATACTGCATCTTTCATCCACTTGCAAGAAAAGAGAATGCAGTATAATGCACTCTCATGATCGAATCGGTCGGCCGAAAAGTCCGGGCGTTGCGAGAGGCTCGAGGATGGAGTCGGGCGGAGCTGTGTGCGCGGGCTGGGATCTCCGTACGTTTTCTGGCCGAAGTGGAGACCGGAGAGGCGAACCTCAGCCTGTTGCGCCTGCTGGAGCTGGCCACCGCACTGGGCGTGTCGGTGGTCAGTCTGGTGGCGGGACTGGGTCCAGTCCGAGATGAGGCCGAGATCCTGGCATCCTTACCGGAGGATCAGCGTGCACGGGCAATGCGCGTTGTCCGACCTCCCGAAAAAGTGGCCCTGGTGGGCCTGAGGGGGGCGGGGAAAAGCACGGTGGGTTCGATGGCAGCACAGATGCTGGGGCTACCCTTTGTCGAGCTGGACACGCTGATCGAAGGCAAAGCCGGCATGCACCTCACAGAGATTTTCGAGTTTCACGGTCCCTCCCGCTATCGGGAGCTGGAAGTGCGTGTGCTCGCTTCGTTGCTGGAGCGGCCCGGAGGCGCCGTGATCGCCAGTGGCGGATCGGTGGTCACCTCTGCCGATGCCTGGTCGCTACTTCGTGGCGGAACACGCACTGTTTGGCTGCGTGCTACCCCGGAAGAGCACCTGCTCCGGGTGGAGCGCCAAGGTGACTTGCGTCCCATGCGCGGTCGGGTGGACGCGCTGGCCGACCTCAAGGAGATTCTCCAACGTCGGGAGAGTCTCTATGCACAGTCGGAGAAAGTCATTGATACAAGCGAAAAAACTGTATCAGATGTCGTGGAAGAGCTCTTGGCATGGCTGCGCCGGTGAGCCCTTAAAGTTTGCCATCCGTCTCGGGCTGATCAGCCGCTTCAGGAGGAGCAACTTCGATAAAATGACCCGAGCGGCGCGCCTTGGTTTCCAGGTAGAAGCGGTTGTGCGGGTTTGGCGGCAGGGAGTGCGGAATACGCCCGGTGACCACCACTCCCTGTGCTTCCAGCTGCTTCAGTTTATTGGGGTTATTCGTCATCAACTGGATAGAGCGTACATCCAGGCAACGCAGCATCTGTGCCGCGATGGCGTAGTCGCGCTCGTCGTCCTTGAAGCCCAGAGCAAGGTTCGCCTCGACCGTGTCCATTCCCTGATCCTGTAGGGCGTAGGCACGGATTTTATTGAGCAAGCCGATGCCGCGTCCCTCTTGGCGCAGATAAAGAATCAGACCCTGGCCATCCGCCTCGATGCGGCGGAGGGCGGCTTCCAGCTGGTCCCGGCAATCGCAGCGGAGCGAACCCAGCGCGTCGCCGGTCAGGCATTCCGAATGAAGTCGCGTTGGAACGGACTCCGCACCGAGGACTGCTCCTTTGATGATGGCCACATGGTCCTTCCCATCGCGGTTGTTCCAAAACGCTGCGATGCGAAAAGTGCCGAAGCGAGTGGGGAGATCGGCGATGCTGATCAGGCGGACGTGCAGGGCCGCCGAATCGTGGCCACCATCTTCTGATGGCGGCCCTGAGGGCTGCTGAGAGTCCACAGAGTCGGACATGAAAGCTCCTTCAGGAGTAAATCCGCGGAAGGGTTGCCAGAGCGGGTAACCCGCTGGTGAATCAGAGGGCAGCCATCGAGTGGATTGGAAGCACGCTGGGGGCGGTAGCCCTGCGGATGGACGGGGCAGGGCAGGCGAGGGGACCCGACGATAAGAGAAGGAGGATGCGGGCGTACTCTCGGTGCTGAGAACCCGACCAATTGGCGGCGTCAGGACCGAGTGGGACCGCCGATGGCCGGCTGAGGATCGGCGAGTTTGGAGAGTTTCGCTACATCTGGGTGCGGGCTCCAACGGTCGGGCGACGGCAGTGGCCCGGCCGGGATAGGTCCCCGACATGGTTGCTTCGCCGTCCCGCAACGAGGTGCTCAAAGCCGTTGCGCTCTTCGTTCTTACGTTTCTGTCCGTGTTTCTCGTCCATCTCTTCAACTGGAATTCGGGCGAATGGCAGGATCGACAGGCACTCGTGGACAGCATTCTGTTTGCGTCGGCCCTGATGGGCATCCTGTTGGCGCACGAATTGGGGCACTGGGTCGTCGCGAGAATGCATGGTTTTGAGCAATCTCTCCCCGTCTTTCTTCCCGTACCATTCGGCTTTGGCACCATGGGCGCCATCATCCGCCTCAAGTCCATGCCGCGCTCCCGGACCGCCCTTCTGGAGATGGGGGCCGCAGGTCCGCTGGCCGGGGCGGCCGTAGCCTTCCTCATTCTGCTGGTGACCCTGCCGTACACCAAAGAAGACGTGGTCATCCCTGAGGGAACGCTGGTCACCATCTTCAACGATCCTCTCATCGTAAAGATACTTGGTACCTTTGTTTTAGGGCATCCACCGGGTCGTTATTCTGAATTTCATCCTGCGGCACTTGCAGCATGGGTGGGCTGTTTCTTGACGGGAATCAACCTGCTCCCGACGGGGCAGTTGGATGGAGGCCACGTATTGAACGGTCGTTTTCCCAAAATTGCGCAACGGTTTTCGCGGTGGATCCCCATCGGGATGATCAGCCTTGGGGTGATTTGGGGAGTCGGGTCGTACGTGCAGGGAGAGCTTTCGCCTGGCGCCGTGTCCTGGTTGATCTGGGGCAGCGTGATCCGATTTGTCGGGGCGGATCGACCCATCCCTGTGCCTGAAACAGGCTTGGAGGCGCGAGCAAAGTGGCTTTCACTCATCATTCTCTTGCTATTTGTGCTGACCTTCATGCCGGTACCGATGGAGATTGAAGCGGTGCCCAAGCTGCCCTGAAGGCTGGAGAAAACCGCCGCTGCTCGTTACAGGGCGCCGTTGGAGGTCGGGTGATCGCACTGCTGCTGTGGATGGGGATGGCCCGTGCCGAAGAGTACATCCTGGAGGTCGGCCCGGTGGCGGAACGGTCGGAGGCCTCAGAGGTGGCGTCGGTGGCCAAGGCCGCCGGACTTCCGGGACGAGTGGTCCGCCGGTTTCGCCTGGGTCATGGCTGGGAATTTATCGTTGTGGTGGAGCATATCGGTACCCGGCAAGAGGCGGAAAAGGCCGCCGTGCGTCTTGGTACGGACACCCGCCAGCCGGTGACCATTTCGGTGGTAGGGGAGGAAGAAGTTATACCTTCTCCCGAGCGACCCCTTCCCACTGGGGCTGGCTCCGCCGGGGTGGTCGATGCGGTGACCACCGCACACGGAGGAGAGACCGGCGGCGCCAGTGCGCTGGCCCGTGCAGAGGTGGTTCACTTCGTTTTTGACCGAACCATTCGAATCAATGGGAAAGACGTTACCTTTCATCATGACTATTGGCGTGAGGGAGGCAATCGAAGGCTCACAGTGGATGGCCCCGAAACAGACAGCATCGCAATTGCCGGGAGTGGCGGTGCGTGGCTGATTACGGGGGGAAAGGTTCATAATCGCGATGTGGGTGTGATCATCAACCAGGTGGACGCCTTTGCGCCCGAGGCCGTCCTCGCCGTGGTGATGGACGTCTGGCACTTGCTGCGCGCACCGGAGGTTGCATCCTTCCGGGTGCTGGAGGGTGCGGAAAGTGGGGTTCGCCTGGGCAGTGGAAGTTCCGAGGAAGAACCAGGAGTTTCATTCTTTGATGTGGAGAGCGATAGCAACCGCTTGGCCCGGGTGCGCTACGTCACCGACGGTGGGCCGGTGATGTACGAGCTGAAGGACTACCGCGTGGTGGGGGCCGGTCTTGTGGTCCCCTTCCGGGTGGAGGTCGAGCGTGGAGATGGTCGACGAGAATTAATTTCCGTAAAAATGGTGGATACTGCTGGACGTCCCCCCACTGGGGCCTTCGACAAGCCTGGCTCCTGAGAGCTAATACGCAATTTCTCCTTGACGGTTCCGCTGTGTCTGATAAGGTGCGGTCCGCCGGCGGGGCACGTCGGCAGCGGCTCTGTCCTGCTGGCATAGCTCAATTGGCAGAGCAACTGCTTTGTAAGCAGTAGGTTGCGGGTTCGAGTCCCGCCGCCAGCTCTCTGGAATTTTACATATGGGGGGATGCCCGAGTGGCCAAAGGGAGCGGGCTGTAAACCCGCCGGCATCGCCTACAGTGGTTCGAATCCACTTCCCCCCAAAATCTCCATGCGGGAGTAGCTCAGTTGGTAGAGCATCAGCCTTCCAAGCTGAGGGTCGCGGGTCCGAGTCCCGTCTCCCGCTCCATTTACCGAAATTTGCCCTTGTAGCTCAGTGGTAGAGCACCTCCTTGGTAAGGAGGAGGTCGCCGGTTCAAATCTGGTCAAGGGCTCCATTCTCTCCTCAATGAAAGGTTGAACCATGGCGAAGGAAAAATTTGATCGTAGTAAGCCGCACGTGAACATCGGCACCATCGGGCACGTTGATCACGGCAAGACCTCCCTCACCGCCGCCATCACCAAGGTGTTGGCTGAGTCCGGTGGCGCAACTTTCATGGCCTACGACCAGATCGACAAGGCCCCGGAAGAGCGGGCTCGTGGTATCACCATCAACACCGCGCACGTTGAGTACCAGACCAAGGCGCGTCACTACGCGCACGTGGATTGTCCGGGCCACGCTGACTACATCAAGAACATGATCACCGGCGCCGCCCAGATGGACGGAGCGATCCTGGTGGTGTCCGCACCGGACGGCCCCATGCCGCAGACCAAGGAGCACGTGCTTCTTGCCCGTCAGGTGAACGTGCCCTCCATCGTCGTCGCTCTGAACAAGGTCGACATGATGGACGACGAAGAGCTGTTGGAGCTGGTGGAGATGGAAGTCCGCGAGCTGCTCTCCAAGTACGACTTCCCCGGCGACAGCACCCCCATCGTGCGCGTGAGCGCCGTTGGTGCGCTGCAGGGCGATGCCAAGTGGAAGGCCCAGATTCTGAAGCTCATGGAAGCGGTGGATAGCTTCATCCCCACCCCCGAGCGCGAGATCGACAAGCCCTTCCTGATGCCCGTCGAAGACGTGTTCACCATCACCGGCCGCGGTACCGTTGCGACCGGTCGTGTGGAGCGCGGCATTGTGAAGGTTGGTGAGTCCGTGGAAATCGTTGGCTTCAAGGACACCAAGACCACTGCCGTGACCGGCGTGGAAATGTTCCGCAAGCTCCTCGACCAGGGCCAGGCTGGCGACAACGTCGGTCTGCTTCTCCGCGGCGTGGGTCGCGAGGACATCGAGCGCGGTCAGGTTCTGGCCAAGCCCAAGTCTGTTGCTCCCCACACCGAGTTCAAGGCCACCGCCTACATCCTGAAGAAGGATGAGGGTGGTCGTCACAAGCCCTTCTTCAAAGGCTACAAGCCCCAGTTCTACTTCCGCACCACGGACGTGACTGGCGAGATCAAGCTGAAGGAAGGCGTGGAGATGGTCATGCCGGGCGATCGCGTCGAGTTCGATGTAGAGCTCATCACCCCCATCGCGATGGAGAAGGGCTTGCGCTTCGCCATTCGTGAGGGTGGTCGTACCGTCGGCGCTGGCGTCGTCGAGCAGATTCTGAAGTAGTGTGTCTTGGAAGGGCGGCCTACGGGTCGCCCTTTCGCGTTTCTGGTCCTTGCGCGCTCAAGAGAGACGCGATAGCAGCCAGGACTCTCTTTCACCTCCTCTTTATCGGGGAGGCGCGTGTGTCGTGGATAAACAGCCCATCGAAAATGAAGTGCTATCCTTCCCTCGCGCGGTCACGTTGGTGTTCGTGATCGGCGGGCTGTTGGCTGGTATCTTCTTCTCCTCGGCCGCTGAAGACCTCGCTCAGGCGCGGCACTGGGAGAATCCTGCGTTGGGTGGGATCATTCCCGCATCGGTGGCGGCGGGTATTGTTACTGGGGTGATTACGTTCTTCGTGCTCCTCAGAAATAAGGTAGCGTCTGCCTTTGTTGATTCGTCGGTGGCCGAGCTTCAAAAAACGGCTTGGCCGAGTCGAGAAGAGACTTCGACGAATACAATGATTGTCGTGGGTGCTACGATCTTCTTTTCTGCACTCCTAGCGTTCTATGACTTCGCGTGGGCGAAGCTCACGGGGCTGTTCCTTTATTCGGGCGCGTGATCGTCCGCGTGTGATTGGAGACTTCGGATCCATGGCCAAGGCCTGGTACGTAGTACATACTTACTCGGGGTTCGAGAAGAAGGCCAAGAAGGCCCTGGAGGAACGCATCAAGGTGCATTCCATGGGGGATCGCTTTGGTCAGGTTCTGGTTCCGACTGAGGATGTTGTTGAGGTTAAGAACGGCCAGAAGCGTACCACCTCCCGCAACTTCTATCCGGGGTACATCCTGGTAGAGGTGGAGTTGGACAAGGAGACCTGGCATCTGGTGAAGGAAACCCCGAAGGTGACCGGCTTCGTTGGCGGCGAGTTTGGGCGGAAGCCCATTCCGATGTCCGAAGCGGAAGTGCAGCGGATCACCCGGCGTATCGCTGGGGAAGAAGTTGCTCCGAAGGTGATCCTGAACTTTGAGCGTGGTGAGGATGTGCGTGTCATCGATGGTCCTCTCGCCCCGGTGGTGGGAAGGGTGGATGCGGTGAATACGGAGCGCGGTCGTATCCGTGTGATTGTCAATATCTTCGGGCGGCCGACACCGGTGGAGCTCGAGTTCCACCAGGTAGAAAAAGTCAGATAGTCCGGTCCCCAGTAGAGGTAGAATATGGCCAAGAAAATCATCAATCAGGTCAAGATCCTCGTGACGGCGGGAGCTGCAACTCCTTCGCCTCCGGTGGGGCCTGCGCTCGGCGGCGCGGGTGTGAACATCCCCATGTTCATCAAGGACTTCAACGCCAAGACCGCCCACATGAAGGCGGAGAATGTTCAGGTACCGGTCATCATCACCGTGTACTCGGACAAGTCGTTTACCTACATCGTCAAGCCTCCCCCGACCAGCACGCTGCTTGCGAAGGCTGCGGGAGCGGACAAGGGCTCGGCTGAACCGAACAAGAAGAAGGTCGGTTCCGTCACCCGTGCGCAGATTGAAGAAATCGCCAAGACGAAGCTCCCCGACCTGAACACTGCGAATATCCTTGCGGCGATGCGCAGTGTGGAAGGAACGGCTCGGTCCATGGGGATCGAGATCCGGCAGTAAACCCGAATGTCCGGCAGGGGGAGAAGGGCGCACCTTCGCAGACCCCACCGGACGGGTAGCAGGTCTTCCGAACGCGTCGTAGCGGGAGTTCTTGATACCCACAGGAGAGATTATGGCAGGAAGAGGAAAGCGATGGAGAAAGCTCCGCGCTGCCATTGAGCCGACCGCAAGGTACACGCTCGTGGATGCGGTGGACCTGCTCAAGCAGGCGTCGAATGCGAAGTTTGACGAGAGTGTGGATGTCGCCGTGCGACTCGGTGTAGATGCCAAGCAGTCCGATCAGATGGTTCGCGGGGCATGTTCTTTGCCCCACGGTACCGGTAAGACCGTGAAAGTTCTGGTGTTTGCAGTGGGTGATGCTGCGAAGGCTGCACGTGAGGCGGGCGCAGACTACGTCGGCGCCGAAGACCTGATCGAGAAGATCGAGAAGGAAAACTGGACTGACTTCGACAAGGCCGTGGCGACACGCGACCTGATGGGGAAGGTCGGTAAGCTCGGACGCGTACTCGGTCCCCGTGGCCTGATGCCCAATCCGAAGGTCGGAACCGTGGTTGGTCCCGAAGCGGTTGGGGAGACGGTACGGGAGCTCAAGGGTGGCAAGATCGACTTCCGCATTGAAAAGGCGGGAATTGTTCATGCGGGCGTGGGCAAGTGTTCGATGCCGGCAGAGCACATTCGTGCGAATGTGTTGGCCCTGGTGAACTCTCTCATCCGCCTGAAGCCCCCTGCGGCCAAAGGGACCTACATCAAGTCGGTTGCCATCGCCCCTACAATGGGTCCTGGTGTGCGTCTGGATGTGGCTGACCTCACTCGCGTCGTGGAGGCATAGGAGAACCCATGAACCGCGAACAAAAGAGTGTGGTCGTCAATGGTCTTCGGTCGCAGCTGAGTGCTGCTCCGTTTGTGCTGCTTACCGAGTTTCGGGGCACCACGGTGGCCGACGTGACGCGTCTCCGGCGTGAGCTGGAGAAGAACGGTATGCGCTTCCAGGTGGTCAAGAACACCTTGGCGCGGCGTGCGTTAGGTGCGGTGGGTGTGACCGGGCTGGATCCTCACCTGAAGGGTATGACGGGCATCGTGCTGTCTAGCCCCGATGGGGTGGGCTCTGCGCGGGTGCTTCGGGATATGCTGAAGCCCTACAATACTATCCAGGTTCGTGCTGGATTCTTCGACGGAACCGTGATCACCGCTGACCCGGTGAAGGTGGTTTCTGAAATGCCCGGTCGGGAAGAGCTTCTGGCCTCCCTTCTTGGCACCCTGCAGGCGGGCCCGCAGCAGCTCGTCAGTGTCCTTGCGGCACCGGGTCGCGATCTGGTCCAGCTGCTCGCCAACTATGCAAACAAACTCGAAGAATCGGCCAACCAGGCCGCTGCTTCCTAAGCTTCAAATACTGATTGGAGGTCTAACCCATGTCTCTCTCCCAGAACGACGTCGTTGAATACATCAAGAACCTCCGCCTCGCCGAGGTGAAGAGCCTCATTACCGCGCTCGAAGACGAGCTCGGTGTGAAGGCTGGCGCGGCTGTAATCGCTGCGGCTCCTGCCGCTGGCGGTGGTGCTGCTGCTGCTGCTCCCGCTCCTGAAGAGGAGAAGACCGAGTTCGACGTAATCCTCTCCGCCGTCGGCGAGAAGAAGATCGACGTGATCAAGGTCGTTCGCCAGCTTACCGGTCTTGGCCTCAAGGAAGCTAAGGATCTGGTCGAAGGCGCTCCCAAGACCGTCAAGGCCGCCGTCTCCAAGGACGATGCCGCCGCGGCGAAGAAGGACCTCGAGGCCGTTGGCGCCAAGGTCGACATCAAGTGAGTCGGGTGCCCGGCGTTTGCCGGGCTACGCCCTCCACCTCTTGGGGCTTCGGCTTCGGGATTCGGAGGTGGGGGGCGTCCCCTTCGGGGGATTTTTTTAGAGTCCCGTGGGAGTCCCGGACCCGATGCTGGGTCCGGCTCGGAAAATGCGTGGCGCAGCAGACCTCGCTTCAAAGGGTGTAGAACCTATCATGGCCGAGCTTCTTGCAAACAATTTTCGCTATCGCCGTTCCTTTTCCAAGATCCCCGTTGTAACTATCGGGAATCTTATCTCCGTACAGAAGGAGTCGTATGACCAATTCCTTCAGACGGATGTTCGGCCGGAGCAGCGGAAGAGTACCGGCCTGCAGGCCGTTTTTCGGAGCGTGTTCCCCATCAAGGACTTCAGCGGGAAGGCTGAGCTCCAGTTCGTGGGCTATGAGCTTGAAGCTCCGAAGTATGACGTAGACGAGTGCCGTGAGCGCGGCATGACGTTCAGCGCGCCACTGAAGGTGACCGTGCGGTTGGTGGTCTGGGAAGTGGATCCAGAGACCGCCAAGCGCAAAGTGTATGACATGAAGGAGTCTGACGTCTACTTCGGGGAAATTCCCCTGATGACGGAGAACGGCACCTTTATTGTCAATGGCACGGAACGGGTAGTCGTCAGCCAGCTCCACCGGTCGCCTGGTATCTTCTTTGACGAAAATCCGTCGAAGACGGGCGGTGCGGGCAAGCTGATCTACAGCGCTCGCATCATTCCCAACCGCGGGTCTTGGATCGACTTTGAGTTCGATACCAAAGACATCCTCTATGTGCGGATCGACCGGCGGCGGAAGCTTCCCGCCACCGTGCTGCTGCGCGCATTGGGCTACTCCACCGAGGATCTTCTCAACTACTTCTACCAGCGGGAGAAGTTCCAGTGGTCTGAAGACGGTTGGAAGAAAGAGACCCCCCTTGACCTGCTGAACATCCAGTCGGCGCCGGCGGATGTGGTCCACCCGGAGACGGGTGAGCTGATTCTTCGGAAGGGCAGCAAGTTCAACAAGCAGGTGCAGCGGAAGCTGAAAGCCGCCGGGCTGATGCGGTCCACCGTTGAAGTGGTGGATGGCAAGGAATCCGAGGTTGAGCTCAGCGTGATTCCGACCTCCGAAGAGGACGTGATTGGGCGGGTGTCGGCCTACGACGTTGTGGACATGAACACCGGGGAAATCCTGGTGGAATGCAACGAAGAAGTGAAGGCGGCCCATCTCAAGCTGTTGTCTGAGCGGGGTATCGACGAGATCGAGCTGCTCTACATCGATGGAAAGTTCGTTGGCTCCTTCCTCCGAGACACTCTCGGCGTGGACAAAATCTCCACCAAGGAAGAGGCGATCATCGAGATCTACCGTCGCCTCCGGCCAGGCGATCCGCCGACCTATGACGCGGCGGATGCCCACTTCCACAATCTGTTCTTTAACGCAGAACGCTACGACCTTTCGGCGGTCGGGCGGCATAAGCTGAATCACAAGCTCGGTTTGAACCTGGCTGACGAACAGACCACGCTGACCCGCGAAGACATTCTTAAAGTTGTTCAGTATCTGATCAATTTGAAGAACAAGAAGGGCCAGGTGGACGATATCGACCACCTTGGAAACCGTCGCGTACGTGCGGTGGGCGAGCTGCTTGAGAATCAGTACCGCGTCGGTCTGGTGCGTATGGAGAAGGCGATCAAGGAGCGTATGAGCCTCTCCGAGATCGAAGCACTGACTCCGGCGGACCTGATCAACGCCAAGCCGGTCTCTGCGGTCATCAAGGAGTTCTTCGGATCCTCCCAGCTCTCGCAGTTCATGGACCAGACCAATCCTCTTTCTGAGGTCACGCACAAGCGCCGACTTTCTGCCCTTGGGCCTGGTGGTCTGACCCGTGAGCGTGCCGGCTTTGACGTCCGTGACGTACATCCTACGCACTACGGTCGTATTTGCCCGATTGAAACCCCAGAAGGTCCGAATATCGGTCTGATTGCCTCGTTGTCCACTTATGCGAAGGTGGATCACCATGGATTCATCCGTACGCCCTACCGTCTCGTAGAGGGCGGGCGTCCTTCTGATCAGATCATCTACTTCTCCGCCTTGGATGAGGAAGAGAAGACGATTGCACAGGCCAACACTGCGATCGATGCAGAGGGCCGGTTCGCAGACACGCACATTTCCGCTCGTAAGGGCGGGGACTTTGTGATGGTGCCGCGCGAGCAAATCCAGCTCATGGACGTGTCCGCCAACCAGTTGGTGTCTGTGGCAGCTTCGTTGGTTCCCTTCTTGGAGAACGACGACGCGAACCGCGCGTTGATGGGTTCGAACATGCAGAGGCAGGCGGTTCCGCTCGTTCGTACGGATTCGCCGCTTGTTGGGACCGGCATGGAGCCGGTGGTGGCGCGGGACTCGGGTGTGACCACGTCCGCACGGCGTGATGGTATTGTTGAATATGTCGACGCGAGTCGCATCGTCATCAAGACCGAGGACCCTGAAGCGGAAGGAATTGGCGACGACGTAGATATCTACAACCTCACCAAGTTCCAGCGTTCTAACCAGAACACCTGCATCAACCAACGTCCTGTGGTGCAGCCTGGTGATCGGGTTTCCAAGCGTGAGATCATCGCCGATGGTCCAGCTACGGATACTGGCGAGTTGGCGTTGGGTCGCAATGTGGTCGTGGCCTTTATGCCCTGGCAGGGCTACAACTTTGAGGACTCCATCCTCATTTCCGAGCGCTTGGTTGCGGAAGACGTCTTCACCTCGATTCATATTGAGGAGTTTGAGGTCAGCGCGCGCGACACCAAGCTGGGGAAAGAGGAGATCACCCGGGACATTCCCAATGTGGGGGAAGAGGCGCTTCAGAACCTCGACGAATCCGGTATCATCCGGATTGGGGCCGAGGTGAAGGCCGGCGACATCCTTGTGGGCAAAATCACCCCGAAGGGTGAGACCCAGCTTTCTCCGGAAGAGAAGCTTCTTCGCGCAATCTTCGGAGAAAAGGCGGGAGACGTCAAGGATTCTTCGCTGCGTGTTCCTCCGGGTGTCGAGGGTACCGTGATCGGCTGTCAGATCTTCGCACGTGAAGGTGTGGAGAAAGATCAGCGGAGCTTGGAGATCGAGGAGTACCAGAAGACCCGAATCTTCCGCGATCGGGATGAGAAGATCCGTACGGTACGGGATTCTGCGGCCCGTAATCTCCTTCGCATCGTGCGCGGTCGGAAGTCCCTTGCCCGGATCCTCGACGATAATACGGGTGGCGAGCTGATTGTGCGCGGGGAGGAATTCACCCCGGAGATACTGCGGCGCCTGACGGTAGAGCAGTACGAGCGCATTCAGGTGGAGGGTGATCACACCATCCAGGATCAGATCTTCGCGCTGGTCGACAAGGTGCGTGAGAAGGAGGACGAACTTCGCGCTCGGTTTGCGGCGAAGGTTGAGCGTCTCACCAAGGGGGATGAACTTCCTCCCGGTGTGATCAAGATGGTGAAGGTTTATGTTGCCATCAAGCGCAAGCTGCAGGTCGGCGACAAGATGGCGGGTCGTCACGGGAACAAGGGTGTTATCTCGAAGGTTCTGCCCATCGAAGATATGCCCTACTTGGAAGACGGAACCCCCGTTGATCTGGTTCTGAACCCGTTGGGCGTGCCTTCGCGTATGAACGTCGGTCAGATTCTGGAAACCCATCTCGGCTGGGCTGCACGTGGCATGGGTCAGCGGATTGGGCAACTTCTGGACGAGAATTACTCTGCGGCGGGTCTTCGTGACTACCTGCGGGAGTGCTATCCCGGACAGGAGGAGGTGCTTCGGTTCCTCGAAACGGCGACTGAGGACGAACTCAAGCGCTTCGCCGGGAAGTACCGCAAGGGCGTCACCACCGCTACCCCCGTGTTTGCGGGTGCTAGTGAGAATGAGATCCGGGAGGCCCTGCGGGTTGCCGGGCGGACAGTGCAGACCGTTCTGTACGACGGCCGTACCGGTGAGAGCTTCCAGAACCGGGTGACGGTGGGCGTGATGTACATGCTCAAGCTGCACCACCTCGTTGACGACAAGATCCACGCCCGGAGCATCGGGCCTTACTCCCTGGTCACCCAGCAGCCGCTGGGTGGAAAGGCGCAGTTCGGTGGTCAGCGTCTCGGCGAAATGGAAGTTTGGGCGTTGGAAGCATACGGTGCGGCGTACTGCCTGCAGGAATTCCTCACTGTCAAGTCGGACGACGTGCTGGGTCGTACTCGGATGTACGAGAGCATCGTGAAGGGAGAAAATCTCCTTGAGGCTGGGCTTCCCGAATCCTTCAACGTATTGCTGAAGGAACTCCAGTCGCTGGCGTTGGATGTTGACCTTCGGGAGGACAAAGATGTCCTCGCCCAGGGTTCCTGATTCCGAAACTCATTGACCTCCTGCGGAGTTCTCCATGAAGGACGTCTACAATCTTTTCGAGAAGCCCAAGAATCCGCTCCAGTATGTGGCGGTGCGCATTTCGCTCGCCTCGCCGGAGAAGATCCGTAGTTGGTCTCACGGCGAAGTGAAGAAGCCGGAGACCATCAATTATCGTACCTTCAAGCCGGAGAAAGATGGCCTTTTTTGCGCCAAGATCTTCGGACCGGTGAAGGACTACGAGTGCCTCTGCGGCAAGTACAAGCGCATGAAGCACCGCGGGATCACCTGCGAAAAGTGCGGCGTGGAAGTTATCCAGGCCAAGGTTCGCCGGGAGCGTTTGGGCCACATTGAGCTCGCGACTCCGGTAGCGCACATCTGGTTTCTCAAGAGCCTTCCGAGCCGGATTGGGAACCTTCTTGATGTGTCCCTGAAGGACCTTGAAAAAGTGCTGTACTGCGAGTCCTACATGGTGACTTCGCCTGGTGAGTCCAATCTGAAGGAGGGAGAAATCCTTTCGGAAGAAGACTACCAGGAGGCCATCCGGACCTTCGGCTACGGGTCCTTCGATGTAGGGATGGGCGGCGAAGTTGTCCGGGATATGCTGGGCAAGATCGAGATCCCGGTCATGGCCGAGGAACTCCGCACGCAGATGCGGGACACCGCTTCAGAGGCGCTGCGTCGCAAGCACGCGAAGCGCCTGAAGATCGTGGATGCCTTCAACGAGAGCGGCAACAAACCCGAATGGATGATGATGGAGGTTATCCCCGTCATTCCCCCGGACCTCCGTCCGCTGGTGCCATTGGATGGCGGTCGGTTTGCAACTTCCGACCTGAACGATCTCTATCGCCGCGTGATCAACCGGAACAACCGCCTCAAGCGGCTTCAGGACCTGAACGCTCCCGAGATCATCATCCGGAACGAAAAGCGGATGCTTCAGGAGGCCGTGGACGCTCTCTTTGATAACGGCCGTCGGGGCAAAATCTTCACCGGTCCCAATAAGCGCCCGCTGCGCTCTCTGTCGGACATGCTGAAGGGCAAGCACGGTCGCTTCCGTCAGAACCTGCTCGGCAAGCGCGTCGACTATTCTGGCCGCTCTGTTATTGTTGTCGGTCCGGAACTTCGCTTGCACCAGTGTGGTCTTCCCAAGAAGATGGCGCTTGAGTTGTTCAAACCGTTCATCTACGCCAAGCTGGAAGAGCGTGGCCTGGTGACCACCATCAAGGCTGCAAAGCGTATGGTGGAGCGGGAGGAAGACGAGGTGTGGGACGTGCTGGATGAGGTGATCCGGGAACACCCGGTGATGCTGAATCGCGCTCCGACCCTTCACCGCCTTGGTATCCAGGCCTTTGAGCCGGTGCTGATCGAAGGTAAGGCTATCCAACTGCATCCGCTGGTGTGTACCGCCTTCAACGCGGACTTCGACGGCGATCAAATGGCCGTTCACGTGCCGTTGTCTGTGGAAGCGCAGATCGAAGCTCGTGTTCTGATGATGTCCACCAACAACATCCTCAGCCCTGCCAACGGCAAGCCCATCATTCAGCCCTCGCAGGACGTCGTCCTCGGGTGCTACTACATGACCCGCGAGCGCCGCTTCGCACGTGGTGCAGGTCGCGTCTTTGAGAGTGGCGCGGAAGTTGAGATCGCCTATGACGCAGGGGAGGTTCACCTCCAGGCGCCTGTGACCGTGCGTATGGATGCAGATCCCTTGGAACTGCGGATTCCCGATCGCCTTCCCGATCTGAAAGACGCGCACCTTGTGGTGGGCGTGGACAAGGTGGACGGCCGCATGGAGGCCTGGCACTTCCACCGTGGCCATGGCAACGTCTACTCCGCAGGCGACTACATCCGGGACATTGCCTCCGTGGGTGGCGATCTCAAGGTTAGTATCGACGGGAACGGCGGCAATGACGGTGGGCATTCCTTCTTGGCGCTGCATCTCAACCACCTCCCCGAGGATGGTCGTGCCGCGGACGGATTGAACGTCTCCAACGGCCTGGGTGTCGTCGGGAAGGCGACCTTCACCGGTCCTCATGTGCCGGAAGAGATCGCGTTCACCACTGAGATCAAGGATGTGGTGATCAAAGTCTGGGCCCTTCCTAAGCTGCGCGGCAACGGTCGCGTCATCGCTGCAGTGTCTCCTGCCATTGCGGCAGAGGGCGGCAAGGCGGTCTACGACGCCCGCATGAACAGTACCCGTCGCCTGGAACTCCTCCGTCAGGCGGTTTCAGAACTGCGGAAGCGTTTTGAAGACGACTTGGTGATGATCGTCACCAGCGCCGGCTTCTTCGGCTACCGTGGCATCGTCCCGGTAGCGACTCGGGATCAGAAGCCTGCCGGGCTGGAAGCGCTCGGCGAGATGGTGAAAACCACCGTTGGCCGTGTTCTGTTCTATAATGGCGTGGTTGCACGCCAGCTTCCCTTCTCGGTCGTGAACCGGGCGCTTGGGAAGAAGCAGCTTGGCGAGATCATCGACCGGTGCTACCGCGTATGTGGTGCCAAGCAGACCGTGTTGCTTGCGGATGCGCTCATGCAGATGGGCTTCCGTATGTCCACCGTCGCAGGCATCTCGATCTGTATCGAAGACATGAAGATCCCCTCCAAGAAGCGCGAGCTGCTGGATTCGGCCTTCGCGGAAGCGCGGGAAACCGAGAACCAGTACAACGACGGTCTGATCACCGTCAAAGAGCGCTACAACAAGGTGGTCGATCTCTGGTCAAAGGTCACCGACGACATTTCGCAAGCGCTGATTCGAGAGATCCGTAGCGACAAGGTGCGCAATCCGACTACCGGCGCAATGGAGGATCACGACTCCTTTAACGCAGTGTGGATGATGGTGGACTCCGGTGCACGTGGTTCAACTACCCAGATCCGGCAACTCGCTGGTATGCGTGGTCTGATGGCCAAGCCCAACGGCGAGATCATCGAGAATCCCATCACCGCGAACTTCCGTGAAGGCCTCACGGTTCTCCAGTACTTCATCTCCACGCACGGCGCCCGTAAGGGTCTGGCCGACACCGCGTTGAAGACGGCCAACTCCGGCTACCTCACGCGGCGGTTGGTGGACGTTGTTCAGGACATGATCATCACCGCCAGAGACTGCGGCACCCGTGAGGGGATGGAGATTCGCAGTCTGATCGAAGGCGGCGAAATCATCGAGCATGTGGCGGATCGCGTTCTCGGTCGTGTCGCGGCGGAGGACATCCTCGACCCGTACAGCGACGAGATCCTGGTTGAGCGCAACAGTATGATCGACGAAAAGAAAGTCGAGAAGCTGGTTCAGGCTGGCGTGGATCGGGTTCGCATTCGGTCGGTCATGAGCTGTGACATGCGGCGCGGTGTATGCGCCATGTGCTACGGTCGCGACCTGGCCCGTGGTGCGCTGGTAAATGTGGGTGAAGCCATCGGCGTGATTGCCGCTCAGTCCATCGGTGAGCCGGGTACCCAGCTCACCATGCGCACCTTCCATATCGGTGGTGCAGCCTCCAGCAAAGTGACCGAAGCCTACCTGGAGCTCAAAACCTCCGGCGTGATTCGGTTCAGTGACGCTCTGGCGACGGTGGTGAACCGGCACGAGCGTCAGGTGGCGATGTCCCGCCAGGGAGAGATCTCCGTTGTAGACGACAAGGGTCGCGAGCGGGAGAAGTACGCGATCCCCTACGGTGCGACGGTGTTGGTGCGGCCTGGAGAAAAGGTCACTGCCAAGACCCGCATCGCCGAGTGGGACGGCTTTAACACCCCGATCATTGCGCAGGATAGCGGTGTTGTCTTCTTTGAAGACTTCGAAGGTACCGTTACCGAAACCTTCGATGCCACCACCGGTCGCAAGCTGCGGCAGGTGGAGGACTTCCGAGACACCGACAAGCGTCCGCGTGTGGTGTTGAAGGACTCGCCCAAGGGCAAGCCCAAGGGCCGGTTGTTCCTTCCTGCTCACACCAAGGTGGAAGTGGAGGAGGGGGATGAGGTACAGGCCGGTGATGTGCTGGCCAAGATTCCTCGCGAAACCACCAAGACCAAGGACATCACTGGCGGTCTGCCGCGGGTTGCCGAGCTCTTCGAAGCCCGGAAGCCCAAGGAAGTTGCGATCATCGCCGAAGTGGATGGTGTGGTGGCTTTCGGTAAAGAAACCAAGGGCAAGCGCCGTATCCTCGTCACTCCTGAGGCGGGCGAGCAACGCGAGTACTTGATTCCCAAAGGCAAGAACATCATCGTCAACGAGGGCGACTTTGTTCGCGCTGGTGATCCGCTGATGGATGGCGCTGCGAACCCGCATGACATCCTCAAGATCAAGGGCGAAGCCGAGCTCGCGCGCTACCTCGTGGACGAGATCCAGGAAGTCTACCGACTCCAGGGCGTCAAGATCAACGACAAGCACATCGAAGTGATTGTTCGCCAGATGCTGCGCCGCGTGCGCGTGCGGACGGTGGGCAATACTGAGTTCCTCGTGGATGAGCCCGTTGAGAAGTACCGCTTTGAGGATGCGAACGAGCGCGTAGCGGCTACGGGCGGCAAACAAGCTCAAAAAGAGCCTTTGCTGCTCGGTATTACGAAGGCCTCGTTGTCCACGGACAGCTTCCTGTCTGCGGCCTCCTTCCAGGAGACCACGCGGGTTCTGACGGATGCAGCGATCAACGGCCGCGTGGATTTGCTGCTGGGTCTGAAGGAGAACATCCTTATGGGACGTTTGATCCCTGCGGGTACGGGCTTCACCGCCTATCAGAAGCTCGGAATGATGATCCGTGATCGGGCCATGACCTCCGAGAGTGACGTGGGTGAAGAGGCGATGTAGCTTTCCTGTTGACAGGACAGCGTTTAGAGATAATTGGGCGAGGCCGCCGGGGCCCCGCCCCTGCATTACGAGGACAGAATGCCGACCATCAATCAGCTCGTGCGGAAAGGGCGCCAAAAGGTAGCCGCTAAGACCGCTTCTCCAGCTCTGAAGAGCTGCCCCCAGAAGCGTGGCGTTTGCACGCGCGTGTACACCACGACGCCGAAGAAGCCGAACTCCGCACTTCGTAAGGTGGCGCGTGTACGCCTCACCAACGGAATGGAGGTTACCTCCTATATTCCTGGTGAGGGTCACAACCTGCAGGAACACTCCTCGGTCCTGATTCGCGGTGGTCGTGTGAAGGATCTTCCCGGTGTTCGGTATCACATCATCCGTGGTACTCTCGACACTACGGGCGTGCAAAATCGGAAGCAGGGCCGTTCTAAGTACGGTGCCAAGCGTCCGAAGAACTCTAAGAAGTAGTAGGGGATAGCGATGCCTCGTCGGCGCGTAGCCAGTAAGCAGCCCTGGATTCCTGATCCCATCTATCAGGACGACCAGATCACCCAATTCATGAACATCGTGATGCGCGACGGCAAGAAGGCTGTTGCAGAAGGCATCGTATACGGCGCCCTGCGTACGGTTGAAGACCGGACCAAGGACGAGCCCCTGAAGTTGTTCAAGCGGGCCGTGGAGAATTGCCAACCCATGGTGGAAGTGAAATCCCGCCGCGTGGGCGGTGCGAACTACCAGGTGCCTGTGGAAGTTCGGCCAGAACGGCGTGTCTCGTTGGCGATGCGCTGGATCGTGCAGTATGCACGTGAACGCTCCGGGCGCTCCATGGTGGAAAAGCTGGCCAACGAGATCCTCGAGGCTGCCCACAACCGTGGCAACGCCATCAAGAAGCGCGACGACGTCCATCGTATGGCTGATGCCAACAAGGCGTTCGCACACTATCGTTGGTAGTAGCTTCTATTTCCCCTTGGGGGTAGTGTTTTCTCCATCCTAGGGTCTGAGGAGACCTGCCGTGGTCCGGAGCTTTTGCTTACCGCACGGATTCTGACGTTGCAGATGCAAACCGATCTCTCTAACATCCGAAATATCGGCATCATGGCGCACATTGATGCCGGGAAAACCACCGTGACGGAGCGGGTGCTCTTTTACACGGGGGCATCGCATCGGATTGGCGAGGTCGATCAGGGCTCCACAGTGATGGACTGGATGCCCCAGGAGCAGGAGCGCGGGATAACAATCACCGCTGCTTCTACGACCTGTTTTTGGAAAGGCTGCAGAATCAACGTCATTGATACCCCCGGGCATGTGGACTTCACCATTGAGGTGGAACGATCGCTTCGCGTGCTGGATGGGGCGATCGCGGTGTTCACTGCGGTAGAGGGGGTTCAACCACAGAGCGAGACCGTCTGGCGGCAGGCGGACCGCTATGGGGTTCCCCGCTTGGCGTTCATTAACAAAATGGACCGGACCGGTGCAGACTTCCAAGCTGCGGTAGAAACCATTCGGCAGCGACTGGGTGCTAATGCAGTGGCCTACCAGATCCCCGTGGGTGCTGCAGAGAGTTTCCGTGGGGTTGTCGATCTTGTAAGAATGGTCCAGATCGATTGGCCTGATGGGCACAATTTTGTGGAGCGTCCTATTGCGGAGGACCTGGCTGCCGAAGCGGAAGTAGCCCGTGAACTGCTCGTGGACGCGGTGGGCTCGGAGGATGAAGAGGTTCTTTCGGCCTATGTCGAAACAGGTACCGTCTCCGAGGAGATTCTGCATCGGGCGACACGGCGCCTTGTGATAGCGCGGAAAATCATTCCCGTCTTTTGTGGTGCTGCGTTCCGCAACCGGGGTGTGCAACCGCTGCTGGACGCGGTGGTGAATTACCTGCCCTCTCCCTTGGACATGCCAGCGGTACAGGGCGGTGATCCCAACAATGAAAGTCGGAAGGTTGTCAGAAATGCCTCGGTTGACGAGCCATTTTGCGCCCTGGCCTTCAAGGTTATGTCCGATCCTTTTGTTGGATCGTTGACCTATCTTCGTGTTTACTCCGGCGAAATCGCAGTGGGCCAGGTCGCTCTGAATCCCCGCACCGGGAAGCGGGAGCGCCTTCAGAAGCTGCTCCAGATGCACGCCAACAAGCGTGAAGAGGTCCAGAGTGCGGGCGCCGGAACGATTGTTGCGGTAGCTTCGCTAAAAAATGTGGGAACCGGCGATACGCTCTGTGATCAGAAGGCCCCAATTGTTCTTGAATCGATGACCGTGCCCGAGCCGGTCATCTGGATGGCCATCGAGCCGAAGACAAAGGCCGACGAAGAAAAAATGGTGGGTGCCCTCTCCCGTCTGGCCGATGAAGATCCGACTTTCCGGGTTCGTTTCGACAAGGACAGTGGACAGACCATCATTGCGGGTATGGGCGAACTGCACCTGGACATCATTCGCGACCGCCTTGACCGCGAGTTTCGGGTGAGCTGTCAGGTAGGGCGTCCACAAGTGGCCTACCGGGAGACCATTGGCCGCGAAGGGGTAGGAACTGGAGTGTTCCACCGTATGGCGGGCGGAAAGATGCAGTCGGCCGAGGTGCGGGTGCGCCTGGCCCCTGCAGAACGGGGAGCCGGGACCACGGTTTCGGAGACCCTTTCCGGAGCGTTGATCCCCCGCGAGTGCATCGCTGCAGCGGTTTTGGGTGCTCGGGAGGCCACGGAGCGGGGAGCGTTGGCGGGTTTCTCCATGGTCGACGTTGTTTGCCAGGTTCAAAGTGGAGTATATACGGAAGGGGAGTCTACGGACATGGCCTTCAGGGTGGCCGCCTCGATGGCTGTCCAGGACGCAGCAACCAAAGCGGAGCCGGTTTTACTGGAACCGATAATGAGGGTTGAAATTTCTGCCCCAGAAGAGTATACGGGCGCTGTACTCGGTGACCTCTCTGGTCGGCGGGGAGTGGTTGACCGGAGAGAGTCCCGCGGAGGGATGCAGGTGGTGGAGGCTGAAGTTCCACTGGCTGCGATGTTCGGCTACGCCACAGACTTGCGCTCCGCAACGCAGGGGCGCGCCAGTTTCAGTATGCAGTTCGATAAGTACGCCGAAGTTCCGGCACAGGTTGCACAAGAGGTCATTCGCCGCTATCGCGGCTATTGAAATCCGGGGAGAGTGATGGTGAGAGAGAGGAAATTGCTGGTCGGGGGATTGCGGCTTGACAGGTCAAGTGATCTGCATAGTATGCGCTCCTGCGGGCGTGGAGCTGGGCGCAACCCCTCCTTCCGATCAATCTCCGCACTGAATTCCCCCGGGCTCCTTGACGGACGCGGCGTAGGGGATAACGGGGCTGCTCTCTCCGGCGCGGCCCTTTTCGGAACACCGCACCCTCTGCGGTAGCGGGTAGACGGGGTTGATGTTTCATGATTTGCGGGTGGATGCGTCCCTAAACGGCATCATTCCTTCGCAACATCCTTCAATAATCTAGCAAAGACCACTGAGACGCCGATGGCTTCTTCTGAAAAAATCCGAATCCGTTTGAAGGCCTACGACCACAAGCTCCTGGACAGGTCAGCGCGGGAGATTGTGGACACCGCGAAGCGCACCGGCGTTTCCATCCACGGCCCACTTCCCCTGCCCACGACCATCAGCCGTTGGACGGTGCTTCGTAGTCCCCATGTGGACAAGAAGTCTCGTGAGCAGTTTGAACGTCGTACGCACCATCGCCTGATCGACATCATGGAGCCCACGCAGGCTACCGTGGATGCGCTGATGAAGCTCGATCTTTCGGCTGGTGTTCACGTCGAGATCAAGATCTCCTGATACCACTCCACCGTGTATGAAGGTGAGGAGCAGAAATGCCCGCAGTGAATGTATATAATACCAACGGTGATCAGGTCGGCACCATTGATCTGGCGGACGAAGTGTTCGGCGCAGAGATTAAAGAGCACCTGTTCCATCTGCTGGTGCGCTACCAGTTGGCGGCGCGCCGTTCGGGGACGCACGCGACCAAGCAGCGTTCATGGGTTGCTGGCGGCGGCCGCAAGCCCTGGCGGCAAAAGGGTACCGGCCGCGCTCGTCAGGGGTCGACTCGCTCGCCCCAATGGCGTGGCGGCGGTGTGGTCTTCGGACCGCGTCCTCGTAGCCACGCGTTCGATGTGCCCAAACGGGTGCGCCGCGAGGCATTGCGCAGTGCATTGAGCCAGCGCTCTAAGGATCAGGCGGTTGTCGTGGTAGAAAACCTCGACTTCCCCAACGCGAAGACGCGCGACTTCGTCGCATTTCTCCGTAAGATGGAGCAGAGCAAGGCGCTGGTGGTGGTTCCCCAGGTAAACGAGAGCCTCGATCGGGTGTCTCGCAATGTGCCTGGTGTGGCCGTGGTACCGGTGGTGGGACTCAACGTGTACGATATCCTGCGTCACAACACGCTCATCCTCACGGTTGGCGCTGTAGGTGGGGTAGTGGAGCGACTGAAGGAGGTGGCCAATGGCTGAGACGCATGACGTGATTATCCGGCCTCTCATCAACGAGAAGTCGACCGGCCTTGAGGCTGACCGTACCTATGTGTTTGCGGTAGGGCTGAAAGCCAACAAACAGCAGATTCGTGCCGCTGTAGAAGCCTTCTTCAAGGTGAAGGTGGACGATGTTCGTACCTCTGTGGTTCGCGGTAAATTCCGCCGCTACGGTCGGAGCATCGCACGCCGCAGCGATTGGAAGAAAGCCTATGTACGGCTCGCCGAGGGGAACACCCTCAGCTTCCTGGAGAACTGAGCAATGGGTACCAAACGTTTTTCCGCGGTCACCCCGGGCCGGCGGTTCCAGATCGCGCCCGATTTCGCCGAAGTCACGGCAGACCGGCCTCAACGTGCGCTCACCGTCCCCCTGAAGGGTACGGGCGGTCGAAACAATCTCGGCCACCGGACAAGCCGCCATATGGGTGGTGGCCATAAGCGTCGCTACCGCTTGGTCGACTTCCGGCGCGAGAAGCTGAACGTCTCTGCTAAGGTCGCGACCGTAGAGTACGACCCCAACCGGACCTGCCGCATCGCGTTGCTGTCCTATGCGGACGGCGAGAAGCGCTACATCTTGGCCCCCGACGGACTTTCTGTGGGTGACGTGGTGATTGCCAGCGACACCGCAGACATTCGCCCTGGGAACAACCTGCGGCTCGAGAGCATCCCCCTCGGCGTTTCGGTTCACAACGTGGAACTGAAGGTTGGTGCGGGTGGTCAGATGTGTCGGGCGGCTGGCGCTTTTGCGCAGGTGATGGCGAAGGAAGGCAAGTACGTCCTCCTCCGACTCCCTAGCGGCGAGTTGCGTCAGGTGCTCGGCCAGTGCAGGGCGACCATCGGTCAGGTAGGCAATCTTGACCATGAGAACGAGATTCTTGGCAAGGCCGGTCGTGCGCGCTGGATGGGCTGGCGTCCACAGGTCCGCGGTACCGCGATGAACCCCATCGACCATCCTCACGGTGGTGGTGAGGGGCGCACCAAGGGCGGACGTCATCCCGTGTCCCCGTGGGGCAAACCCACCAAGGGCTACAAGACCCGGTCTCGTAAGAAGCCGTCCAACCGGTTCATCGTTAAGCGTCGCGAAAAGTAGGGAGTTTCTATGGCCCGTTCGGTCAAAAAGGGTCCCTTTGTGGACCAATACCTCATCTCCAAGGCGGCCGCCGCCAAGGGGAGCGCCAACCGGCTCATCAAGATCTGGAGTCGGCGTTCCACCATCATCCCGGATTTTATCGGGCTCACCTTCGCGGTGCATAATGGGCGTAAATTTCACCCCGTCTATGTGACCGAGCAGATGGTCGGGCACAAGTTCGGTGAGTTTGCGCTCACCCGTACCTTCTTTGGCCATGCGGCGGACCGCAAGACCAAGGTGAAGTGAGCCGGTACACGGCTTGGAGTATCCATGAAAGGAACAGCTACTCTTCGTTTTGCGCGGATTTCCGCCCAGAAAGCTCGCCTGGTCGCCGACATGGTTCGCGGTCAGGCAGTTGGGGAGGCCGTGCGCATTCTCGCCTTCCTTCCCAAGAAGTCTGCGCCTCTGATTCGCAAGCTGATTGAGTCGGCCGTGGCGAATGCGGAGCAGCAGACCGAAGGTCTGGATGTGGACAGCCTCCGCGTTCAGACTATCCTGGTGGATCAGGGGCCAGGAATGCGGCGTTTTCGTCCGCGCGCGCAGGGACGGGCCACTCCGGTGGTCAAGAAGACTGCACATATTACGGTTACCGTGGGAACTCGGTAGGAGGAAAAGATGGGTCAAAAAGTCAACCCTATCGGGTTTCGGGTCGGTATCACCCGCCCCTGGGATTCTCGCTGGTACGCCGAGCGCGACTACCAACGGTTCCTGCATGAAGACATCAAGATCCGTCGCTTCCTGAAGGGGAAGTTGGCGCTTGCTGGCGTCAGCCGGATCCGGATCGAGCGGGCGGCCAACAAGGCCAAAGTTTACATCCACGCTGCCAAGCCTGGCGTGATCATCGACAAGAAGGCGGTACGTCTCGACCAGCTGCGGCTTGAGCTGCAGAAGATGGTCAAGACCGAGGTCTTCCTGAACGTCATGGAAGTACGCAAGGTCGATACCGATGCGCAGTTGGTTGCGGAGAACATCGCAACTCAGCTTGAGAAGCGTGTTTCCTTTCGTCGCGCGATGAAAAAAGCCGTGACCCAGTCCCGCAAAGCGGGCGCCAAGGGCATCAAGGTGATGTGTGCAGGGCGTCTCGGTGGCGCCGAAATGAGCCGGACCGAGTGGTACCGCGAGGGGCGAGTGCCTCTCCATACCCTTCGGGCCGACGTTGACTATGGTTTTGCCGAAGCAAAAACGACCTACGGTGTCATCGGCGTCAAGGTGTGGATCTTCAAAGGTGAGATCCTTCCTGGCGACGAGGACCGTTCGCTCTGAGGTGAGTGATGCTGAGCCCCAAGCGTGTAAAATTCCGGAAAGTGCAGAAGGGTCGTCGCAACGGCCTGGCTTACCGTGGATCTGATGTAAGCTATGGAGATTTTGGGTTGCAGGCCCTTGCTCCTGGCTGGATCACCTCTCGCCAGCTGGAAGCTGGGCGTATCGCGCTCACGCGTCATGTGAAGCGCGGCGGAAAGATCTGGATTCGGGTCTATCCGCAGAAGCCGGTGACCAAGAAGGCGGCCGAAACCCGAATGGGTACCGGTAAGGGCAACCCGGAGTACTGGGTAGCTGTTGTCGAGCCGGGCCGGATTCTCTACGAAATCGAGGGTGTGCCCGAAGAGGTTGCGCGTGAAGCGCTTCGACTGGCGAGCCACAAGCTGCCGCTCGAAACCCGGTTTGTGCGTCGCGATGGAGGTGTATGATGGAGTTCTCCGATATCAATGCTCTTTCTGATGAGAGCCTGGTGCATCAGGAGATGGCGTGGCAGGACGAGCTCACTGGGGCTTTGCTTCGCCACCGCCTGGGCAAGCTGGTAAACACCGCTTCTCTTCGGGGAATCCGGCGTTCCGTGGCGCGCGCACAGACGGTTCTCACCGCTCGTGAGCGTGATGCGGGTCTCCCTCTCGGAGCTCTTAAGGAAAAGTACCGGGCAAGCTATGTCCGTCCTTCCCCGTCGAGCAATGGTGGAGAAGGCACCGACTTCTTGAAGTCCCTTCTTGACGGTACCGAGCAGGCTAGTTAAGGCTGCGGCGCCAAAAGGCTTTTCGGAGTGTTGCGTCCGCCCTGCGGAGACCTCGCTCTACTGATTTTGATGAACATGGAGGCAATCTGATGTCCGAAGAGACTGGACAGGGCGGCAAGCGCCGTCTGCGGGGTCGTGTCGTCTCCGATAAGATGGACAAGACGGTGGTGGTGGCTGTAGAGCGTAAGTACAAGCACCCCCGGTACCGCAAGTACATCACTCGGATTCGGAAGTTCGCGGCGCACGATGAGGCGAACGCGTGCTCCGTCAACGATGTTGTAGTGATTGAAGAGTCCCGGCCGCTTTCGCGCACCAAGCGCTGGGTGGTTGTCGATCGTGTTGTGGCTATCTGACGAGCGGAGGCGGTTATGATTCAGATGCAGACCACGCTCGACGTGGCAGACAATTCGGGAGCTCGGCGCGTCCAGTGCATCAAGGTGCTGGGTGGCTCGAAGCGGAAGTACGCCTCTCTCGGCGACGTGATCGTTGTGAGTGTGAAAGAAGCATCTCCCAACGGTAAGGTGAAGAAGGGCGAGGTGGCGAAGGCCGTTGTGGTACGGACCGCGAAAGAGGTTCGCCGCGTAGATGGTACCTACATCCGCTTCGACGCCAATGCGGCAGTACTTCTCGATGAGAAGGGTGAGCCGATGGGAACCCGCATCTTCGGGCCGGTGGCCCGCGAGCTCCGGGCACGGCAGTACATGAAAATTGTGGCGCTCGCGCCAGAAGTGCTGTGAGGCAAATATGTCGAAGGTGAAGCTGAAAATCCGCAAGGACGACCATGTGGTTGTCATCAGCGGAAAGAATAAGGGCCGCCGCGGGAAAGTGCTAGAAGTGCTGCCCACTGAAGGGCGTGTGGTAGTGGAAGGTGTGGCGATGATCAAGAGACACATGAAGGGTCAAGGCGATCAGCCTGGCCGGATTGTGGAACGTGAGTCGTCCGTGCATGTTTCCAACGTCGCTCTGTGGGATGATGTTGCCAAGAAGCCTCGCAAGGTTTCGATGCGGCACACCGAAGACGGACTGGTTCGTGTGGACCGCAAGTCCGGCGAGAAGATCTGATTAGACTGGAGAGGGTGGTATGACGCCTAGGCTTTTGGAGCAATATCGCTCCTCCGTGGTGCCGGCCTTGAAGGCCGAGTTCAGCTACGGTAATGTAATGCAGGTTCCGCGCCTAACCAAGATCGTGGTTAATACCTCGATCAAGGAAGCGACGCAGAATGTTCGGCTGCTGGAGAATGCGGCTGAAGAGCTGGCAGCGATCACGGGTCAGAAGCCCCAGATGCGCCGCGCTCGTATGAGCATCGCTAACTTCAAGTTGCGCGAAGGGATGCCTATCGGGGCGCGAGTAACCCTGCGGGGGGATCGCATGTGGGAGTTCCTTGATCGGTTGGTCAACGTAGCGCTTCCGCGGACGCGTGACTTTCGTGGCGTGAGCCCGAAAGCTTTTGACGGGCGTGGCAATTACTCTCTTGGGTTGAATGAGCAGATCATTTTCCCCGAGATCAACTATGATAAGGTTCAGAAGGTGACTGGGATGAACATCGCCTTCGTGACCACGGCGCCGAGTGATCGGGAAGCCAAGGCGCTTCTCAAGCACCTTGGCATGCCCTTCCGGCAGTAGGAGATAGCTGCGATGGCGAAGAAATCGGATATGGCAAAGGCCAAGCGCACGCCCAAGTTCAGTGCGCGCCGCCGCAATCGGTGTCCTCTGTGTGGTCGGCCCCGTGCCTTCTTGCGTGATTTTAACATGTGCCGTATTTGCTTCCGTGGTCTCTCCCTCAAGGGTGAGATTCCGGGTGTAATGAAGGCGAGCTGGTAGGCGGAGGTTCCTATGGCAATGACGGATCCTGTAGCCGACATGCTCACCCGCATCAGAAATGCTGGGCTTGTTGGTCATGAAACGGTAGCGATGCCCCGGTCGGGCCTCAAGGTTCAGATTCTTCGGATTCTGGAACAGGAAGGCTTTATCGGTGGTGTTCAGGATGATGGCCGCACCCTACGGGTGCAACTGCGATTCGACCAGGGGCGCCGCGCGGTGATCCAGGGTCTGAAGCGGGTCAGCACTCCTGGGCGTCGCACCTATGTTGGTAAAGACGAGATTCCATACGTCCGTGATGGACTTGGCGTCGCGATCCTTACTACCCCCCGCGGAGTGCTCACAGACCGTGCCGCCCGTCAGGCGGGTGTCGGTGGTGAAGTGCTCTGTTACGTCTGGTAAAGGGAGTTTACCGATGTCTCGAATTGGGAAACTGCCGGTGGCGGTGCCACCGTCTGTAGACGTGACGATCACCGAAGGCTCGGTGCGTCTCAAGGGCCCGAAGGGCGAGCTGTCCCGCAGTGTCGCTACTGGTGTTCGGATCGACCGCAACGGCGCTGAGCTGGTGGTTGTTCGGACCGGGGAAGATCGGCAGGCGCGTTCCAATCACGGATTGGTTCGGGCGCTGGTCAACAACATGGTGGTGGGCGTCACGAAAGGGTTTGAGCGTCGGCTCGATATCCAGGGCGTCGGCTTCAAGAGCGAGGTGAAGGGCAAGAACCTGATCCTGTCTCTCGGATACAGCCACCAGATTGACTTCCCGTTCCCGGACGGTGTAACCATCGAGGTTGCCGACAAGGGCGTGAAGTTGATCGTCCGTGGTTGTGACCGTGAGGCCGTGGGTCAGACCGCTGCCCGCTTGAAGATGCTCCGGCCTCCGGACAGCTACAAGGGCAAGGGGGTCCGCTTTGAGGGAGAGAAAGTCCGCCTGAAGCAGGGCAAGACCGCCAAGAAGTGAGGTTGAGATGAGTGTGAAGAATAGTCAGGTTGCTCGCTCTCGGCGCAAGCAGCGCATCCGGAAAAAGGTCCACGGAACTGCAGAGCGTCCGCGGATGACCGTGTACCGGGCCGCCGGGCATATGTACGTGCAGATCATCGACGATGATGCGGGTCACACTGTGGTGTCGGCTTCCACGTTGTCTCCAGAGCTGAAGGCCTTCGAAGGGCATCGTGGCAACATTTCTGCGGCGCAGGAAGTTGGCCGCCTTGCAGCGCGCAAGGCTCTTGAAGCTTCTGTGTCCAAGGTAGTTTTTGATCGTAATGGCTTCCTGTACCACGGGCGTGTGAAGGCTCTTGCTGACGCTGCTCGTGAGGCTGGCCTTGAGTTCTAACTGTCGGTGAGGGTATCGTGAACAAAAACGTTCGTCCCAAGAGGGCCTCTGAAGAGGTCACCCTCATTGAGAAGACCATCCACGTAAATCGCGTCGCGAAGGTCGTGAAGGGTGGTCGTCGGTTTGGTTTCAGCGCACTGGTAGTCGTCGGCGATGGCCAGGGCCGGGTTGGTGTCGGTCACGGCAAGGCCAACGAGGTGCCCGAGGCAGTTCGTAAGGCCACGGAGCGTGCCCGCAAAGAGATGATCAGCGTGCCGATCGTCAATTCGACGGTTCCCCACGAAGTCGTGGGTGAGTATGGTGCTGGTCGGGTAGTCATTCGTCCCGCCAGTTCCGGAACCGGCGTTATCGCCGGCCCTGTGGTTCGGGCGATTATGGATGCTGCGGGCTATCACAACATTCTTACCAAGAGTCTGGGAAGTTCGAATCCCCACAACGTGATGAGGGCGACGTTTGCCGCTCTCAACCAGATGGAATCTCCGGAGCAGGTTGCTGCACGCCGTGGCATTCCGGTGGATCAGGTTGTGGCCGGGTACAAGCACGCTCAGGCTCGGCCGGTATAGGGGAGGCGAGATGGCAAATCTCAAAGTTACGCTCCTCCGGAGCACAATCGGTTGCGCCGAGCGCGTTCGGGCCACGGTTCGGGGCTTGGGGTTGCGCAAGGTAGGAAGCTCTCGCGAACTGGAGAATACTCCGGCGGTGCGGGGCATGATCAAGTCGGTACTCCACCTGGTGCAGGTGGAAGAGAACATCCAGAGCTGAGGGCGGTGCCATGGCAAATGAACTTTCCAACCTGAAGCCGGTCCCCGGGTCATCTCGCCCACGGACCCGCCTTGGAAGAGGCCAGGGGTCTGGCCTGGGCAAGACCGCCGGTAAGGGTACCAAGGGCCAGAAGGCTCGGGCCGGGGCGTCTAAGGGTAAAGGCTTCGAAGGCGGGCAGATTCCTCTGCGTCGGCGCCTGCCGAAGTTCGGCTTTACCAATATTTTCGCCAAGGACTATGCGGAGTTGAATGTCAGTGCTCTGGCTGATGTTCCCGCTGGAACCAAGGTGGATGCTGCGTACCTGAAGGCTTCTGGCATTATCTCCCGCATCGGGAAAGATGGCGTCAAGTTGTTGGGTCGTGGTGAACTCTCGGTAGCCCTCCATGTGGACGTTGCTGCAATCAGCGCGGGTGCGCGGGCGAAAGTGGAGGCCGCTGGCGGCACGGTTGCCTCTGCTGGAGCCGAGGCGGCTTCGTGAGCCGCTGGCTCCTCCTTATCTACCAGATGCCAGATTTACGCAGCCGGGTGTTGTTTACGCTCGGCATGCTTGCCGTTTTCCGCCTTGGCGTTCATATCCCTGCGCCGGGCGTTGATCGGGAGGCGCTGAAGCAGTTCGTAACCTCGAACAGCGATACGATGTTCGGGCTGTACGACATGTTCAGTGGAGGGGCTCTCCAGCAGTACAGCGTATTTTTTCTCGGGGTGATGCCCTATATTACTGCTAGCATCATGGTGCAGATTCTCACCGTGGTGTTCCCTCCTCTGGAGAGGTTGTCGAAGGAAGGGCAGCAGGGGCGTAACCAGATCACTCAATACACTCGCTACGGTACGATTGTCGTTGCGGTGGTTCAGTCGTTGTTGGCCGCTATGCAGTTGGAACAGATGTCCAACAACATGGTGCTTAACCCTGGCTGGCAGTTTCGGGTCATCACCGTGCTGACGATGACGGCTGGCAGCTGTTTTGTGATGTGGCTCGGTGAGCAGATCTCCGAGCGGGGCATCGGAAACGGCTCGAGCCTTATCATTACGGCGGGTATTGTTTCCCAGCTGCCACAGTCAGCCTTCACTTTGGTCAAGAAGATTCAGGCCAATGAGCTGGCCTTGACCGATGCTGCGGGCCTGTTGGTGTTGATGGTGGCCGTGGTCGGTGCGATTTGTTGGATTGAGCGTGCGCAGCGTCGCGTTCCGATTCACTACGCAAAGCGTGTCATCGGTCGCACCGTATATGGAGGGCAGACCAGCCATCTACCGCTCAAGATCAATACCACGGGTGTTATCCCTCCGATTTTTGCGTCGTCGCTGTTGATGGCGCCCGCGACCGTATTGAACTTCTGGGAGAATGAGAACGTGCAAGGTTTTGCGGCGTTGCTGCAGCCGGGCGCATGGTTCTACAATTACTCGTACGTCGCTCTCATCGTCTTTTTCTCCTATTTCTATACCGCGATTATGTTCAATCCGGTGGACGTGGCGGACAACCTTAAGAAGAGCGGTGCCTATATCCCCGGGATCCGTCCGGGGCGGCAGACAGCGGAGTACATCGACCGCCTTCTGATGCGTCTCAATGGGGCGGGAGCATTTTACCTCGCAGGTGTCTGTATTCTGCCGACGATCCTCACCAGCGAAGGAGGGATTCCGTTCCACTTTGGTGGCACTGGGTTGCTCATTGTGGTCGGTGTGGCGTTGGATACGGTAGCGCAGATCGAAGCTCAGCTGCTCACCCGTCAGTACGACGGATTGCAGGGGCCTCGGACGGGTGGACGTCGTCGGTACCTCACTACAGGTTCGCGAGAGGCGCTATGATCAGTATGCTCTTTGGGCCTCCTGGTTGTGGGAAGGGAACGCAGGCGGCTTCTCTTGCGGGGCATTTCAGTGTTCCCCATGTTGCCACCGGTGATATCTTTCGTAAAAACCTGAAGGAAGGTACCCCATTGGGGGTGGCTGCCAAAGGCTTCATGGAAAGGGGTCTGCTCGTGCCAGATGAGCTGACCTGTGACATGGTGGCCGATCGGATCTCTGCGGCGGACTGCTCCGGAGGTGTTCTCTTCGACGGGTTTCCGAGGTCGATGGCGCAAGCGCGCTGGTTGATCGGGGTTTCGGCTGGGAAGGCGGCCCAGGTGGTAAGCATCGAGGTGCCTACTGAGGTGCTTATCGATCGGATAGCCGGCAGGCGGGTGTGCTCCAAATGTTCAGCCACCTACCATGCCACCTACGATCCGCCCCCTGCTCTTTGCCGGGGTTGCGGTACCGCGAGCATTGTTCAGCGTCCGGATGATCGTGAGGACGTTGTGCGAGCCCGCTTGGAAACCTACGCCCGTGACACCGCGCCGGTGCTGGACGTGCTTCGCATGGCGTTCCCGGTCTATGTGGTAGACGGGGTCGGTTCAGTGGAGCAGGTTGGTCAGCGGATCCTGCAAGCTCTCGGGGCCTGAACGGCGACCTCATGATTCCTATCAAGGACTGGCACGAGCTCGCGGCGATGCGAGTGGCGGGCAGGAAGCTCGCGGAGGTTGCGGAACGGGTGCGTGCCACGGTCCAGGTTGGCGTTTCGACGGACGACGTGGACCGTCTGACCGAAGAGGCCATTCGTGGGCTTGGTGCCCGGCCGGCATTCAAAGGCTACAAAGTCGGTAAGGCGGTTTTCCCGAAGACTATCTGCATCTCCATCAACGAGCAGGTCGTTCACGGGATTCCTGGCAAGCGCCTTCTCCGGGAAGGTGACATCGTCACCCTCGACTTCGGGCTGGTTGATGCCAGCGGCTATTATGCGGATCTCGCTTTCACGTTGGCGATGCCAGGTACCACGGCTCGCGCCAAGAAGTTGCTTGACGATACCGAGCAATCACTATATGAGGGCGTCCGTTTGGCGCGCCCGGGTGGGCGCATTGGTGATATTGGCTGCGCTGTTCAAGGATATGCGGAGTCAAGAGGGTACGGTGTAGTTACCCAATTTGTGGGTCATGGTATCGGAAGAAGTTTGCACGAAGAGCCCAGCGTTCCCAATTTCGGGAAAGCGGGTACAGGATACTTGTTGAAACCGGGAATGGTGTTGGCGATTGAGCCAATGATCACGCTCGGTAAGGGGAAGACCCGGATTCTCGAAGACAAATGGACGGTGGTCACAGAAGACGGCAGCCTCGCTGCCCATTTTGAGCATACCGTTGCCATTACGCCTTCGGGGCCGGAAATACTGACCACTTTGAATGAAAGTGGTTCCATCCGTTGAACCGGCTTTGCCGGCGAGGAGATTCAGGTGAAGGTGAAGGCATCCGTTAAAGCGATCTGTGACAAGTGCACGGTCATTCGCCGCCGTGGGGTGGTTCGGGTGATCTGCGAAACGCCGAAGCACAAGCAGCGGCAGGGGTGAGGCAATGGCACGTATTGAAGGTGTTGACCTCCCTCGTAACAAGCGCATTGACATTGCGCTTTCGTACCTCTACGGCGTTGGTCGGAAGAACGCGGTGGACATTCTGGAGAAGGCTCAGGTAGAACTTTCTACCCGCACCCAGGATCTGACTGAACAGGACGTTGCGAGGATTCGCGACGTTATCCAGCGTGAATACCGCGTTGAAGGTGAACTCCGCAAGGAAATCGCCATGAACATCAAGCGGTTGATCGACCTGGGCACCTACCGCGGTAGCCGCCACAAGCGCGGTCTCCCGGTTCGTGGCCAGCGTACCCATACCAACGCACGGACCCGCAAAGGTCCCCGTCGCGCCGTCACCGCGAAGAAGAAGTAGGGTGAACCATGAGCGTAAATAAGAAGAAGATTGTCAAGAAGGCGAAGAAGAATGTGCCCTCTGGAGTAGTGCACATTCAGTCTACCTTCAACAATACCATCGTCACCATCACGGATCCCGCAGGCAATACGGTTGCTTGGTCCAGTGCAGGCGTCAAGGGGTTCAAGGGCTCTCGCAAGTCCACGCCCTTCGCGGCCCAGCTGGTTGCCGAAGACGCCGCTCGTAAGGCGATCGATCACGGCATGAAGACCGCCGGTGTGGTTATCAAGGGGCCTGGCGCAGGTCGCGAGTCTGCTCTTCGTGCAGTTCAGGCCGCTGGTCTGAAGGTCACGATGATTGTGGACGTTACCCCCATTCCTCATAACGGCTGCCGTCCTCCGAAGCGGCGTCGCGTCTGAGCGAACGCTCTTTCGGCTGTCCCTGATCAACGCCGGACGATGAACGCCGTATTGGCGATAGAAGTCCGGCAGGGAGTGCATTATGAACGAGTTTATGTACAGCAATTGGCGGAGCCTAATCAAGTCCCGCCGTATCGAACGGGATTCTTCCTCCGGGGATACCTACGGCAAGTTCGTAGTGAAGCCTCTGGAGCGCGGTTTCGGTATCACCCTGGGGAATGCCCTTCGCCGGGTGCTTTTGTCCAGCCTTCAAGGCGCTGCGATCACCTCTGTCAAGCTGGAAGGAGTGCTCCACGAGTTCTCCGCAATTCCTGGCGTGATTGAGGATGTCACCGACATCATCCTGAACCTGAAGGGTGTGCTCATCCGGACCGACCGGATGGAGCCTTTCCGGGCCAGCATTGACGTTGAAGGTGTGGGTGGGGAAATCCGTGTGGTTCGCGGTAGTGATATCCGCTTTGAAGGTGCGGCTGAGGTACTCAATCCTGAGCACCCCATCGCCACCCTCACCGGGCAATCGCGCCTCCACGCCGAGTTCACCATCAAGATGGGCAAGGGCTATGTGCCGGCGGACCGTAACAAGTCCCCGGATATGCCGCTGGGTACGATTCCCATCGACTCCATCCACTCTCCGATCCGCCGTGTTCGCTACACCGTGACCAACGCGCGCGTTGGTCAGCGTACCGACTACGACAAACTCACCTTGGAAGTCTGGACCAATGGTGCGGTTACTCCTGAGGATTCCGTTGCCTACAGCGCGAAAATCCTTAAGGAGCAGCTCCAGCCCTTCATCAACTTCGTCGAAGAGGATGAACCGGTACAGGGTGAGGAAGCGGCTTCTGGCGAAGAGTTCAACGAGGCGCTCTTCAAGCGCGTCGATGAGCTGGATCTCTCCGTCCGCTCTGCAAACTGTCTCCAGAATGCCGGAATTGAGTTCGTGTGGCAGTTGGTCGAGAAGACCGAAGCCGAGATGCTCAAGACCAAGAATTTCGGCCGTAAGTCCTTGAACGAGATCAAGGAGATTCTGAGCGAGCTTGGGCTCTCCCTCGGGATGAAACTCCACAACTTTCCCAAGAACCACGCCTGATTAAGAACAGGGATGGAGTAGAAGATGCGTCATCTTAAAGCTGGTCGGCGGCTGGGTTTGGACTCCGCTCACCGCGGTGCGATGATCAACAATCTGGTGACCTCTCTCATGGAGCACGGTCGCATTCGGACCACCCAGGCCCGTGCGAAAGAACTTCGCAAGGTCGCGGACCGGATTATCACGCTTTCCAAGCGTGTTCCGCTCAGCAGCTTGGATGGGCTTGAGGGGGAAGAACTCCGGGTCGCGCGCGCGAATCGGGTTCATGCCATCCGCATGGCTCGCCGTTGGATCACCGACCGCGATGTCCTCCAGAAGGTATTCAGTGAGTACTCGGCGCGTTTCCAAACGCGTCCGGGGGGCTACACCCGAATCCTGAAGTTGGGGTCTCGTCCGGGTGATCAGGCCGCGATGGTCCTGATCGAGCTGGTCGAAGCCTATGTCGCTCCCGAGTCCGCGGCTCCAGAGGCCGATGTGAGCGCTTCCGCCTGAGCGGAGTTGGTTTCCGAAAGGGACGGCCTTGCCGTCCCTTTTCGTTTTTCTGGCGGTCGGGTGGGTGAGCGGGCGGGGACACCGGATAGATGCCCCGTCCCTGGAGTACCCATGTTCTCCCTCCTCCTCCCCATTGTATTTGCGGCCCCCTACGATCTGAATGACGCCGGTGTGGTCTTCGAGCTTCCGGGCTGGGAAACTGCCCGCTGGACCAACTGGGATTTTCGGTCGACCAATGCCGCCGGTCCGATGGCGGTGGAAATCTGGTACACCCCCTGGCAGCAGGAGCTGACGGAGGATGTGGGTCGCGCGCAGGCCGTCCTCTATCGAGACCGCTTGGAGGCCCTGGAGCGGGCCAAAAACATTCGTATGGAAAACATTCAGATTCAGGAGATTCAAGGTAGGACTACGGCGCTTCTTACTGTCCGCTTCAACTTCGATCGTGTGAATGCGCGGGGGATTCTCTTCGGGGCGACCTTCCCTGGAGATGGCAAAATGGTCCATGTTGCGGTGTACGGACCAGCCGAGTCAGAGTCCAAGATCAAGCTGGCCCGTCAGCAGCTTCTTACGGCTATCCGCCAGATCAGTCCCCCGGCGCCGACCTCTTCGGGACCCGTGGATGTACCTTACGGCAAGGTGAGCTTTCCTTCGGGTTGGCGCCTCCCCTTGGCTTCTGAAGCCAAGGAAATGGAGGAGCGTACCAAACTCACCGGCGAGGCGGACGCCACCCGGTGCGTGACCGCCATCCATCCGCTGCCGATAGGCGCGCCGGATGTCCTGACCCTTTGCACCCGCGATTGGCGCTTCGGGCCTTTGGACGAGTCGAGTTTCCCGGACCGCGAGCTTTCTTTTCGGCAGGGACTCTATGGCAAAGCTGCGGACAAAGTCGCTGCAGGTGCCCTTCTTCCCGTAGGGGACCGCTCCGCGGTGGCCTACAGCCCCGAGCTGGGTGGCTACGACATGCGCGCGGTGGTACTGCCCTATGAGAACAAGGTGCTGGTGGCCAAAGCGCTCGGTGCCGCTGGTACGGGAGAGGCCCTTCAATCGGCGTTGAACGAGACACTTGCGGGCATTGGCTGGACCGGCCCCGACAACGGAAAGCCGTCCTACACCTTCGGGGAGATGCTGATGCACGGGCTGAAGTACAACCCCTTTCATCCCTTGAAGCTGCTTTGTGTTGTGCTCTCCCTGGGAGCGGTGGCCTTATTGGCAAAGCGCGTCCTGGGGCGTGAGGGCAACGCCGACCTAAGCTGATCAGCCCAGCCCCTCTCCCAATGCCTGTAGCAGAGCTTGGTATGCTCCAATACCAAACAGCCCAAGTTGAAGCAACAGGAGTGAGCCGCACAGGCCAAGGTTGAGCGAGCAAAACCAGCGGATCTGCGTCAGCCGACCCTTCAATACCGCCGGATGGCCCCCAGCATCCAGCCGGGCAAGCTCCTCATCGGCCCGATACCATGCCCACAGGGACAGAGCTGCCCCGGGGACCCCCGTAAAAAGGCAGGGACCCAGCAGGTTGAGGGGAAGCGCGATCCATAGCAGACGTCGGATGGCTGCGGTGGGATCAGCGGGAGGAGGCGACGGGGTCTCCCCAGCGAAGAGCTGATCGGCTTTCACGCCTTTCCTTCCAGCAGGATTGACAGATCCTGGCGTACCGCCTCTCGGTTCGGGTGCCTCCCCAGGGTTTTTGCCGCATGCTGCAGGTTCTGGAGGTTCAGCGCCTCGGGTCTCTGTAGCTCGTCGACGGCCAGCAGCGTCTTTCCAAGGGCCAACGCCGCCTTGGGGACATCCGTCGCGCCCTTTTCCAGCACCCGGAGGACCAGCAGGTAGGACTCCAACAGGTTGGTGCTCAGGTTCGCCAGCTCCCCGATTCGACTTCGGTCCCGCACCCGAAGCTGCTCTCCCTCTGGCACCATCAGCTCCCACTCCACCAGCTTCTCTCTGGCTCGTTGCCGTAGCAGGGCCACGCTTTGATCAGGGTCGAAGATGAATTCCCGGCTGAATACCTCGGCCTGCCGATCAAAGAGCCGGTCCACCTCCTCCAAGTCTGGCACATCCTGGCCCAAGGCTCGGATGCCGCTGCAGTACCAGGACAGCGTAGCCAGGGGTGCCAATAGGGTATTTTTGTAGTATTCCATACGAATTCTACCCCGGGGCGGAATGGCGTACACCCGCGCTCCGTCTCCCTCATGCGCCTCCAACATGCGGCTGGCCACCAACACGCGTGTAGATTCTTCGACCAGATCGGCAACCCGACGCAGACCTCTCGGTTCCTTCACCCCGAGGGACCGCAGGTAGCCGAGGAAGCGTGTGGCACGGTCCAGCAGGTCTTCGTGTCGGATTCCACGCCTTCCATGAGCCAAAATGGCGAGACAGGTCAGTGCGACCGGCAGGATCAGGGTCTCCTCGTCGATCCGCGCCAGCAGCCGGTCACCGGTATTCTGAAGGCGGCTGAGTTTTTCCTCGGGATTGAGAGTGAGCCAGCTTCCGGCGGCCTCTTTTGCGGAGATTGCTTCTCCGACCCGCACATAGACCCGGCCATAGCGCTCCCGTAGCACCCGCGTGGCCTTCACCACTCCTTGGATGCTCTCGGGTTCCTTTCGGGAGCCAGAAAGCTCTCGTTCAAAGACCTTTTCCTCGGCGACACGCGCATAGCCGATGTAGACGGGCAGCAGGCTGACGTCGCGGCCGCTCTGGCTCTGCACTGCCGCCTCTACCACCATTCTCAAAACACCGAGTTTGGGGGGGAGTAGTTTGCCCGTGCGAGAGCGCCCACCCTCGATGAAAAACTCTACCGGCACTTCCATCCGCAGCAGCTCTTTGAGGTAGCGCGCGAAGAGCACAGGAAAAACGGTATCTCCGGCAAAATTGCGACGAATGAAGAAGGCCCCCAACCGTCGGAAGATGGCGCCCAGTGGCCAGAAAGCGAGGTTGTCTCCGGCAACCACATGTGGCACGGCGATGTCGTGGTCGTACAGAATGCTGGACAGCAGCATGTAGTCCAGGTGCGACCGGTGGCAGGGCACCAGCACGGGGGTGCCTTTCCGCATCGCCTCTCGGACCCGCTCCAGATCCTCCGGACGGATGTCGATTCCGGAGTAGATCCGCTGCCAGATCTGCCGGGTGATCCAGGCCGCCAGCCGCAGGTAGGAGCCCGAGAAACGCGCTGCCATCCGGTCGTAGGTACGCCCGATCTGCGCAGCGATGGTAGCCGGGGGCGTCCCAGTGGTCCGCACCTGCTGGCTGATCAGGGTGCTCAGCTCCGGCGACTGCAGGACCTGGCGCCGCACCTCTCCCCACGCCCGTGTCCGTGGCCCAAGGACCACCTGGGCCTCTCGATACAGGTAGCGCCGCAGCAGCAGCCGGAGTCGCCGACGCTGACGTGATGGCGTGTCCGTCCCGAAGCGCTCCCGGATCTCGGCCAATGATACCGGCTCGCCTACCTGCACCAGCGGATCGCTGGCGTTGGACAGGGACCATAGCTGCGAGAACGGCCCCGGCAGCTCCTCCAACCCCGCCACAAACTCTCCCACCACCCCCTCCGGCCGCGCCTTTTCCCACAGGACCACCACCGGCAGCACCAACACCGGGCGCTCACTGCGGGCCTGGGCCTGCTCCAGCGCCTCCAGCGGGTCTTCGGGGGGCTCTGAGAAGGGGAGGTTCAGCTCTGGCCTTCGGGCCAGGAACACGCAGCTCGGCTTGCCCTCGGCGATGCGCTGCGCCAGCCAGCCTGAGCGGATGGGATCTTCTGCTGGGCCCCCCCGGAAGCGTCCCCACACGCGCTGCAGCCACTCGCCCATGGGGCCCAACCAGCCCCCACGCACCCCGTGGGTGTAGATCGGGAGGGGAAGCCCCTGGTTGAGCAGCACCTGGTTCAGGGCAACCCAGTCTACTAACGACGGCGTATGCAGCGCATAGACGATGTTGCCATCCTGCGCCGCCTTGCGGATGCGCTCGGCGGAGTGTTGCTCCATCCGCATTCGTCGTAAGGCAACTGCAAAGCCGGAGAGGTAGTAGAGTAGACCAAAGCGCTGGTTCATCCCCGTACCAAAGCGATCCGAGGATAGCGCAGTCTCCTCCCTCATGCGCCGCTATCCGCGCCGCTGTCACCGTCGCTGTCGCCACCGGAGTCCCCGCAGTTTTCGGCCACGGCGGCGTCCTGATCGTTGCAGTCGCCCGCCACTGCTACATAGCCCTCGGGCGCATCGCAGCCGATATATGGGCTTTGATCTGTTCCAATTCCGTCACCATCCTGATCCGCGTAGAAAGCCTGCCTTGCCTCGCAAGGGCGGGGGATGGCGGAGTCCTTCAGGGGGTTGTTGCACCCACCCACGAGCAGCAGCAGAGCCAAACGCATCTGCTACTTGTAACCTGCCGCCCCCAGCCGAGCGGGTAGCCCGGGCCCTTCATAGATCATCCCGCTGTATATCTGAACGGCCGCACAGCCAAGCTGTAGCAATTCCTGGACTTGCGCGCGGCTGTGAATCCCTCCCACCCCCACCACGGGCAGCCTTCCTCGGACAACCTGCAACAGCCCTCCGATTTTTTCCCTTGCCAGTGGCCACAAGGGATCCCCTGAAAGCCCACCTGCTTCCTCCAGCCTTCCACAGGTGCCCGGGCGCGACAACGTGGTATTGGTCGCGATGATCCCCGCACAGCCTGTCGCGATCGCCACTTCGGCCGCGTCGGCCAGCGCTTCCATCTCCAGGTCTGGGGCGATTTTCAGGAAAACGGGCGTTCCATGAGCATCGGGGACGATGACTTCCAGCAGTCTGGTCAGTGGCTCCCGGTCTTGCAACGCGCGCAGTCCCGGGGTGTTGGGGGAGGAGACGTTGATGGTGAAATAGTCGGCTTTTCCCCTCAACCACGCCAGGCTCTTTTTGTAGTCCTCTGCGGCCTCTTCGTTTGGAACCACCTTGGATTTTCCGATGTTGGCGCCGACCGGAACCGATGGCCACGCTCCCCGCTGCCGCAGTGCCGACAGCCGCTGTGCAAGCTGTTCGGCGCCCAGGTTGTTGAAGCCCATTCGATTGACAATGCCGTGCTCTTCTTTCAGACGAAAAAGTCTTGGTTTTGGGTTTCCGGATTGAGGAATTGCTGTCACCGTACCAACTTCGATGGCGCCGAAACCCAGCGCCTCCCAGCCCTCAATTCCGACCCCGTTCTTGTCCAGGCCGGCGGCAAGGCCCACCGGATTCCCCCATTGGAGTGGCCCGACCATGCAGGGCTGTCGGGGCGGGGAGCTCAGCAGCTTGAGCAGCGGGGTCAGCGCAGGCAGCCAGCGCAAGGTGAGCTCGTGCGCTTCCTCAGCGTCCATCTGGAACAGGATAGGTCGGCCCAGGGCCCACAGCAGGTTCAGCATTGGCTCCTCGCCCGCCAGCCTATTCCGGCGGCACCAGATGTACCTCCCGCCCCAATGCGGCCGCCCGCTGGTCTGGGCCTACGGTCACCATGTTCTGCAGCACCAATTGTGTACGGCGCATGTTTGGTTTCATGGGAAGATATTGCTCCTTCCATGCGGTTTTGGGCTCGCGCAGAATGCCCGCCATCCATGCCGCCTCCTCGGGTAGCAGCCCTTTTGGAGACTTGAGAAAGTAGATCCGAGCGGCCGCCGTGGCCCCCCTCAGGTCCCAGCCCCATTCCACGACGTTCAGATAGAGTTCTAAGATCCTATCTTTTCCGAGCTCCCGTTCCAACTCCACCGCGTATAGCAGCTCTCGAAGCTTGCGGCTATAGGTGCGGTCCCCATCCAAAAATAGGTTCTTCGCCAGTTGTTGGGTCAGCGTGCTTCCGCCCTTCCGGATGCTGCCCGCCTTCTGGTTCTCCTCGGCGGCGGCAATCATCCCCGCGAGGTCGTAGCCTGGATGTCGATAAAAGCCCGCATCTTCGGCCGCGATAACCGCCGCCGGGAGCAGCTCGCCCACCTCGCTCAAGGCCAGCCATCCCGGACTGCCCTCTCCCTTCTGCACCTCGATCGGTGCCCCTGCCGCATTCCGAGCTTGAAAGGTAAAGGATCCGTGGACAAAACGCCGATCCACCAGACCATCCACCGCGAGACCGTCCAGGGTCGGCTGCATCACCACCTCGGGATCTCCTTCTCCCAGTGGCCAGCGAAAGGTACCGTCCGCGCTGAAATTTCCACGGATCACCGCAGGCCTCGCTTCGGGCACCACCGAGCCCAGCAGGCTGTAGAGATCCTGTACGGGGGTTGTGGGGAGCTCGAAGCTACCTTCCACGACGCCCTGCTCCAGGCTCTCTGGGCGCCGGACCGTGATGCGGACATGCACCCCTTCGGCCTCCACCTCTCCACTGAATGAAGATTCATTCAGTTTTCCGCGTAGATGAACGCTCTCTATTTCCAGGGGCTGCTCAGAAAGCCTTGGATGCTGGTAGCGGAATGGACTGCACGTCGCCTCCAGCACCAGCTCTTGGCCCACTTTTTCCGCCTGCAGGGCGACCGGTCCATAGGGGCTCTGCACTGAGGCGGTGACCTGGTCGCCGTCGATGCGGATTTGATCGCCCTCCAGCAGTCGCCTGGGAAAAACTGTGCCGGAAAGTGCGGGCAGCTCGAAGGGAGTGCCAACCACTTTTGCGTCCCTCACCTCTACTGCGGTCAGGAAGTCGGGGCTCTTGGGCGCGGCGGCCGGGCCTCCGCCACCCCCGGTACCGATCAGGCTCAATACGGGTCGCAACAGGACCAGTTTTCGATCGGGCCCGATCCAGGCGTAGTCGGCGGTGATTGCGCCATGCTGGATGCCCTGAAAGCACAGGCCCTGAGTGCACCAAAAGGCCCGCTGCAGCGCGACGCCCCGACTGCCCGCCAGCGTAGGCAGCAGCAGCGGCATCGCCGCCACGCCCGCCACCACAAGCAGGGGGGGCACCAGCCAGCGCCAACGGGACATTTCCGACCTCCGAAGCTCTCCGAAATAACCCGGTACCAGCCACCGGGTTTAGGGTTAATGGCGCCGGATGAAGACGATACTCCTGATCCACGGTGCGTGGATGACCCCGGCTTCCTGGGCCCGTGGAAGACCTTTTTGGAAGCAAAGGGCTACAAGGTCCTTGCTCCTTCCTGGCCCTATCAGGATCGACCGGTGAAGGAGCTCCAGGCCTCCTCCGCACCCGAGCTGGCTTCGGTGGGGGTGGCCGAGATCCTGGCCCACTATGAAACGATTGTTCGTGCTCAGCCGGAACTGCCGATTCTAATTGG
>JBEIQS010000071.1:0-26018 GCA_040376425.1 Alphaproteobacteria bacterium | reverse complement strand
GTGCGTCTGGCCACCGAGGGATGGGGCAGCTTGACCCTCGCGCTTCCCGGACAGTCCGGCCGCAGCGGTGGCACCACCCCCTCCGATCCGCTGCGGCTACGCTCCGAGCTGGTGCAGCGGGCGGCCGACATGCATGCCGCCATTGAGGCCATCCGCTCCCTGAACCTCTCCGCCGGTGAAAGTCCAACCGGCGCAGGCCTTCGGGTGGATGGACAGCAGCTCTACCTGGTGGCCCATGGGCAGGGCGGCATCGGCGGACTTTCTGCGATGTCCTGGTCGCCCTATTTGAAGGGCGGCGTGGTCGGCAACGTACCTGGAGTGTTTGCCCTTTGGATGCCGGAGTCCGTCCAGCCAGTGGACTACCGGCACGGGTTGATGACGGCGCTAGGGGACAGCTCGGTGGACGTCCACCATCCCCTCGTCAGCCTGTTGCAGCTCTATTTGGAGCCTGTTGAGACAACTAACAACGCTGGTTTTCTCTTCCGTGACCCCCAGACAGAAGCCCTGCACATGCTCTCGGTGGACGGTGTGGCCGACGACAGCCTTCCCCGGGCGTCGCTGCAGGCGATGTTGCGGGCCCTGGACGCCCCGATCGTGGGCACGGTGCTCGACGACTATGGCCAGGGGACGGCGGCGGCGCCTGCGACTGAAAATGTGTCCACCTCTGATGGGCGGCGGACCGCCGGCTCGGTGCAGGTGCAGACGGGGCACGAGGCCCTGTTCGAGGGGGGCGTCTCCACGGCGGCCGGCTTCCTCGGCTCATCCTCGGCAAACGCCCCCACGATCACCCCGTAGACTCAGGGGGGAGGGGAGGGAGGTGCCGCCTCTGGAGGGGCCGCGGGGCCCGCGGCCGGGGCACCGACGCCCAAGGGGGGCCCACCAGGAGGGCTGCCACCCGGCGGCGGCGCCCCGGGAGCGCCCTTGTTGTCAAGCGGCTCCATTCCCGGCGGGGGAATCATCTTTTCGACCACTGCCCCACCCACCTGATCCGGAGAAAGCAGGACCACCTGCTCCCGGGAGACGGGCACCGGCACCATCAGGTCCACCCGCCGCTGCGTGGCTTCTGTAAGATTTAATACGGCAAGGGCCGAGGCGGGCACCACCCCATCGCGGTCTTCGTCGCAGCCGTAGCGAAGGCTGTAGTCGGTCAGCTCGGGAAGAAAGAGGACATAGGCGCCTTTCTGCTCCAACACAGCGAAGGTGAGCTGGATACCGTCGTCAGTGGCCTCTGCCAATACCGGGCCGCCGCAGCCGCCCGACAGCAGCCGCCCGGTCCAGAAGGGGCTTTGATCCAAGATCAGCTCGGTCTGGCTCCACTCCGGTCGGTCCTCCCGCAGGGGGCGTCCCTCGGGCTCCGCCTCGGGAACCGCCGGCAGGCAGGCCAGCAGCCAGATCACAGCGCTTCCACCGCACAGGGCAGGCCGTTCAGGGCGGGGGTCCCCGTGAAGGGATCCCGAGCATCGGTGGGAATCAGGCGCATCACGTCCACTTCGTAGCCCGAAGGCAGATCAACCGTGGCGGCCTGCAGGTTTGCATCCAGATGTACGGTGGCTTCCACCTGGCCTGCCTCCGTGCGAATGCGCACCCGTTGGCCCTCGGCGAAGCCCAGGGAGGGATGAAGGGTAACGCCAGGATCTACGGCGTTCGGACGGTCGAAGGCGCGTAGCGCCGCGTCGCGGGCCGCACTGCTCAGCAGCCGCAGCGGTAGGCCCGGCACCGAGACCGGCTCCACAAGCGAGGAAAGCGCCTCGGAAACGGGAGGAGGAAGCAGGTGGAAGCGGCCATCTTCGTGGCCGGGTCGCCAGGTTGCGCGGTCCACATCCCCGCCGTTCCAGTCCGGCTTCAGGCTGCTGAGCGGGCTGTCAGCACGCTCGTCCCAGGCACGTTCCTGCCACTTCTCCAGGTTTGCCGTGGCCAGAGCGCCGCCCATCAGACGCAAGTGGGGTCCGAAGTGCCCCCCGCGCCAGGAGGGCCCAACCCGGCGGAACAGCTCTGCCAGGATCCACTCTTCCCCCTTGGCTTCTCCGGGAGCGGACACCAATGCATCCGTCCGCGCCGCCGTTCGATAGGGCAGCAGGGGGCTGTCCAGCAGGCGCAGGTCCGAGCGTTCCCATGCGTGGGTGCTTGGAAGTACCCAGTGTGCCAGCTTGGTTGTATGATTTTCAGCCACATCCGTGCAGACCAGCAACTCCAGATCCTGAAGTCCCCGGGCAAGCTGGTCGCCGCCGGGCTGCTCGCGCAGGGGATCGCCGTGCAGGCAGATCAGGGCGCGAAGCTGGCCTTCTCCCGGCGTGGCCAGCTCTTCGGCCAGAATGGAGCCCGGTGCCTGAAGCAGCAGCAGCGGGTAGCCCCCCACGCGGCTGCGCGGTGCCTTGTGGGTGGGCAGCCGACCGGCGATGGGACGGAGGTCAAAGACCCCACGATTTTCGTAGATTCCGCCCGGACGGAGCAGGTTTGCGGTGAGGGCGTGCAGCACCAGCAGCGCCCAGGAGGTCAGGGTGCCATGGGTGCTGTTCAGGCTCTGCTCGGAGCGCCAGCCCAGCGCCATCGCCGCCCGCGAGAATTTCAGGGCCACCGCCTGAACATCGGCCGGGGCCAGCCCGCAGGCCCGCGCGCAGCGCTCCAGGGTCCAGGGGGCCAGAAGCTGCTGGATCTCGGCGAAGCCCGTGGTGTAGTCCCGGACATACTGTTCGTCATACCAGCGGTTTTGGAGAATGGCCTGAATCATGCCCAGGAGAAAGTACAGCTCGGTGCCGGGCAGGCACTTCAGGTGCAGGTCCGCGCCCGCGGCCAAGGGCGTCCGTCGCGGATCCACCGCCACCACCTTGGTGTTTTTGGTCTTCCGGCTGAAAGCCAGCTCCGCGAGGAGGCCCGGACCCTGTTGAAGTGGCCCCACGCCCTGCGCCTCCTGGTTGGCACCCAGGAGCAACAGGTAGTGGGTCCGTCCGATGTCGCCTTGCAGCGGTGCAATTCGGCCCAGTACCCACTCGGTAGCACGCAGCCAGGGCCCGCCGCGAACGGAGAGCGGGCTGAAGAGGGAGGGGGTTCCCCAGCCCAGGGCCACTGCCAGACTGCGCACCACCCCATGCAGGTGCAGCCCCAACGGAGCGCCGGCGTAGATCCCCAGCGAGCGGGGGCCGGTGCGGCCGCGGATTTCCTTCAGCTTGGCCGCGATCTCGTCCAGGGCTTGCTCCCAGGACACTTCTTCCCAGCGGTCGCCGGTGCGGCGCAGCGGCCGGGTCAGGCGTCGGCGGTCCGTGCGCGCACCCATGCTGTGGGTGCAGAGGCCGCAGGCGACGCCCTTGCCCATCGGGCTCTGATCATCCGGCACCAGACTACGGATCTGATCGCCTTCCACCTCGGCCTTCAGCGCGATTCCACACTCACTGAGCCTGCACCATGTACGAAGCTCCGCCATCACCTTTCCCAAAAAGGCAGCCTAACCTTCCCCACCAAAGGCGGGGCAGAAAAGGAGTGAATGAGTATTCATTCAGCCAGAATCAGGTAGGCAGATCCTCGGGATCCGGCTCTCGGTCGGGCATAGAGCGCAGCAGCAGCTCCAGCATGGCGCGGCTGCGGGGAAGCTGCTGAGCCTGCTGCAGCAGCTCCTGTGCGGCGGCGCGGGAGCGAAGGCGCGAGAGGAGGCGCAGCACCAGCAGGTCGGGCTCCGGGCCCCAAAGCTCGGCGAGGTAGGGGATCACCGGCGCGGAAGGCCAGTGATCCAACAGCTTTCCCGTAGTGCGCAGCGTCAGATCGGGATCCACCGCAAAGAGCGCGGCCAGGGCCTCGCAGCGTCCGCTGGATACGGCCACGAAGGAAAGCGCTTGCAGGTGGCCTGCCTCGGCGTGGGCATGACAAAGCTGGGCAAAGGCTGGATTTTCCAGCGTGGACAGCAGGTGCATCGAGCCCGCGAGCGCGCCTTCCACCTTGCGCGACAGCGCCACCAGCCAGCCCGCGGTGGGGTGGCGATCGATGGCAAGCTGTAGCACCTCGGGCGCCACCTCTGGCGAGATGTCCACCAGACGTGGGTACAATCCCCGTGGAGAAAGCATCTTTTCCAGCACATCCACCTGGGTGAAGGCCGCCCGGATCAGCTTTGCACCGCCCGGGGACTTCGGCCCGCAGACCAGATCGGCAAGCACCGCAGGCTCACGACTGGCGAGGGTTGCCAACAAGGGTTCCAAGGGGCTATCCCCTGCATCTCGCACCATCGTGCGCAACAGCTCCAGGTTCTGCCGCAGGTCAAGATCGCCAAGATCGCCGCTCAGAAGGCTCACAAGCTGCTCCGAATGCCACAGAGGCGGTCCGCGTCGCCGGTTGGGAGCGCCGAGCCGACGGCCTGGCCCACCCAAGGACCGGGGGTGGTGGGGAGGAAGAGCGAGGGGGAGTCCGAGAGCCCTGCGTCAGAAAGAAGAGGATGATCCTGGGAGAGCATAGCACGAAAGCCACCCTCCACCCGCTCGTGGATCATCTGGAGCCCGCAGGCCGAGAGCGCAAAACCGTCACGATCCTCTGCAGCAAAGAGTACGGATATATCCTGCCGATCTATCCATCGGCGGTCCATCCGGTGCAGGCACAGCCATGCCTGCTGGATGGCATCCACGCGGTTGTCCCCCCCGGGCCAGGCGCCCATCGCCGCCCGGGCCGCATCGGCCGCAGTCCAGGCATCGGCGGGCGGAAGAGAAAACGCAAGACGACCCGCCCATGCCAGAGATACGCCTCCAACTGTCATTCTTCCCCGGAAGTGTCCTGCAAAGGGACGGCGGCCCGGGCTGCCCAGTAGGTGTACCTCCACCATCTCAGACGTCGCGATCGATCAGCGTGCTGATCCCCTGGCCAAAGCCGATGCACATCGTCGCCAGGCCGCGCCGGCCGCCCGTGCGCTCCAATACACCCAAGAGCGTCGCGATCAGCCGGGTGCCGGATGCGCCCAGTGGGTGGCCCAGAGCGATCGCACCGCCGTGGACGTTGGTGCGGTCAAAATCAAGCTTCAACGCTTGACCACAGCCGAGCACCACCGAGGCAAAGGCCTCGTTGATCTCCACCGCATCGATGTCGCCGATGCCCAGACCCGTGCGCGCCAGCAGCTTTTGGGTGGCGGGGATCGGCCCGGTCAGCATCAGGGTGGGGTCCACACCCGCCGTGGCCATCGCCACCACCTTGGCGCGGGGGCGCAGCCCGTAGCGGCGCACCGCAGCCTCCGAAGCCAGCAGCACTGCCGAAGCGCCATCCGAAATCTGGGAGGAGGAAGCAGCCGTAATCACACCATCCTGCTGGAAGGCGGGCTTCAATTTGCCCAGACGCTCCGCCGTACTGTCTCGGCGGATCCCCTCGTCCCGGCTCACCGGCCCGGACCCAGTGGTCACCGGGGTGATCTCCGCGTCGAACCAGCCATTGTCCTGGGCCACCGCGGCGCGGCGGTGGCTCTCCAGGGCGAAGCTGTCCAGGTCGTTTCGACCCAGGCCAAAGCGCTTGGCCACGAGCTCCGCGGAGATCCCCTGCGGAACGATGTTAAAGCGCCAGGAAAGCTCGGGACCGGGCAGGGCGGGCTCGCCGTTCAGGCTCATATCCGAGCCCATCGGCACGCGGGTCATGCTCTCCACACCGCCGGCGATCACCAGATCCTGAAAGCCGGAGGCCACCCCCATCGCCGCAAAATTCAGCGCCTGCTGCGAAGATCCACACATACGATTCACGGAGGTACCGGTCACATCCACCGGAAAGCCCGCAACCAACGGGGCGATCCTGCCGATGTTCAGGCCCTGCTCGCCCACCTGCGTCACGCAGCCCAGCACCACATCCTCGATCAAGGCGGGATCTACGCCGGTGCGCTGCAGCAGCGCCTGCAACGTGGTCGCCGCAAGCTGGTCGGGACGGACTCCGGAAAGGGACCCCTTGTAGCGGCCGATCGGTGTGCGTACAGCGTCGATGATGTAGGCGACAGACATGGTCCCTTCCCAGGGCCGCCCCTTAACCGGTCCTGAGCGTTGGGGGGGCGACAAGAGAGGCGTCTCGTGTTAGGCTCCACCACCTTTTGAGGAACTCATGGGGCGCACCCTCGTTTGGATTTTTGGCGGTCTCTGCTGCGCAATCGGCATCATCGGGCTTTTTTCCAGCTTTGGACCTGACTATACCGTTGGGACCTGCATGGCCCCCTCCTGTGCGGGCATCACCACCGCGCTGGACAAGGCGGGTGCGGATGCGCTCGGGGACTTCAACCTGAAGAGCTCGGCCTCGATCTCTCTGCCCATGATCCTGTTGGGCGTCATCACGCTGGCCGGGCTGAATGCAACGGCCTGGAAGAGCACCGGCGGATACTGAGCTTGTCCTTCTCCACTTCCAGTCGGCGGGCGCTCGGCGGACGGCAGGCTCTGCTGGCAGAAGTGGAGCGTCTCGGCCGGGATGTCTTGGGGGGCTCTGATCCCTTCGAGGAGGCGCTGCACGCGCTGGCCGATGGGGATGGACTGCCTCCCGGCCTCACGCCGGAGATGCTGTTTGTCGGCGGCATTCCCCGCATTCGCCCGCTGTTGGTCAGTCTGGCCGCACGGGTGGGCACGGTGGAGGGGCGACTGGACCCTGAAGCGGCCTTTGAAGCGGCCTGTGTGGCCGAGCTGTTGCACGCGGGCATTCGCGTCCATGATGCGGCCTTGGGCCGTCCGCACGGGCGTCGGCGTCGGGCGGCACGTAAAGTGCTTAAGGCCACCTGGTGGCTGGGTGGCAACCACCTGAGCCTGCGGGCCCTGGAGATCGCCCGGCGGCTGCCGGCTCCGGAGATCCTGGGCGACCTGCTGGAAACCATGCGGGAAGTGGCGGAGGGGCATGCCCTGGGGGAGGAGCTCCGGCGTCGGGAGCCCACCGCAGCGGATGCCATCCAACACGCAGAAGGTCGCGCTGGAGCTGTGTTTTCCTTTGCCTGCCGGGCAGGCGGAAGACTCGGCGGGGTGGAGCGTCACGCGGTCGCGGGACTCTCGCGGTATGGCCGCCATGTGGGCGTAGCATGGCAATTGTCCGAAGATCTTGCCAGCTTTGAACGGCCGGAAGAGCGTCGGGAGCTGCTGGCCGATGCGGCGTGGATCCGCCCGCTCTATCCGGTGGCCTGGGCCAACCAGGAGGACCCCGAAGTGGGGCGCCTGTGGGGCCGGGTGCGGGAGCAGGGCGAGGGAGAGGTTGTGGATCTGCTGGCGGAGCGTGTGCGCGCCACCGGCGGACTGGTTGCGGGAAGAAGTGCGTTGATCCAGCAGACCTGGGCTGCGCGCCAGGCCCTGGTGGATCTGCCGGAGACGCCGGCCCGGCAGGCGATGGAGCGGCTGGCAGGCAGTCTGGCGCGGGCAGCCGCCTAGACGAAGGAAAATCAAATGCGAAGGGTGTTCATCAAGACCTACGGCTGTCAGATGAACGAGTATGACAGCGGCAAGATGCGGGCGCTCCTTGGGCGGGACTACCAGCCCACCGAAGAGCCTGCGGATGCCGATCTGATCATCGTCAATACCTGCGCCATTCGTGAAAAACCGGAGCAGAAGCTCGCTTCTTTTTTGGGTACCGTCACGCCCATCAAAAAGCACCGCCCGCTGACCGTGGCCGTGGCCGGCTGTGTGGCGCAGCTTCAGGGTGCGGCGCTGCTCAAGCGTCATCCAGGCATCGACCTGGTTTTTGGGCCGGACTCGGTCAACCGGGTGAACGAGCTGGTGGAGGCCTCCCGCCTTCGGCGCATCGTCGATACGGAGTTCCTGGAGGACAGCAGCGCCTATCCCTTCCCCAGTGATCTGGATCCGGACGCGGCTGGCAAAGTTGGTGCTTTTGTTACCATTCAAAAAGGGTGTGACAACAAGTGTACCTTCTGCGTGGTGCCCGCCACCCGTGGGGTGGAGGTCAGCCGGCCCGCGGATCAGATCCTGGACGAGGTGCGCGCCCTGGTGGATAAGGGTGTGCGCGAGGTGACGCTGCTCGGGCAGAATGTCAACTCCTACGGTCTGAAAAACGAAGGGGGCTTGCGCTTCTCCGAGTTGCTGCGGGCGGTGCATGACCTGCCCGGTGTGGAGATCCTCCGCTACATGACCTCGCACCCGCGCGACATGGGCGACGACGTGGTGGAATGCTACCGCGATCTTCCCAAGCTTGCCTCTCACCTCCACCTGCCCGTGCAGAGTGGCTCCGATCGGGTGCTTCGTCGGATGAAGCGCTTCTACGGCCGCGCCCGCTACCTGGAAGTGGTGGCCAAGCTGCGCGATGCCCGCCCCGATCTGGTCTTGACCACCGACATCATCACCGGCTTCCCGGGGGAGACCGACGAGGATTTTGACCAGACGATGCAGCTCCTTGAGGAGGTTCGCTTCCAAGGTGCGTTCTCGTTCAAGTTCTCCCCGCGGCCGGGCACCTCCGCCCTGCGCCTGATGGACGATGCCGTCACCGACGAGGTGGCATCGGCTCGGCTGGATCGTTTCCAGAAGCGCCAGCGTGAGATTCTGTTGGAAGAACATGGCCGCTTGGAGGGTACCGTGCAGCGTGTGCTGGTGGAAGGCCCCTCCGCCCACGACGAAGGGGTGGTCTGCGGGCGCACCAGCAGCTACAAGATGGTGAACTTCCCCGAGCCCGACCCCAAGCCGGGTACCTGGGCAGATGTCCGCATCCTTCGCGGCTTTGCCAATACGCTGCGCGGAGAGCGCGTGACGGTCGCCTAAAGGTTTTCCGCCGCTCCGATGGCCACGGCCGCCACGAGGACCACCGCATACAGGCCCAAGCCGATCAGGATCAGCAGGCTCGGAATCAGCGCGATCAACCCCGCCATCAGCCCTGCGGTCGAGGCCGATCGGGCCAGACCGGTGCTGCCGCTGGTGGAGCCCAGCCAGCCGTAGTACAGGCCCGCAAAACCAGCGGGCACCGCCATAAAGTAGCTCATGTAGCAGGTGCAGGGGCCCATGGCCGCGCACATGGCCGCCACCACTCCGGACCACAGGGCCCAGGTGGCGGTGCTGTCTCCGGCCTGAGTGGGGGCGGCGCTGTCCGAATAGCCGTAGGGATCCTGCGTCATTTCAGAGCTTGAAGGCGACGGTACGCTTGAACAGCTCCGTGGGCTTGGCGGCACCGGAGGTGGCCTTTCCAACCCGGATCTCCAGGTTGCCGATCGCACCGGCCACCGGGCAGAAAAGGCGGAAGAACTGGATGGAGGGCCCCAGGTCGGCGATGGCGTCCCGGTTCACCAACATCCGGCTTTCCGACACCTTCTTTCCATCCGCATAGCCTTCCACCACCAGCCAGTAGGCGATGCCGTCGAATTCGGCCCGGTTGCGGGCGTACATCACCGGCAGCTCGACCACCACCGCATCCTTGTCCACATAGACGATGGTTGCAGGCCAGTTATCGGACAGTACCTCACGTCCCACCACTTCCAGCGGCATGCGTGTGGTCTGCAGGTACGCGTTCATGTTGCCAACAGCCTTCTCGTCCTCCTCCTTCTTGGGCGGCGTGGTCACAAAAGAGGGGAGATCATCGTCCTCTTCGCGAAAAGTGTTGGCATTGGGGACACCCGAGTTTTCCCCTTCCTTTTTGGGGGTATCCTCGAAGAGGGCGTCGTCATCATCGTCGTCCCCGGCCCAGGCTACGGTGGGTAGGGTGCAGAGCAGCAGGGCAGTGATCAGGCGCACGAAGCCTCCGGGACAGGGCGGATTATAGACAGGGCAGGCCCGATGTCAACGGGCAAAAGCGCTGCAACCGCACGGTGTGCCGAATCGGCCGCAACGATCATGAAACCCCTCAACGGCGCAAAGAATCCCGGAGCTTTTCAGCGAACGCCCAGGCGCTCTTTCAGAAAAGCATACATGTCCGCCGAGGATTCCACCGACTTGGACACATTGTCTGAGCCGCCGTGGCCGGCGTTGCGCTCCACCCGCAGCAACATCGGAACGGCCGGGTCCGCTTGCGCGTGCTGCATGGCCGCCACGAATTTGCGGGCATGCAGGGGGTCTACCCGGTCGTCGTGATCGGAGGCCATCATCAGAAGCGAAGGATAGGCAGTGGCTTCCTTGATTTTCTGGTAGGGGGACCAGGCCAACAGGTTGCGGAATTCCGCTTCATTCTCCACCGAACCGTACTCCTCCACCCAGGTGCGACCGCTGCCAAACAGGTGGTAGCGCAGCATATCCAGAAGGGGAACACCGCAGATCACCGCCCCCCACAGGTCCGGGCGTTGGGTCATCACTGCGCCCACCAGCAGCCCGCCGTTGCTGCCGCCGTAGACGGCCAGACGCTCGCTGCGGGTCCATCCGCTGGCGATCAGGTGCTCACCGGCGGAGATGAAGTCGTCGAACACATTTTGTTTGTTGAAGCGCATCCCGGCTTCATGCCATTCTTTTCCGTATTCTCCGCCGCCACGGATGTTGGCCACGGCGTAGACGCCGCCCATGTCCAGCCAGGGTAGGATGGAAGAGCGGAAGGAGGGGGTCAGGCTGACTTCAAAGCCGCCGTAGCCATAGAGGAGAGTAGGCACATTTCCGTTCGGAGTCACATCTTTTCGGTGTACCAGAAACATCGGAATCTTCTTCCGATCTTTGCTGGTGAAGAACACCTGATCCACCTGGTACTTCGACGTATCCGCAGGAATATTTACCTTGGCCCATACCGTGGCCCCACCGTCGCGAATGGAGGTCTGGTAGACCTCGCGGGGTTGGGAGAAGGTGGAGAAGGAGAACCAGGCTTGATCCTGGTCAGGCTGCCCACTCGGCAAAGATGCGGTGCCGATGGTGGGCAGCGGCAGCTCCCGCAGCTCCTTGCCGTCCAGGCTGTGGACCTTGAGCACCGAGGCCACATCGCGAAGGTAGGACAGCACCAGGTGCCCGCCCACGATGTCGAAGCCCTCCAGCGTGGCGTTGGGCTGCTCGGCGATCAGCTCTTTCCATGCCTCGCGGGCGGGATTTTTGGGATCCGCCACGAGGATACGGCTGCGCGGAGCGCCATCGTCCGTGGAGATGTAGAACTGGTCCTGCCAGGGAATCACAGAGTACAGCGCCGTTTTGCCCACGACCAAGGGTTGAAACTCGGTGGGACCCGTCAGGGGGGCGGCGTTCGGGGCGCCCAGATCCTTGAAGTACACATCGGTCGCCGTCCACCCGTGGAAACGGTAGACCAGCAGGTAGCGGCCATCGAAGGAAAGTGAAGATTCCAGGAAGGTCGTCGGATCTTTCAGGGCCGGGTGGATGATGGGGTCTTTGGCGGGGTCGGTGCCCAGGGCGTGGTAGCGGACCTCCGTGTAGCCGGGCCGCTGATCTTCGGGAATGGCGGGGTCGGTGGGCAGCCACTCGTAGTAGAAGCCCTTTCCGTCCGGGGTCCAACTGACAGAAGCATACTTGGCCCCTGCAATCACGTCGATAGCGGAGACTTCGCGAGTTGCGACGTCGATCACATGGAGGACCGCTTCGTCCGAGTTGTTCTCGCTGCGCTGGTAGGCCACCTTGGAGCCATCTTCGGTGGGGAACCAGTCGCCCAGCGACACGGTTCCGTCGGCGGACCAGCCATTGGGGTCCAGCAGCACCGTCTCGGCCGCACCGGCTTCGCGATAGACCAGCATGGACTTGTTCTTATCGGGAAGCTGGTGTCCGTAGAACAGGCGGCTGTCGGTCATGACCGGGGTGCCTACCTGATCCACAAAATACAGCTCCCGAAAGCGATCGGCCAGCGCGGAGCGGCCGGGGATCGCCCCCAGATAGCGACGGGTGTAGCCATCCTGGGCGTCCACCCAGCTCTGGACCTCGGGAGATTTTTCGTCCTCCAACCAGCGGTAAGGGTCCGAGATCTGCTCGCCGAACAGCGTATCGGTCACGACATCCCGGCGGGTGGCGGGCCAGGGCACCGGGGTGGGGCCGACGGGAGCTTGGAGTGCAGGGCAGGCGAGGAGCAGAAGCAGGAACATGCGCGGTGTCTATCACGAAATCCTACGGGGCAGTCCCGCTACCGCCTTGCGCCCCCCGCCCCTTTTCGGGTTACATCAGCCTGGATGTATGCGCTCCTCTTCTCCGTAGCCGCCGCCGCGACGCCGCAATCTCTGGAAAGCCCGGTGATCACCGGCGCAAAAGCCCGGAAGGATGCCGCTGTACTCATCTCCATGGAAGACTACCAGAACCTGCCCGATCCGCCGGGGGTTGCTGCAGATTCCAAGGCGATGAAGGACTACATTGTGCAGACCCGTGGCGTGGCGGCGGAGCGCGTCCGGCAGGTCACTGACGGTTCGCGGGACCAGATCGTGCAGACCTTGAAGGCCGCGGCCAGCGAGGTCAAAAACAAGGGAACACTCTGGGTTTATTATGGTGGCTACGGCGGGGTAGACGAGAACGGGAAGCGGGTCCTTCTGGCCAAGGGTGCCGAGGCCACCAACCTGCGTGCGGATGCGATCTCGCTGTCTGAGGTGGTTTCCATCGTGAGCCTTTCCAAGGCCGCGCAGGTGGTGATTGTGGTAGATGCCGGCTTCTCTGGCCTGGATCGTGCGGGTGAGCGGATGTTCGAGTCTGCTGTGGTACCAGAGACGCTTGCGACGCCCGCATCGGATCGCGTGTCGGTATGGATGGCCTCCACGGGGCTGGAGCCTGCGCCCTACTATGCGCAGGCGGGCCACGGCATGTTTTCCTGGCTGGTCGTGGGCGCTTTACGAGGCTGGGCCGATGGCGTTCTGGACAACAGCACCGATGGAAAGGTGAGTCTGCAAGAGGCCCAGCAGTATGTCGCCAAGGCCTACCGGCAGCTTGGTGGACCGGATCTGAAGACCTCCCGCGAGCCGCGCGGGGGGCCGGTGACCTGGGTGCTGAGCAACAGCAGCAGCCTGGAGGCCGGGCCGAGCAAGGAATTGTTGGCCGAGCTCGCCCGTGAGCTGCGCGTGGAGCGGGTGTTGAAGGCGCAGGCGGTGGTGCGGGTCAAGGCGGATGCGGAGTGGGCCACCCTCCAGACTGCCCTCGCGGCCCCCGGTGCAGATGTAAAGGCGCTTCTTTCCTCCTTTGTGAGCGCCTGGGATACCACCATGTTGACCGTGGACGGGGCCGAAGTGGCGGTGGTGATCCCCCAGGTGGCTGAGGCACGCACCAAGCTGGACGCACTTTCCCGTGCACCGGCAGGCAAGAAGAAGGCACGTCGCTCGCGCAAGAAACCCCCTCCGCCGCCTCCACCGACCGTCAACCCGGTCTGCCAGGATCTGGTGGCCTTGCAGGCCCCCGCCATCGCCGGTCAGCTCAGTCCTGAACAAAAAACCTGCCTTGAAGAAAAGCTGGGTACAGAGTCTGTTCAGACAAACAAGGACAAAATCTCCCGCCTGCTGATGGTGGATGCCGATGTGCGTGGGGCGGACGAAGAGTGGTTGGCCCTGGTGGAGCGCCACCTCGAAGATTTTGACCGCTCCGACCCTGATCTCTGCCTGAAGTATGCCCTTCGCCTCTCGCGCAGCGGTATCGAGGATGCGCAGGAGGTGCTTCGCTGGTCCGACGTCGCGATGGAAAACAAGCACGTCTGGGAAGGTCCGCTCTATATGAGCAGGGTCTACACCCTCTATCGCCTGAAGGCCGAGACGGCAGATCGCCTCTGGCACGATGCTGAGCAGGATTTTGTGGAGGACCGCTCCGAAACTTCAGCCGCAGCGGCGGACAAGTACCGGGGGATGGCGCGCAATTTCGCGCGGGAGTGGCTGGACTACGCCCGCTCCTCCGGCCAGCCGCTGGATCGGGCCTACGACCTCTGTCTTTCCGCATCGGGAAATGCCGAGTTCTGCCCGACTTCGGGCTAGGCCGTGCGCGTTGCGGTCCTGATTCCGGTGTTGAACGAGGCCCCGGCGCTGCCGTCGGTGTTGGCGGCGGTGCCTCGTCGTCACCGTATCATCGTGTGTGACAACGGATCTGTTGACGCGTCAATAGAAATTGCCAAAGAAGCAGGCGTGGAAGTGGTGATCGCGCCTCGGCGGGGCTATGGTTCGGCGGTGCAGGCGGGTATCGCTGCGCTGGCGGCCGATCCTCCGGATGTGGTGGTGGTTTGGGATGGAGATGCCTCGGTGGATCCGGATGATCTTCCGATTCTCTTGGAGCCCATCGCGCAGGGATGGGCCGACATGGTGATCGGCGACCGCAGCGACCTCGCCGATCCCGGAGCGCTCACGCCCACCCAGGTCTATGGAAACCAGCTTGCTACCTTTCTGATTCAGCAACAGGTGGGACATCGCTATGCGGATATGGGACCCTTCCGGGCGATCCGCTATCCGGCGCTGTTGGCGATGAAGCTGGTGGACCCCACCTGGGGCTGGAATGTGGAGATGCAGTTGAAAGCCCTGAAAGTGGGCCTTCGGGTGGTGGAGCTTCCCGTCCATTGTCGGGTGCGGGTGGGCCAGTCGAAGATCAGCGGCACCGTGCAGGGGGTGCTGCGTGCGGGCTACCGCATCCTGTGGGCCTGCTGGAGCTATGGTTGATCAAGGTGATCGCCAAGGTGCCCCAGGCCGGGCGCTGCAAGACCAGGCTGATCCCGCTGCTGGGTGCAAACCACGCCGCCGAGCTGTGTGCCGCCATGACGGCAGATGTGTTTGCAACTGTCGCCAGTCTGGAAATCCCCTGGTCCATCGCACTGGATGGTGATCCAGAGCATCCCTGGGTGCGTCAACTTCCCGTCCCCTGGGAGCCACAGGCTGAGGGGGAGCTGGGTGCGCGGTTGGAGCGTGCGCTGGCCGGCGGCGGCTTGGCGGTGGGCACCGATGCCCCCAGCATGCCGGCCCGCCTGCTGCGTGCGGCCCTGGAGTCCGCAGCAGAAGTGGTCTTTGCTCCAGCCTTTGACGGTGGCTACACCCTGGTGCGGGTGGGAGATCCCACGGGCCTGTTCCAGGACATCCCCTGGTCCAGCTCCACCACACTGCTGGCCTCGGTCAACCGGGCCCGCTTCCTGGGAAAGAGCGTTGAACTTCTGGAGTTCTGGTACGATGTGGACTGTCCGGCCGATCTTCACTTCTTTCAGCAACAACTGAAACTGACCGGGCCCGAGGTGGCTCCGCACAGCCGCAGCCTGATCCAGCACTGGGAGGCCCGCGGACTGCTTCCGCCGCTACCCACCGGGTTATAAGGCGGCTCCTGGAGAGCCGATGCCTCAGCTTGTTGGTGATCTTCCGCCTTCGGTGCGCAGCATCCACATCATGGGCATTGGCGGTACGGCCATGGGGGCCCTGGCCGGCATGTTGAAGGACGCCGGCTACAGCGTCACCGGCTCGGATACGGGGGTGTACCCGCCCATGTCCGACTATCTGGCGTCGCTGGGCATCCCGGTGATGATCGGCTACAAAGCTGAAAATCTGGCGCATCGACCCGATCTGGTGGTGGTGGGAAACGTGATCCGCCAGAGCTATGCCGAGGCGGAGGCGCTGATGGCCTCGGAGCTGCTTTGGTGTTCTTTTCCGCAGCTTCTGGGTGCTTCTTTTCTGTCCAAGCGCAGCAACATCGTGGTGGCCGGTACCCACGGAAAGACCACCACCACGGCGCTGGGCGCCTGGCTGTTGGAAGCCGCCGGCAAGAAGCCCGGTTTTTTGATTGGCGGGCTGGCCAAGAACTTTGATCGCACCGCCCGCACGGGGGAGGCACCCTATTTTGTAATCGAGGGGGACGAGTACGATACTGCCTTCTTCGATAAAGGTCCGAAGTTTTTACACTATCGCCCGCATACCGCCATCATCACCTCGGTGGAGTTCGATCACGCGGACATCTACCGCGACCTGGCCCACGTCCAGGAGAGCTTTCGGCGGCTGACCGCCATTGTGCCGGCGGAGGGCTGCATCGTGGCGCGTTGGGATCACGATACCGTTGTCGAGGTCTGCCAGGATGTCCCTGCAGAAATCCGTCGCTATGGCCAGGGGCAGTCCTGGGATGGCCGCATTGAGGGGGTGGACACCGAGCGCGGTGTGCAGCGCTTCGTGGTTCTCAAAGATGGCGCGTTGTATGGTCGCTTTGAGAGTATCCTGGTCGGCGAGCACAACCTGTACAACCAGGTGGCGATGGTGGCGGCGCTGGATCGCTACGGCCTCTCCACCGAGGAGCTGGCCGCTGGATTCTCCACCTTTGCCGGGGTACGCCGACGGCAGGACCTGATCGGCGAGCCGCGCCACATCGCCGTGATCGACGACTTTGCGCACCACCCCACGGCCGTCGAGCTCACCATCGCCTCGCTGCGGCTGCGTTTTGGCCAGCGGCGGCTCTGGGTGATCTTTGAGCCGCGCTCCAACACATCCCGGAGAAAGGTGTTTCAGGACCGCTACGCCGAGGTTTTTGGCGGAGCGGACGTGGTGATCGTCCCCACGCCCCCCGACCAGGAGCGTATTGCTGCCCACGAGCGTTTTGATGCCGATGCGTTGGTGCAGAAGCTGCGGGGCCGAGGGATTGAGGCCTTCCACCTGCCCACGGTGGACGAGATCGTGGCGGTGGTCGCGGCCAATGCACTGCCGTGGGATGTGGTGGCGGTGTTTTCCAACGGCGGTTTTGGAGGGATTCACGCCAAGCTGTTGAAGGCGCTGGCCGCCCCCTCCTGAGGGCTACTGGCAGTCGCCGGTTTCCCGCGCGTCAAAGCTCGCCTGGGACTGCCAGCGACCGCGAAGGGCCGAGAGCTCCAGGTCAAAACAGCCCTCCGTACCGCCCGGGCAGCCGTGGCATTCTCCACCGAGATCTTCGATGAAGCTGCAGTCGGCCTCCGGGATCACCGGCGCCAGATCCTCGGCGCGCACCACTGCGGTGACAGTGCCCAAGCGGATACCGCTGCCCTCATCGGTGAAGGTGGCCTTCATCGTAAATTTGTAGAGAGAGAGGCCATGATCGCCCAGGGAGCTGCGCAGCTCCTCGGGTCCCAGGCTGAAGGTGGGGTTCTCGGAAAAGTCGCTCGTGGGAAGCGTGCGCACGGGCTGGCAACGATCCTGGCTGCCGTCGGTGGCGGCCAGGGCCATGGAGAGCTGAAGCCGATCTTTGGCTTGATCGTTCACATAGAAAAGTATGGGCCGGTTGAAGAGCTGGCTCTGGTAGTCGATCAGGTCCGCCGGCTCCGAGATCCGGAAGTCGTCCGGCTGGACGATGTAGACATGTCCGGTCAGATCCTCCTCAATCGGAGGGTAGTCCTCCGTGTCGGAGGTCCCACCCTCCACCACGTCGCCCTCCACCGCTTGCAGGCCCAGAGAGCAGGCCACCAACCACTGCAACAGCACGGCACCTCCCAGCCACCATCTTAGCGCAAAAGTGGGCCCCCTGCTTGCCGCGGTGCTCTTGACGTGACAAGGGCACTCGACTCAGTTACAGGATGGCCATGCTGTTTGCCCTGCTGATGGCCTGTGCCCTGCCCTATCCCAACGCCTGCGAGCAGTACGCACTGCGCTACTGCGACGTGTGCGAGCTGGAGGATTGGGAGAAACCGATATGTACCTGCTACGAAGAAGGGAAGCTCAAAGCTTCTGACTTCCCCGATGGCAGCGATATCAACAACGACGACGCCCAGCTTCAGTGTGATATCTGGATCGAAGCGGCCGAACATCCCAGCCCGGACAACTCGGCAGCCTGCAAGCAGGGTGTGGAACTCTTGAAAGACCACGAGCAGGATGCCTGCGACTACCTGGGAGGGCTCTGATGCTCCTTGCACTTTTCCTGGCCTGCGCCATCCCCTATCCCCAGGCCTGCGAGCAATACGCCCAAGAGTATTGTGATGTCTGCGAGCTGACCAAAGAGGAAAAAGCGCGCTGCACCTGCCTGGACGAAGGCAGCATCACCAAAGATGCGATCCCGGACCGCGACTGGACCGACGACGATGCCCAGCTTCAGTGTGATGTTTGGATCAACGCGGTGAAGTACCCGTCGCCCTCGGAATCCTCTTACTGTAAACAGGCGCTGTCTCTGCTGAAAGCCCATAAGGCCGAGCTCTGTGCGACGGTGACAGATTCGGGCGGCGCGATCTGATGCTCCCGCTGCTGCGCACCGAGCTGCCCGGTCCGCTCTCAAGGTCATGGGTGGATCGGCTGGCGCTCCGAGAATGTCCGGCGATCACCGCACGTCGTTCGCGACGCGCGGCCACACTCGGCGTAGCGGACACCGATCCCGTGGTGTGGGCCTCGGCTCAGGGCAGCAATGTCTGGGACGTGGATGGCAATCGCTTTGTGGACCTCTGTGCGGGCTTCGGTGTCGCCAGTGTGGGGCATCGACACCCCAAGGTTGTGGCGGCTGGACAGGCTCAATTGGGAGTGCTGCCCCATGCCATGGGCGACGCTTTCCCCGATCCACGCCGCATCGAGCTGATGGAGCGCCTCTGTGCGCTCACCGGCCTGGATCGGGTCATTTTTGGCAGCTCCGGCAGCGACGCAGTAGAGGCGGCGATCAAGACCGCGCTCCTTACGACGGGGCGTCGAAAAATCCTATCCTTCAGCGGGGGCTATCACGGTCTGGCCTCCGCGCCACTTGCGGCCATCGGCTATAAACAAGCCGACTTTGAGGGGCCTTTCCGAGCCATGCTGGGGCAGCATGTGGATCGGGCACCCTACGGTGGAGAGTGGCCCTCCCTGGCGGACTATGCGGCAGTTCTGGTGGAGCCGGTGCAGGGGCGGGGAGGCATGCGCGCCCCACCTCCGGGCTGGCTGGTCAGGCTGCACCAGGACGCGCGCGCCCACGATTGCCTGGTGATCCACGACGAAGTCTACTCCGGCTTCGGTCGAACGGGTTGGATGTTTGCCGCAGATGAATACAAGCTGAAACCAGACCTGTTGTGCGTAGGCAAAGCGATGGCGGGAGGCTTCCCCATCTCGGCCTGCGTCGGGACGGCCGCCGTGATGGATGCCTGGGGTGCGAGCAAGGGGGAGGCGATCCACACGCAGACCTTCTTGGGGAATCCGGTGGGCTGTGCGATGGCCTTGGCCGCCCTGGCTGTGGTGGAGGAGGAGCGCCTGCCCGAGCGCGCCCGCGAGGACAGTGAGTTTTTGTCCCAACAGTTGAAAAAGCTGCCGGGCGTGGAGCGGGTGGAGGGGCGCGGCCTGATGCTGGGGGCGGTGGTGGGCCCCAGCGCGGCACTGCGGGCGATGCGGGGCATGTTGGAGCAGGGCTACCTGATCCTGCCCTGTGGAGAACGCGGCGAAGCACTTGGATTTTCGCCGCCACTGGGCATCGGGCGGGAGCTGTTGGAGGCCGCGGTGGTGGCCATGGGCCGCTGCCTGGCGGCCGGATGACGCTCAAGGCGGCCATTGCCGAGTACATTTCTGCGGGGCAAGGTGATTTTGAAACCTTAGCACTTGCTCTTTTTGCCCAACAGCGACGGCAGAATCCGATGTTGGATGCCCTGGTCGAGGCGGAGCCGGAGCACTGGTGGCAGATCCCGGTGGTGCCGGTGGAGCTGTTCAAAGACATTGACTTCGCCTGCTTTGACCTGAAGAAGCCTCACACCATCTTCCACACCTCGGGAACCACGGTGGGCCGTCCGGGTCGCCACCACAGCCTGGACACCGAGCTGTATGATCGGGGGGCCCCGGTGCAGCTCCACCGGCGTATCGCCCGGGTTCCCGAACGGATTGTCTCGCTATGTCCACCGGCGGGTGGGCACTCCTCTCTGGGGCACATGCTGGCCCTTTTTGGGAGGGTGGAAGGCTACTTTGACCTTTCTTCGGGGGTGAACCCTGCCGTGTGGACGGCGCTCCAACGGCCTGCCTTCCTCGCCACCACGGCCTTCGCATTGGATGCGCTGTTCAACACCGACGGGCAGGCTCAGCTTGGTCCTGACTCCCTGGTGATGGTCACCGGGGGCTTCAAGGGCCGCCGGGTGCGTCTGGATGCGCCGGAGCTGTACCGCGAGATCGGGCGGCGCCTGGGTGGGCCGCGTGTGGTGGGTGAGTACGGAATGACAGAGCTTTCCAGCCAGCTTTGGACTGATCCTGTCCCGGCGGGCGAGCTGCCGGGCGCCTTTGTGGCGCCGCCCTGGATGCGGGTCTACACCGTGGAGCCCAGCACGGGCAGGCCTCTACCCCAGGGAGAAGTTGGGCAATTGCGCTTTGTGGATCTGGCCAACTACTGGAGTGTGCTGGCCATCGAAACCATGGATCTGGGGCGGGTGGTACCCGATGCTCAAGGGGACCAGGTGTGGCTGCACGGGCGGCTTCAGGGCGCAGAAGTTCGGGGCTGCTCACTGAGTGTAGAGGAGCTTCTTGGCCATGTATCGGATTCTGAATGAGGCCTCATTCAGTGATTGAAGAGGCGGGAGTTGCGGGCGTGGAGTAGAGAAGCCTATGGATGTGGAGCGGCTGCGAAAACTGGACCCCGCGGACTGGGGCACCGGGCTCTCGGTGGAAAATGCGCGGGTCTGCTGGGCCGAGGCTGTGGCGGCTTTGGAGCACGTCGATCGGGGGCCGGTGGAGGGCGAGGCGCCGCGTCGGGTCCTGCTGCTGGCCTCTGCCAATGTGTTTACGGTTCCGCTGCCCTGGATGGCGCTGTTGAGCCTGCGCGGGGTGGAGCTGCGGGTCAAGGCGGCCCGCGGGTTGGGGGCGGCTACGCGGGCTATGGCGGGCGCCTTTGAGGGGGTGGAGGTCCAGGACTGGCGGGGAGGGGAGGGGGAGGCCCTTCGGCGCGCGCTGGAGGGTGTGGATGCGGTCATGGCCTTCGGCAGTGGGGAGACGATGGCCGCGCTGCGGCAGGAGCTCCCGGAGGGGCTGCCCTTCCTTCGCTTTGGGCCGCGCTATTCCATCGGGATGAGCGAGAAAACCGAGCCATTGGCTGCGGAAGACCTGGCCCGCTACGACAGCCGGGGCTGTATGTCTCCGGCAGGTTGGTTTACCGATAGTCCCGATCTGGATGTATTGGAAGGGGCGATGGTGGATGCACAACAAAAATGGCCGCGCGGTGTGCTGACCGAGGCGGAGCAGGTGGCGATCCGTGGAAGGATGGCGCTGGCCCGGATGGTGGGGCGGGTACGGGTGGGCGATGGCTGGGCGATCCTTCAGCTACCAAGCGAGTATTTCTCTCCGGATGCACTGCCACGGCTGCTGCAAGTCTATCCCGCCGCCACCAGCCGCCGCCTGGACCCCCTGCGCCTGTCCACCGTCGCCGGCCGCGGCCCACTTCCCCCGGCGCCCCGCCACTGTCGCCCCGGCCAGATGCAGCGCCCGCCTGCCACCCGCTGGCACGACGGCATCGACGTACTGGCCTGCCTGTGGGGCCGTCCATTTCAGGAGTGGAGGCCATGAAGAACATTGTTTCGGCAGAGGTCATGGCGGTACACCGGAGCTGCCTGATCGTCGATCTGCACTGCGATCTACTGCTTTCCTCCTACTTTTTGGGCTGGGACTGGAACCGCCGCCACGCGCCGAACCCGCTGCCTGGCGCCCCGCTGATGGGGCACTGCGATCTCCCCCGGTTGGAAGAGGGGAATGTGGGCTGCATGGCGCTGGGCATCGTGACCAACCCCCTGCGCGGCGCGTCTGGGCCGGATGCCATCCGCCATGATCTGATGCAGATGCAGCGGGAGGCGGATCGCTCCGAAGGAAAGCTGTGTATCGCGGGGAATGTGGACGCGGTGCGTCAGGCCCGGGGCCAGGGCAAGATCGCCTGTTTTGCCGGGCTGGAGGGGGCGCATGGTCTGAATGGAAAGCTGGACGATCTTCCCGAATTCCACCGTCTCGGCCTGCGCTATGTGACACTTTGCCACTTCAGCCGAAACGTCTTCTGCAGCCCGATGGTGGGCTGGGGGGCCGACAACAGCGCGCCGCTGACCGCGCCCGGTCATGCGCTGGTGGAGGCGCTCAACAGCCTGGGCATCCTGGTGGATCTGGCCCATGTGGGCGAGCAGGCCTATTTGGATGCCGCAAAACGCTCGACCAAGCCGGTGATCTGCTCGCACTCCGCCGCCAAGGCGGTGTGGAACAGCCCGCGCGGCATTGCGGATGCCCAGCTCCGCGCCGTCGCCGACACCGATGGGGTGGTGGGCGTGATCTTCGTCACCCCGTTCATCGGTCCGGGGGGCGCCGAACAAGTGGCTGCCCACCTGGATCATTTCAAAAAGACCATCGGCGTGCGCCACTGCGCCATCGGCAGCGACTGGGAGGGTTTTGCGCTCTATCCGTCGGAGCTCTCGTCCGCGGACCAGCTCCCCTTGCTCACCCAGGCCCTGCTGCGGCGGGGCTGGCAGCAGGAGGAGATCCAGGCGGTCTATGGGGAGAATTTTTTGAGGGTGATTGGGGCCGCATAGGCCCAAAAACAGAAGGAGCGATGCCGAGGCGCCGCTCCCTTTGTTGACCGGCCGAGGGGCCTAAGCCTCTCCCGGCTCCGGCAGGATCAAGCCGCGCAGATCGCGGATGCCACTCTGCTCGCGCAGGCGCAGCAGCGCCTCGCGCTCGATCTGGCGCACGCGCTCGCGGGACAGCCCCATCTCCTTGCCCACCTCGGACAGGGTGCGGAACTCGCCATCTTCCAGCCCGTAGCGACGGGTGAGCACAAAACGCTGGCGCTCGGAGAGCACCGCGTTGAATGCCTTGGTCATCCGGGTCAGCTCCTGGTACTGGATGCTCTCCTCGTCGGGAGCGGCAGCATCTTCGTCAGACAGGAAGCGCTCCAGGGGGCGCGGGCGGGGGCCATCATCCACCGGCTGCTCCAGCGAGATGGTGTTGCCTTGCGACAGCAGCAGCTCGGCGCGCTCCTTGTCGATGCCCACCTCTTCCGCCAGATCGGCCACGTTGTACTCGACCCCGGCCGCTTCAAAGCGCTTCATCGCCTTGCGCAGGTTGCGGGTCTGCTCCACCGCGCAGCCGGGCAGCCGCACCGGGCGACCGGTGTGGTCGATGGCGCGGGTCATCTGCGCCCGTACCCACCAGCGGGCATAGGTGGAGAAGCGGATGCCTCGATCCGGGTCAAAGCGCTTGGCGGCGCGGAGCAGGCCGATGTAGCCCTCCTGTACCAGATCCTCTTCGTCCATGAAGGGACCGGCCAGCTTCCGTGCCTCACCGTGGGCGATGCGGCGGCCAGACATGGCCAAACGCCAGCGCAACTCTTCGGCCTGCTGCCAGGCGCCGTTGGCCTTGCGCGCGTAGCCGTTCAGGGCCGTATCCTTCTTGGCGGCGCGGAAGACCGCACGCACCGCTTCTTCCAGACGGTCCACCGCGCCCGCACGGGTGCGCTCGGCGCGGTCCGGACGGCGACGTAGAATGTTTTCGGCAGCATCAATGCCAGCAACGGCCTCGCGGGCGGACTGCTCGGCCTTCCGGATCTCTCGGGCGATGGCCTTCTCTTCTTCTGCGGTCAGCCGCTCTGAGCGACGACGTGCACCGTCGTTGGAAGCCATACTCCGTAGACGCAGCGACATGCTTGTTTCCGAACGTAAGAGAGTGGGTGCCGGAGCCTCAAGGAGCCTTTTCCCCCGCCAGCTCCGGCTATCAAAAGGGGAAAAGGGTGCGCGCTCTTATAGATCGCCGGGAGCGGGAATTTGTCAAGAACCTGTCAAGACGGCCTGCTTCTGGTTGCCCACAGGGAACGGGCGAGATCGCGTATTCATACACACCGAGATTTCAATGTCAACGGGCAGCGCGCAGGGTTGGTAAAAATCCACATGCCTCGCGCACTTTTTGCATCGTGCTTCGCGCAAGGCGCTGCGCGCGCACGGCACCATCCTGGAGGATGTCTTCCAGCTCCTCCGGTCGGGCCAGGAGCGCTTCGTAGCGCTCGCGCGGCGCGCCCAGGCGCGCTTCCATGGCCTCAAACAGGGCCTGCTTGGCATGGCCATAGCCCAGCCCCGGGGCCCGGTAGCGGGCGGCGAGCTCGGCCTGCTGCTCGGGGGTGGCAAAGAAGCGGTACAAGGCGAAGACGTTGCAGGTATCCGGGTCTTTGATGTCGTCCATGCCCTTGGAGTCGGTCTGGATCGCCATCACCTTTTTCCGCAGCTCTTTGCTGCCGCAGAACACGGGAATGGTGTTCTGGTAGGACTTGGACATCTTCCGGCCATCCAGGCCCGGAATGGTCGCCACCTCTTCTCGGATCAGCGGCTCCGGCACCACCAGCGTCGGCCCGAAGCGGGCATTGAAGGAGATCGCCATGTCCCTGGCCATCTCCACATGCTGCTTCTGGTCCTTGCCCACCGGCACCAGGTTGGAGTCGTAGATCAGAATGTCGGCCGCCATCAACACGGGGTAGGTGAAGACACCGACGTTCAATTCTTTATTCTGATCCTGCGCGGCTTTGTAGGCATGCGCACGCTCCAGCAGGCCCACGCCGGTCACGCAGGCCAACATCCAGGTCAGCTCTTGCACCTCTGGCACGTCCGATTGAACGAAGAGGCATGACTTTTTCGGATCCAGACCCAGCGCCAACCAGGAGGCGGCAACCTCGCGGGTGTGCTGCCGCATCCGCTTTGCGTCGTGCAGCGTCGTAAGGGCGTGGTAGTCGGCGATGAAATAGTAGCTTTCATGCTGCTCCGCAAGGCGAAGCGCAGGCTCGATCATGCCCAGGAGGTTCCCGATGTGGGGGGCGTCAGTGGGCTTGATTCCGGTCAGGGCGCGCAAGGAAGGCTCCAAGGGGGCTGCGGGGGGAGGGCAGAGGTGCTACGCTATAGGCTGGAGGACATAACGTGCGTACAGCGGCATCTTTGTCAAGTCTGCTTCTGCTGCTGGCCTGTGGATCCCGGAAGGAAGATTCGGTTCCTGAAGGAAATCCCTCCCTGCCGGAAGGGGATGAGTGTACCACCGACGAGCAATGTGATGCGGGGCGCATCTGCGAGCTTTCGGCCTGTGTGGCGGGCGATCGGGACAACAGCCCGGAAGAGGCGACGGGGGCTTTCTATGAAGAGGGCAACGAGGGGGTGTTGAACCCGGCCGAGGATGTGGACTGGTGGACGATCACGGGCAGCGGGGGCACCTTTGTGAGAATAACCACGTCCAAGCCGGATACCAGTACGGTGGACACGGTGGTGAGCCTGTATGACGCCGCGGGCCGCCGGTTGGCCTGGGAGGATGGCTATGCGGGGGGCACCATCAGCAGCTTGGACACCCTTCTGTACGCCTACTTCCCGGAAGATGGGACCTACTACGTCAAAGTGGAAGATGTTGCCACCTTCTACGATGATCCGGATCTGGTACCCTATGGCTCGGATACCTCGGTCTATGAGCTGACGATCTCGGACTATGGCCTGGGGGGAGATGAGCCCGATGCCCTGTACGAGGCAGGCATCGACTATGAAGTGTCCGGGGCCAAGCTGGTCTATCCGGTTCCGGTGGCATTCTCGGACGAGACAGACAGCGACTATGCGGCCTTCACCCTTCCCTTTGATGACTGCCCGGTCTACCTGTTCACGATGCAGCACGACGACGGCAGCGACGCGTCCCTGGAGCTGAAGCTGTACAATGCCGAGGGGGAGCTCGTTTTTTCCAAGGAGGATCCCGCGCGGGATGTGGAGGCGCAGCTCATTGCGGCGCAGGGGCGCCAGTATGTACTGGAGGTGAGCGATAGCTCTGGACGAAGCGGATCTTCTCACTGGGGTTGGGTCTTTTTGCTGCTGGGAGAGGAGGGCGACGGCAACGAGCGTGAGGTAGAGCCCAACAACGACATTCTCCAAGCGCAGAGCCTGGAAGCCTCCGATCAGGAGCCCGACTCGGGCACCTGGATCTCCTACTATGGCCAGGGCACCGTGGGGGACCTGCTGGACACCGATGTCTACGCCTTTACGATGGAGGAGGAGCTGTATGTGAGCGTGGCCCTCGGCGCGCAGGGCTACGGTGGTTTGTTGGTGACAAGGCTGGAGATTCTGGATGCCAACGGCACAGTGCTGGAGACGGTGGACTCCTCGCCGGGGCTGGACCTGGACGCGGAGAACCTCGGGCCATTTAGTAGTGGAGACTACTTTATGCGGGTGAGCGCCGTACCGGATGCCTTGAACATCTGCGGTGAAGGCTGCTTTTACCGATTCGGCATCCACACCGCGAGCTTCCTCTTCAACTGAGCGGCCCGGAGCGGCCGCTCAGGGGATCTCCACGGTGCCCACGGTCGCTTCGACGATCTGTTCTTCGGTGTAGGGCAGGTCCACATAGTTGCCTT
>JBEIQS010000200.1:0-10536 GCA_040376425.1 Alphaproteobacteria bacterium | reverse complement strand
CGGCGCGGGTGGCCGGGTCGGCTTCCTGGCGGTGGGCGTCGATCAAGCGGTCAGCCTCTGCGTTCTTGAAGGCGATGTAGTTGGAGGAGGAAGGCTGATCTGCGGTGGAGGAGTGCCACACCGGCTTCAGATCGATGTCCCAGTCGGGCACCCAGGCACCGGTGTAGGCGTCGAAGTCGCGCGACTCCTGCTGCTTGAGCTGGGCGGACCACTCCAGCGGCAGGGGGTTCAGCTTCACGCCAACCTGGAGCAGGTCCTCGCGATAGATTCGGGCCAAGGTCTCATATTCGGAGGAACCGCCGTACATGAGCAGGGAGAACTCAAAGGGGGTCTTCTTCCCGTTGATCACCTTGTCGCGGATGCCGTCGCCGTCGGTGTCTTTCCAGCCTGCCTCGTCCAAAAGCTTCTTTGCCCCTTCCAGATCGAAGGGAAGTGGCTTCACGCTCTGGTCGTAGCAGGGGTTGGTCTTCACATAGGGGCCGCTGATCACCTCGCCCAGGCCCCCAAACACATTCTCTACCAGGGCTTCCCGGTTGAAGGCCAGGGTCATCGCCGTGCGGACGCGCTTGTCTTCAAAGAAGGGACGGCGCTGGTTCCAGCCAATGTAGAAGTAGGACAGCTCGTCGTGGAAGGCCATTTTCAGGCCCTTTTCACCCAGGTAGGGCTCCTTCCCCTTCAGCTCGGACACGTACTGCTGCGGCATGACCTGGGTGTAGTCGATCTGCCCGGTCTTCAGGTAGCGCAGCCAGGCCTGAGGGTCCTTCAGCATCACCATCTCGATGCGGTCGAAGGGCGCAGGCTGTGCGCAATTCCAGTAGGTGGGATTGCGTTCCAGCTTGATCTTCACACCGGTTTCCCAGGAAACAAACTGGTAGGGCCCCACGCCGATGGCCTTCTGGTTGTACCAATGGGAGTTCACCTTCTCCCCCCAGTTGGCATCGTCGAAGCGCTGGCCGTTTTCGTCGTACATGTACAGCCAGCGTGGCATCGGCGTGTTGTCCACCACCAAGCCGAGGTTCACGTACAAACGTTCCTTAAAGGTAACCTTGAAGGTGTAGGGGTCGAGAACCTCCACCTTGTCCAGGTGCGAATAGGCCGACCGGCCTGCCGCAGCACGCCCGCCCACCTGCGGGTTCTGGTACATATCGAAGGTGAATTTGAAGTCATCGGCGGTGACCTCGTGGTCTACATTCGCCCAGGCATAGCGTGGATCAGTCAGGTCTACCGCGAGCTTTTGCCACTTCACCCCCTTGCGCAGCTTGACCAAATAGGACATGCCCTGGTCGTCGGTGGTGACCGAGGTGGCCAGCGCGGAATTCCAGCGATCCGGCTCGTCCACATCGCGTTGGGCCAGGGTGCTGGAGACGTAGAGGTAGAGCTCGTGGACGTCGGCCGCGTTCTTCGAGGCCATGTAGTTGAGGCCGGGCGGATCGTTCGCGGTCTGCCGCCGAAGGGTGCCGCCCATGGCGGCGTTGGCCGGGAAGGCCTTTGGCATCCGGCCGGGCTTCAGCAGGTTGCCGGGGGTGGCCAGATCGGCCTCCACCTCAGGATCGGTCTTGCAGGTGGAGGAGGCGGAGGACGGGGCCGGCCGCGGTTCGGTCCCGCGGTCCCCCGTGGCCTTCGCGACGGATCCGCCTTTCTGCAGCTCGGCCACCTTCGTTTCCAGGTTGTGGAGCTGAACGGTGTTGAGCACCGCCAGCAGGACCAACAGGCCCAGCGTCAGGTAGACAAAGGTGGATTGCGCCATCCGGTTCATTCACGGCCCTCTTGCAGCTAAGAATACGTGGAAGTGGCCGGACGGGCAAGGTCGTGAAGCCCGCATGCCCGCTGCCGGGTGCGCAAAGCGTATTTTTTCCCCAATACCCGCATATCCGGGGTACTGAATGAGGCCTCATTCAGTACCCCGTTGGCGCGGCGACTACTCGCCGGTGCCCAGGAACAGGTAGCTGCCACCGTAGGTGGTGGAGGCGACGCGGGTGTTGGAGCCGGCCAGGAAGTCGTCGAAGAGGTCTCCGTTCACGTCCCCTACGCCGGCCAGCGAAACGCCAAGGGCCTCGAAGGAGCTGATCCCGGCGAAGATGGCGCCATCGCTGGTGTAGGAGATGGCGCCGGAGCCGGTGGGGCCGTAGACCAGACCCACCGCACCGGAGCCCTGGATGGCGGTGCTTGCATCCACACCCGTTGCCGCTACCAGGAAGTCGCCATAGCCGTTGGCGTCCACGTCGCCCGCATAGGCCAGCGTGCGGCCCGCAAAGTCCGAAGCGGCCGTACCGGAGAGCGAGGCCCAGGCCGCGCTGATCGGCAGGGTGCCACCGCCGGCGTTGTCGCCGAGGAACAGGAAGGCCGTTCCGGCATCGGTGGCCGTGCTGTCGCGCTTGTGGGCGGCCACCACCAGGTCGTCGAAGCCGTCTCCGTCGTTGTCGCCGGCGCTGGAGAGCGCATTGCCCAGCTCATCCGCTGCGGCGGCACCGTTGATGGTGATGTCCGCGTCGGTGACTCCCAGCGCGCCCGAGAGCGGGCCAAAGTAGATGTAGGCCTCGCCCGCAGAGCTGGAGAGGTAGGGAGCCCCCACCGCCACATCCATGGTGCCATCGCCGTTGAAGTCAAAGTTTCCGGCGATCGCCGAACCCAGTTTTCCGCTGGCAGTGGTACCCGAGATGGTGGCGACGTAGGAGCCCGAGCCGATGGTGTAGGAGCCGGTCGCGGCCGCCGCAGAGTAGATGGCCACCCGACCCACATCGGTCACGGCACCGGCGCCGTCGTGTTGGGGAGCACCGGTCATCCAGTCGTCCTTGTTGTCGGAGTTCTGGTCGCCCGCAATCGCCAGGTTGCTACCTGCGTAGTCCGTACCGCGGGCACCCTTGACGGTGACGTAGGCGGAGGCCTGGTTGATGTAGCTCGTGATGGAGCCACGCACCAGGATGGCCGAGCCCGCATCGGCCTGGGTGCCGTTGTCGGACTTGCGGATGCCGATGAGCAGCTCGTCGTCGCCGTCAGCGTCGATGTCCGGCAGGATGGTCACCGCAGAGCCCATCGCGTCTCCGGCGATGGTCGAGCTGACCGTACCCGAGGGGGAGGTCAGTCCGGCGGAGATTCCCGTGGACGATCCGTGGAAGATGTAGACCCGGCCCGTGTTGGAGGTGGTGGAGTTGTCAAGGCCGGGAGCACCCAGCGCGACGTCGGCGTAGCCGTCACCGTTCAGGTCGCCGCCGCCCCCCACAGAGCCGCCCAGCTCATCGCCGCTGTTGATGCCGGTCCAGGTCTTGTGTGCGCCCAGCGTGGTCTGGATGCCCGCCCAGCGGCAGTCATCCACACCATCGCAGTCGTTGTCCAGCCCGTCTTCACAGTAGGCTGCCGAGGTACCACCTTCCACAATGGAAGGATTGACGGTCGCTTCTGCATCGTCGCAGTCGGACGAGGACGCAGCGTAGCCCGTGGGCTGGGAGCAGGCCGCGGTGGTGCCGTTGGTGCTGCCCCAGGTGTCGGCGTCCGCATCCACATACCAGGTCTGGGCGTCTACCGCCGTGTTTTCGTCGGTGGAGCCGTCACAGTCGTTGTCCACCCCGTCGCAGTATTCCGAGGCGCCGGGGCTGATCGACGCGCTGCCATCGTTGCAGTCGGTGGAGGTGGCGGTGGCGTTGGCAGGCTGGGAGCAGGCCAGGGTGGTGGTGGTGCCGCCGTAGCCGTCGCCGTCCGCATCCACGTACCAGCTTGACGCGTCAAGAGCAGTGTTCTCGTCGATGTTCCCGTCACAGTTGTTGTCGAGGCTGTCGCAGTACTCGTCCGCGCCCGGGCTGATGCCGGCGTCGCTGTCGTTGCAGTCGGTGGATGTGGTGGTGGTGCCGGCCGGCTGGGTGCAGGCGCGGGTGGTGGTCGAGCCACCGTAGCTGTCGCCGTCCGCGTCCACGTACCAGGCGGGGGCGTCCACCGCGCTGTTCTCGTCGACGCTTCCATCGCAGTCGTTGTCGGTGCTGTCGCAGGTCTCGTCGTTGCCGGGGTAGGCATTGTTGTCGGTGTCGTCGCAGTCGGAGGCGTCCGCGCCGTAGCCGGTGGGGGCGGTACAGGCGGCCGCGCTGACCGAGGCGTCCCCGAAGCTGTCGCCATCGGCATCGGCGTACCAGATGGTTTCGCCGGTGGAACCGGCTTCGTCGATGGCGCCGTCGCAGTTGTTGTCAAAGCCGTCACAGGCTTCGACGTTGCCGGGGAAGGCGTTCACTTCGCCGTCATCACAATCGGTATTGTCCGCTACAGTGCCTGCGGGCTGGCTGCAGGAAGGCTGTGTGGCGCCCGCACCGTAGCCATCGCCGTCGCCGTCCAGGTACCAGTCCGCGGCGTCCACGGCGTTGTCGTCCACGCTGCCGTTGCAGTCGTTGTCGATGCTGTCGCACACTTCGAAGGCGGCGGGAGAGGTGGCGGCGTCGCCGTCGTCACAGTCATCGCCATTGCTGACGTAGCCGGTGGGGGCGGAGCAGGAGGTCTGAGTGGTGGCGGCGTCGCCGTAGCTGTCCGCATCGGCGTCCAGGTACCAGGCGGGCGCATCGGCGGCACTGTCTTCGTCGGTGGTGCCGTCGCAGTTGTCGTCGGAGCCGTTGCAATACTCGGTAGCGAAGGGGTAGATGTTGTTGTTGGTATCGTCGCAGTCGCTGCCATCAGGGACGTAGCCGCTGGGTGCGGTACAGGCCTGCACGCTCATCGAGACGTCGCCGTAGCCGTCGGCATCGGCGTCCATGTACCACTGGCTACCGTCTACGGCGCCGGCCTCATCTGTACTGCCATCACAGTTGTTGTCCAGGCTGTCGCAGATCTCGGCGGCGGCCGGGTTGATGCTGGAGTCGGCATCGTTACAGTCGGTACCATCTGCCACCGAGCCGACGACCGGGCTGCACGAGAGCACGGGCGTGGCTGAGGCATCCCCATAGCCGTCGGTATCGGCGTCGGTGTACCACATGCTGCCGGCGCCATCGTCGATCACCCCATTGCAGTCGTTGTCCACGCTGTCGCAGACATCTGAGGCGCCGGGATAGGTCGTGGCGTCGGCGTCATTGCAGTCGTCGGAGCTGGCACTTGCCCCGGCGGGCAGCGCACAGGCGTCCACCGGGCTGTTGAGGTCGCCGTAGCCATCGGCATCGGCGTCCGTGTACCAGGTGGTGGTGGGACCCACCGCGGCATCGGTGTCGTCGCAGTCCTCGCAGGCCGCCAGTCCGTCGTTGTCGTTGTCCGCGCTGCCAGAGGAGCCATCGCAGTTGTAGTCGTTGGGATCGGTGCAGTCCGACTCGACCGCCGCCGGATTGTAGGCGGGATCTGCATCGTTGCAGTCGTCGGCCACGGCGACCGTGCCCGTGGGCTGCGTGCAGGCGATGATGGCCGTGGCGGGATCGCCATAGCCATCGGCGTCGGCATCGGTGTACCAAGCGGTCCCGACATCCTCGTCCACCGTGCCGTCACAGTCCTGGTCTACCCCGTCGCAGGTCTCGATGCCGCCGGGGTTGATGGTGGCGTCGGCATCGTTGCACTCGGCGCAGGCCGGATAGCCGTCGCCGTCGTTGTCATCCGTACCCGAAAAACCGTCGCAGTTGTAGTCGTTGGGATCGGTGCAGTCCGACTCGATGGCGCCGGGATTGTAGGCGGCGTCGCTGTCGTTGCAGTCGCCACCCTGGGTCAGGCCGCCGCCATCACAGGAGAGGATCACGCTGTTGTCGTCACCGTAGCCGTCGCCGTCGGTATCTGCGAAGTAGCTGTTCTGGGAGCTGGGATCGACGGTGGAGTCGTCGTCATCGGCGACGCCGTTGCAGTTTTCGTCCCGGTTCAGCCCGTCGCAAACCTCAGCGGCGCCCGGGTTGACTTCCGGAAGCTGGTCGTCACATTCTTCGCAGGCTTTGTAGCCGTCGCCGTCCTCGTCGGTGGAGCCGGCGCTGCCATCGCAGTTGTAGTCCACCGGGTCGGTACAGTCGGGCTCCGGTGCGCCGGGAAAGACCGAGGCGTTGCCATCGTCACAGTCGGTGGCATCGGCGACGTAGCCGGTGGGGGCGGTACAGGCGACAGTGGAGGCGTCCTCGCTACCGTAGCCATCGGCATCGCTGTCCTGGTAGAAGGGGGTTGCGCCGACCGCGTCGGGATTGTCGATCACCTCGTCGCAGTCATTGTCAATACCGTCGCAGCTTTCTATGGCGCCAGGGTTGATGGAGGTATTCCCATCGTCACAGTCCACGTCACCGGCGTAGCCGTCGTTATCCAGGTCCTCGGGGCCGGTGTCGGACTCTTTGTTGCCCGGACAGCCGATCAGGAAGAGGGCAAAACTCAGGGAAAACATGCGCATCAGGGGTGTCTCCTTCTACCACCTTAGACCGTTCCGGGCCGATCGTCCATGTTCGCGCTGCCAACGCTGCTACACATCAGGGTTCGGTGGCGGGCCTGCGAGAATGCTACATTGCAAGCGAAGGGGCTCCCCATGCGTCTGCGTCAGGTCCGGGTCGACGGAAGAATCGAAAATTTCGATGTCAGCTCGGGACGCTTTGATTTTTCCGATGGATTTGCGGAGGGCGATCTGGTGGGCGGGATGGTCACCCCGCTGTTGGCCGAGCCCCACGTGCACCTGGATGCGGTGCTGCTGGGGGCCCGGGCACCCAATCGCAGCGGCACCCTGCGGGAGGGGATCCGCAACTGGGCTATGCTGCGGGAGCAGCTCACCGAAGAGGATGTGCGGGCGCGGGCGCTGGAGGTGGTGGGCTGGTATGTGCGCCAAGGAACCCTGAAAATCCGCACCCATGTGGACACCGGCTGCCCGGTGGCCGTGCGTGCGCTGCTGCAGCTCCGCGCTGAGCTGGCGCAGGACCAGAGCCTGGGTTGCCCGGAGCTGCAAGTGGTGGCCTTTCCACAAGAGGGGATTCTCACCGACCTTAAGAAGCGGAAGGCCTGGGAGGAGGCCGTGCACCTGGGCTGTGATGCGGTGGGCGCCATTCCCCACTTCGAGCGCAGTACGGAGGAGGGCTGGGCCTCGGTCCGGCTGGCCTTTGCCCTGGCCGAAAAACATGGCTTGCGCGTGGATTTGCATTGCGACGAAACGGATGATCCGGGCAGCCGAAATCTGGAGGTGGCAGCCGTGGAAGCGCTGGATCGGGGAATGGGCGACCGCACGGTGGCCGGTCACTGCACGGCCCTGCATTCCTACCCCAACCCCTACGCGGCCAAAGTGATCGAGTGGGTGGCACGGTCGGGGATTCTGGTTGTGTGTAATCCTCTGGATAACTCGGTTTTGCAGGGGCGCTACGACAACTATCCTCGGCGGCGCGGGCTCACGCGGGTGGACCAGCTCTGGGAGGCGGGCGCGAAGGTGGGCATCGGGCACGACTCGGTGGTGGACCCCTGGTACCGGCTGGGCACGGCCAACCTGCTGGATGCGGCATGGCTCGCCGTACATCTGGGGCATTTGACCTCGGAAGCTCAGCTCCAGAACACGGCGCGCTGCCTGTGGCGAGAGAACCACCTGCCCTTTGGCGCCCCGCCCCGGATTGCGGTGGGGGAAACCGCTGACTTTTGCTGGTGGCCGGTAGAGGAGGAGGTGGAGCTGCTGCGCCTGCGCCCCGCCCCCCGGGTGTTTCGGGCGGGGCGCGAGCTTCGGGTGGCAAAGGCCTGAGTGGTCGGTTGACGGCTAACGCTTGGCGCCTTCCAGGTTCTCCACCTTCACCGCGCCGATACTGCCCTTCACCTGCTGGCCGCCCTTGCCCTCCTGCACGGAGAGGGCCCCCCCCGAAATCGAGCTCTTGCCCCCTTTCAGGGCCGAATCGCCGGTGTCCACGGAGAAATTCCCCACCAGCAGGCGGGTGAACTGAAGGGCCAGGTTGGAGGCGCCATTCGCCGACACCGATGCGGTGTTGTCGCGGCTGTCCTCCCGCTGCAGATCCGCCTTGACCGAGCCCAAGTCAGCCTTGCCGCTGCGCAGCCCCACCGTCCCGGCAAGGTTGCTGCGGTCCAGGTCCACCGGGCCCGAGGCTTTCCCCCCTTTATCCGCTGGTAAGGTGCCGTTCAGGGTGATGCCAGAGGCGCTGAGCGACCCCGCCTTGCCCTCCAGGCCGGGCCCCGAGGTGACAGGCTTTGCGGCTGGGCTCTTCCCTGTGGTGGGGAGCACCTGCTGCGCCAGCTCCGACAACTTCAGCGGCACCGTGTCCTGCTTTCCGGGGAGCTGATCGGAGAGGTTCATGTCCTTCCAACCACCGAGGTCCGCCTTGAGTTTGGCGCGATCTCCGCCCTGATCATCCAAGTAGGCGCCCTTGGCGGTCACCCAGAGCGGGCCATCCAGGGGCTTGTCCACGGCCACCCGCGTACTGCGGGGATCGATGCGACCATTTTGTACGTCAACATTAAAATTTGCGTTCGTGTTCGCGCCGATCTTCACCGGCCCCGCCTTGCCGGGGTTCAGCGCCACCGAGCCCTTCAGGTGGGCCTCGTCCACCAGTCCCGCCAGGGCTGCGGGGCTGGGGCCCGTGGGGGCCGCCGTCGCCTTTCCACCGGCAGTCGTCTTGCCAGATAGGTTGGTTCCCTGGAATTTTTCGACGCCCACCTTCATCCCTCCTGCGTCGGCTGCCACTCCGGAGGCGGTGACCGAGGCCAGGCTCCCGCTCTTCTGGTCGCCATTCACCGCCGCTTGCGCGCCGCGAAGCTCCACACTGCGTGCATCAAAGCCCTTGGTATCCAGACCCGAGACGGTTCCCTGGTCCAGGCTCATGCTGCCCTGGAGCCGGTCGGGCTTCTGGTCCACCACAGCCCGGCCGCCACCGCTGTTGCTGCCCGCAACCGTCAGTCCCTTGAGTCCCAGGCTCTGCGCGGAACCGGCGGCGTGGTGCAGCTTTTCTGCATCCAGGCTGCCCAGGCTGAGGCGGCCGGACTGGGTGGCCTGATCGCCACTGGCGGCCAGCTTCTCCACGCCGATCTTGCCCACGGTCGCCCCGGCCACACCGACACCCGTGGCCTGACCTTTCTCCAGGCCCACGGAGACCTTTTCGCCCTCTTTTGCACCGGAGAGCCCAGACAGGTCGGCCGAGCCCACCGTCGCGGTGCCGCTCTTGAGGTTCTGGAGCTGCACGCCGGCCGCCGATCCGGAGGCACCCCCCGCGGTGGTCTGCGCCGCGAGCTTCTGCGCGGCCACCGTTCCCACGGTGGTGCCACCCGCCGACAGCTTCTGTGCGGCCAGCGAATCAACGGACCCAGATGTCCCTTGACCGTCTTTGTGAAAGTTCAAACCCGTCAGATTTCCGTGTCCGACATCCACCGACTGGCTATCCAAGGCATCGATACTGGCCTTGCCCACCGAGCCAGACAGGCCGGCAGCGCCAGACTGCCCGGACACGGCCTGCGCGGACAGGTTGCCCACCGAAATCCCATCGCCCGTCAGCTTTTCGGCCGAGATCCCCGCTGCAGATCCCTGGATTCCCGAGCCGTTCTTCTGAAGGCGCAGCTCCTGGATGGTGGCGCGACCGGCATCCACGTTCGCAGTATCGATACCGGTGGCACTACCACCACCGAGGTGGGCAGAAAAGTCCTCGCCCTTCTGAGTGGCGGACAGGCCGGAAATTTGGGCGGCCGCCACTTTGTTGCCTGCCACGTCCAGACCATCGGCCCGGGCTGACTGTACATCCACCGCCAAACCATTTTTGTCCTGGCTGTACTGCAGACCAGAGATGACCGCCTGCTTCGCATCCACCTGCGCGCTGTCCAGGTTGTTCAGGGTGGCCCCCACCAGCGAGCCACTGCGGCGACCGTCCTGGCCCTCCGTGGCGATCAGGCCCTGTACCTCGGCCGAGCCCAGCGTCTGCCCACCGGCGTCCAGACCTTTGGCCTGCGCGCCTGCGAGGCTCAACTTCTTCCCAGCAGAACCCTGTTGGTAGTCCAGGTTTTTCACCGAAAGACTTGACGCGTCAATATCCTTGGTATCCAAGCCCGTCAGTGTGCCCTCGTCCAAGCCCGCGGTCACTCCGCCCCCTCCAACCTGCGCACGGACGCCGTTCAAGTCCCCACTTTTCACCGAACCGAGCGCCGACGAGCCGTTCTCCACATGGGCCTTTTTGGCGGTGATCGAGGTGTTCTGACCCTGCTGCCAGCCCAGACCCTCCACCGTCGCGCTGCCGGCCTTCGCCTTGCTGCTGTCCAGACCCTGAAGGGCAAGGGCACCCACGGAGCCGCTGGTCTGGAGCTGGTCCTGCTGTGCATCCAGAAAGGGCAGGCCCCCCCCCTTGTTGTCGATGTGGCTGCGCAGATCGGAGATCTGGCCGCTCCCCAGCCGGTTCCCGTCGTGGACCAGACCGGAGGCGTGGATACGTCCGGCGGCCACATCGCCCGTTTCGCGGATCTGATCCAGGTTTCCACTCAACCCGGAAATCCCCAGCTCGGTCGCAGAGCTTTTGGGGCTGGAAAGCCCGCGCATCACCGCCGAGCCCACCGAAAAATTCATCTGGAGCTGATCGGGGTGGGCATCCGCACCCGGCAGACCGCCTCCCTTGTTGAAGATGCTCACATCCAGCGCCGAAAGCTCCAGTTGTTTCG
>JBEIQS010000167.1:0-12972 GCA_040376425.1 Alphaproteobacteria bacterium | reverse complement strand
GTGTACGGCAACGGCCGTGTCACCCAGCATGGTCTCGGGGCGGGTGGTGGCCACCACGATCTCGCCGGTACCATCCGAAAGTGGGTAGGCGAAGCTCCACAACTCGCCCGTCTCTTCGGTGTTGCTCACCTCCAAATCGGACAAGGCGGTCATGCCGATAGGGTCCCAGTTGATGAGCCGGGTGGCGCGGTAGATCAGACCTTCATCGTGTAGGGTCACAAAAAATTCGCGTACTGCCTTGGAAAGTGCGGGATCCAGCGTAAATCGCTCCCGACTCCAGTCGCAGCTCACCCCCAGGCGACGAAGCTGCCCGATGATGGTGCCGCCGCTCTGCGCCTTCCAGCTCCACACCCGCTCTTCGAATGCCTCTCGCCCCAGCTCCTGCCTCGTTTTTCCTTCGGCACGAAGCTGGCGCTCCACCACCCACTGCGTCGCAATGCCCGCGTGATCCACACCCGGCACCCACAGCACATTGTAGCCGTCCATACGCTTGTAGCGGATCAGCACGTCCTGCAGCGAGTTGTTGAGCGCGTGGCCCATGTGCAGCGAGCCGGTCACGTTGGGCGGCGGGATGACGATGGAAAAGGCCTCGCCGGGGGCGGCCGGGTCGGCGACAAAGTAGCCGTTGCTCTCCCACCAGCGATAGTAGCGTTCGTAGGCGTCTTTGGGATCGAAGTGGTTGGGAAGCTCGGCGTTCACGGTCGGTTCCTCGACGGAAGACCCGGCAGGATCTTCGCGAAGCGCCGTTTAACCGGTTCCTTCGCCCTCTGCCGCCACCGACGCCGTATGCTCAGAAGTCCCCTGCCCTTCCTGCTCGGTGGGCACCGGACTATCTGCAGCTTCCACCTGGGCTTCTATCTCGGCCAGCCGCTGCTGTACCAGGCTGCGGGCGAGCACCGGTAGCCGCTCCCGCACCGTCTCCTCCACCGTCAACCGCACCAGATCGCGAAAAGCCGGGGATCGATGGAGCGCTTGCGAAAGCACGGCCTCTACCACCTCCGGCAACACCTCCTGGACCACCCGTTCCACCACCGGGATCAATGCGGGGTCCACCGGCGGCAAGGAGCTGCGTTGGTAGGTACGGGGAATAAAGGTGGCAAGCCGTTCTTCGCTGTCTGGCACATACACCGGTGCCGAGCCCACCTCAACCGGCGCCGGCACCGGTGCGGGAGCCACGACCACGGGCGGAGGCGGTAAAACCGGCGCCGGTGCTTCTGCAGGAAGATCCTCCCCCAAGGGCCCAAGGACCAGCTCCAGCTCGCGCCGGAAGGCTTCTGCGGTGAAGGGACGGGTGATACGCCCCTGCACCCCTGCCATTTTTGCGCGTTCCTGGCTGTAAACCTCGAAGGAACCGCAGAGCAGAAACACCACCGTTTCAGGATGCTGGCTCTTCACCTGACGTGCAAGGTCGTAGCCGTTGCCGCGCGGAAAAAGCAGGGAGGAAAGTACGACTGCTACATCCTCCTGGAGCAGGGTGGCCTCGGCCTCTGGCTGGCTGTTGGCCACCACCACCCGAAAACCAGAATTCTGCAGCGCTTCCCCGGCGCGGAGCGCGGAGAGCGGCGAGGAGTCTACAACCAGGACGGTACGAGCACCCATTGGATGCTTACTGAGCCAGAGGGGGGACGGATCTGTCAAGGGGCATCCTCAATCCTGAATGACTGCGATGTGCATCACCCGCGTGATAAGCTCGATTTCCTGGCCATCCTCAGCCGTCAGGCTGTCGTGCTTCTCCATGCCCACATAGACGTTGGTGACATCCACCTCGACTGCATCGTGGAGCAGGTCCCACACATCGCTGTCCACCTGGAAGCTGCTGTCGCCGGTGGTGGCGCAGGTGGCGGCTTCCACCAGGGCACCGCCCTGCTCGCGCCGGATCTGCACCCAGCTCTTCTCCCAGCCCTCAGCTTCCCACTCCACGGCAACCTCGGCCCCGAACTGGATCCCCGTCTCGCTGTCCACACCGGTGATAGTGACGCTGTCCAGACTCCCCGGTGTGGGGGTCTTCGCACCCGAAAAGGAACCGGCGTCGGTGAGCTCGGTGCCATCGCCAATCAGCTCATCCACGTAGGTGCAGGTTCGTTGGTTCGAGAATGCACTATCAAAATAAAAGCCATCTCCCTTGGATTCCATCGTGCCGGTCAGTCCGTCGGAGTTGTACCAGCCCGGTGAGGCGGAGAGGTTGACCCCCTCGTCGCCGGCGTTGTCCGGGAAGAGATCTGCGCCGAAATTGCAGCCAGAACTTGGCGATTCCGCCTCTGGCAGGGCATCCGGGGCATACTGAAAGCGGAGGTCATAGTTGAAGGCCCCTTCCCAGGTCTGCACCACATCGTCCACCGTCGCGCTGCACTGCCAAGTGAATACATCCGCCCAGAACCTTGCATCTGGCTCGGGACCGGCACCCAGTTGGATCTTCCCGGCCTCACAGGCTACCAGCATCAATGGCAGTAGTCGGAACATTCCTCTCTCCCTCTTTGCAGATCGTAGCTTCCCGGCCTTGCCGATTGCAACCAAACCGGTAAAGATTCTGTCCAGCCGCGGGCTGCTGATTGGGGGCGTGGCGGAATGGTAGACGCGCTCGACTCAAAATCGAGTGAGCTTACGCTCTTATCGGTTCAAGTCCGATCGCCCCCATCACCTTCCCTGGAGTCACCGTGCGTTCTCGCCTGAATGTCCTTGGGCGGAGAACCCGGTTGCTCCATGGAGTGCGCAGCCTGTTCCTGGACTGGGACTTTGTGGAGGCGCAGACGCCGCTGCTGGTGGCCGGTACCTACCCGGATGTGGCGGTCGACAGCATGGAAGTGGTCTTTGACGGCCACTTTCTAGGCTATCTGGTCAGCTCCACCGAGTTTCAGATCAAGCGGCTGATGGCGCAGGGTCTGCCTCGGGTATACACCCTCACCCAAAACTTCAGACCTGGCGATCGAAGTGCCCGACATAACCCGGAATTCACCATGCTGGAGTGGGCCCGGCTGGGCGCGGAGCTGCCCCAGATCGAGGCCGACGCCGAGGCACTGATCCGGGCCACCTGGGAGGCGGCCGGAGGCCCCGCCCTGGCCTGGGAGGGCCGGCCTATCGACCTGGAGGGCCCCTGGGAGCGCATGAGCGTGGCGATGGTCCTGGAGCGGGTCTGTGGACGCAGCCTGGAGGACTTCTCTCTCGAAAGCCTTAACCGGGCCTCCGAGCACCTCGATCTACCGCCGGACTTCCGCACCAACGCCAGCCTTCTGCTCTCCTTTCTCCTGTCCGAGGCGGAACCCTGGCTGGGAAGCCCACGTCCTACCTGGGTGATCGACTGGCCCGCGTGGATGACACCTTCGGCCGGTCTGCGGCCGGGGCAACCGGCGTTGGCCTGGCGCTCCGAGCTGTTTTTGGGAGGCCTGGAGCTGTGCGACGGCTTCCCCTTCCTGGTAGATGCAAAGCTTCAACAGCATCTTTTTGATGAGGAGCTGGCCGCACGTCGCGTCGCGGGACGACCCGAGGTGCGAGTGGATCGTCGCTACCTGGAGATGTTGGGACAAGGGCTGCCCGCCGGGGCCGGGATGGCGCTTGGGGTGGATCGTCTGGTGATGCTCCTGACCGGCGCGACCACCATCGACGAGGTATTGGCTTTCCCCTGGGAAGAACGCTAAGATGCGGCAGAGGGCAGGGAGAGCAGTTCCTGGGAAACTGCAAATTCCAGGCCCAGCAAATCCGCCGCATCCAGCTCCAGTCCGTCAAAAAAGCTGCGGAGCAGGGTGCGCTCAGGAGGCGTGACCCCGCCCTCCACATGGATCATCAGCAGCGCCATTTTTGCAAAAAGCAGGCGCTGCTCTTCGGTCTCCAGCGACTCCTTGAGCTGCGCGGGGCTGATGGGCAGCAGGGTGCCAATGCCCAGCTCCTTGGCCATGGACAGCAGCAATTGCTGCTCCCTGGGGTGCAGTCCATCGGTCTGGGCGATGCTGTAGAGTCCGCGCACCAAAGCGCGGGCGGCGGCGGCGTCGAGCGGAATTTCTGGAAAGAACTGCATCGGTACATCCTATCCCACTATGTCCAGCCATGCACACGGGATAGTCCAGGGAAGATGCCCACCATCCACCTGCCCGTTCGCCGCGCCGCGATGATCGCCCGCTGGAAGCCGGTACATCTCGGCCATGCGGTGGTTCTTCGCGCCCTCAGCGGGATCTGCGAGGAGCTGATCATCGGTCTGGGTAGCGCCAATATCGTTGATGCGCGCTCCCCTTTTTCGGCATTGGAATCTGCGGAGATGATCCGTCGGGTGCTGGGGCCGCGCCCGGGCCTGAGCTTCCAAGAGCTGCCGGACCTTTTTGACGGTCCACGTTGGCGCGCGATGGTGATCGAGAAATTCCCATCGGTAGACCTTCTGTTTACGGGAAATCGCTACGTGCGGGATCTCCTCAAGGACCACTTCCACGTCCTTCATCCTGTGCAATTGCTGTCCGAGGCGGATCGGCTGGCCATGAACGCCTCGCAGGTGCGGGCGGCAATGGGCCGGGGGGAGGACTGGCGCGCGTTGGTACCGTCGGAAGTGGCGACCTACCTGGATACCGAGGGGATTGCGCAGCGGGTGATCTCCCAATGGGGTGCGGCGCTCGCAGATCCGGAATCTGGTCTTTCCACCGACCCAAAGCCACGATAGCTGCGCGAAGCGAGGCTCCATCTGCCGAGAGATTCTGTCCCATCCGCCCCCCGAAGAAAGCCGGGGGCGGATAGAAGAGAGGGATGTTGTTCCTTTTCGCCTGCACGCCGGAGCCGGTCGCCGAGGCCCCCTGGTACTCCCCTGAGCAGCCCGGGCCCTTTGCGGTGGGAACCCGGGAGGGCACCGTGGCGTCCCGGACCGGCATCTCCCTGGACGTACAGTGGTGGTTCCCCGCTTCAGAAGTGGAGACCGAAGACTACCGCTATGACGACATCTGGCCTTCCCCCACCGCCCGGGAGGGCACCCCGGCCTGCACGCAGCCCCGCCCGGTGCTCGTCTTCAGCCATGGAAACACGGCCATGCGATGGCAGAGCTACTTCCTCACGGAATACCTGGCCAGCCACGGTTGGGTGATCGCGGCGCCCGATCATCGCTACAACACCGTCTTTGACAACGACGAAGACCTGAAAGCAGAGGTCGCGGTGCGCCGCCCCTTGGACCTTGCCGACACCTACGATGATCTTCTGGCCCGCAATGCCGATTCGGCAGATCCCCTCTTTGGATGTATCGATCCGGCTGCCGGCTACCATGTGGCGGGACACTCTTTTGGGGGCTACACCTCCCTGGCCATCGGAGGGGCCGTGATCGATGTAGCTGCGTCGCGAGCGGAGTGCGACAACAACGGCGGCTGGCTCTGCGACCTGCTCCCGTACTACGAAGAGAACTATGGTCCGACAGCGGTGATCGACGGGGGAGACTCTCGGGTATTGAGCATCGCCCCGATGGCGCCCGCAGGTCGGGCCTTGCTGATCGGCGGCCTGGGCGCCATCCAGGTCCCCACCATGATCCTGGGCGGCGATCTGGACGGCGCGGTAGACTGGTCCACCGAGGTGCAGCCGATCTGGCGAGACATTGACGGGACCGATCCGATGTTAGGTGAGCTTTTAGGGGCTGGACACCTTTCATTTTCAAATGCCTGTGAGATCCTTGGGACTTTCCCGGGCTGCGGCGAAGAGACCCTCCCCGATGCCCGTGCGCAGACCCTCGTGGCTACAGCGACCACGACCTGGCTGATGATGCAAGAAGGAGATGAGAAGGCAAAAACGATGTTTCCGCCAGGTGATCCCGAGTGGATCTGGGAGCAGGGGCCATGAGTACCGACGGACTGCTCCGCCTGCTGCGCGCACGCGATCCCGATCTGGTGGACCAGGGAGTGGCTCTGGCGGTAGCACTTGGAGATCCTCAACTTTTTGACTCCCTTCTGGATGGCGTGGAATACGGCGAATTCTCCAATCGGGGCCGCTTCCGCGATTCGGATCGTCGCTGGATCTTCGTCCCCAATGCGCTGTTTTCGGGCAGCCGGAGTACGCAGCCGCTGTTGGACCGCGCCATGCTTGGACTCATCGCCCTGGCGCCACCGGAGAGTGTGGTGGCCTCCGAGCTGCGCGACCGCGTCCATGATCTCTGGCTGGGGGGCCTGGAAAGTACAGGTGCTTCTTTGGATCTCGCCTGGATCAGCGCCTTCACCTCCTTGCGGCACCTGAACCTGCACCACCATCGCCCGCTACGCGGAAAACTCAGCCTTCCAGCGCTCAAAGTCCTGATTCTCCACGCCTGCAGTCTTCCTGACGCGCTGGACTGTCTGGACCTCCCCACCTTGGAAGAGCTGGTGCTGATCGGCAGCTCCGCACCCAGCCTGAAAGGGCTCTCCTCCCTACGCAGGCTGCGCAGCCTGGGCCTACACGGGGGCGGAATCCTCCGCCTGGATGGCCTGGAAAACCTGCCCGCCTTGGAAGAGTTGAGCGTTTCGGACATCCCGGCATCCCCTTCCCTGAACGGACTCGCCGGGCTGCGGCGCCTGAGCCTCCACGCTCTGCCCGCCCCCCTGCCCTCCTTCCACCAGCTTCCTTCCCTTCGGGAATTGTCTCTGTCCGACCTGCCGACCTGCGATCTGACGGCCGTCCGGGATCTTCCCCACCTGGAGAGCCTTCGCGTCAGCCTCAGTCCCTCCTGTGACGGTCTGCACGGGTTGGGCATGACCGGTCTTCCCTCTCTCCGAATGCTGGAGTTGGAAGCCGAGGATCTGAGCGACTTGCAGGGTCTGGAGCTGCTGCCGGCGCTGGAACGCCTGGAGCTGCGCAGCCAACATACGGTGGACCTGCGCTCGGTCGCAGCACTACCGGGCCTGGCCCAGCTCGCGTTGATGGCTCCGCGTCTTCCCGACATTCATGCACTTCCCCCCAACCTTCACCAGCTTTCCGTCTGCGGACCGATGCTGAGCGTGCTCAGCGGCCTTCCGGCCAGTTTGCACGAGCTCTACCTTCCGGGTTGCACCTCTCTTTCCGAGCTGGATCTCACCGCCTGCGGCCACCTGACCCTGCTCTCCCTGGACGGCTGCTCTTCGCTCCGGGTGATTCATGGAACGAAGCACCTGTCGGAGCTTCGCACCGTTGATCTGCGACAGGCACGCAGCCTGCGGGAGGTGCCGGCGCTCGTGGGCGCGCGCGAGCTTCGGGCGGTTGCCATCGCCGGTTGTGCGCTTGCACGGCACAACTTTCCCCCCTCCCTCAGGCCGGTACTCACCGCCGACCCGCGGGTGGATCTCGAGGCCATGCGCGACGCGCCGCCGCTGCTCCGCGACGCACGTCCCCGCGATGAAAGCGCCTTTCAGACCTTTCTCAAGCGCCTGCGGATCCGGGATCTGGAGGCCATCGACGCGACGGTAGGCGACCTGCGCGACTCGCTGGAGGCCTTCCCGGATCGCCTGGTGTGGTACGAGCGCTTTCTCTCTGGCACGCAGTTGGTGGAGCGAAAGTCCCCCGTGAGCCGTCGGGAGGAGCGAGTGTTGGAGCCCGGCCCCCTTCTGAAGGGAACCCGATCGGATGTTCCCTATCGCGAGTATGCGGTACTGGCGCTCCTTGCCACCTCTCCTCCCGATCTTCCGGAAGCCAAACGACTTCGCGAGAGTATTCATCGGCTGCGTCTTTCGGGCCACATTCGCAGTCCCAGGGACCCGGACGCCCCTGTGGCGCTGGGGCACCTGGTCCACCTGGAGCAGCTCCATGCGCTGGTGGTGGAAGGGGCCAATCCGCTACGTGGGGCAGTGGCTTTGGCATCTCTCCCCCTTCAAAGCCTGGAGTTGACCGGTTGTACCGGCCTTCAAATCCTGCCTCCCCTACCCTCCACCCTGCGGCGCCTGCGCCTGGAGAGTATCATCGGCTTGCGGGATTGTACGGCGATGGCCGCCCTGACCGATCTGGAAGAGCTGGACCTGGACCGCCTGGACATTCAGGATCTTCGCTTCCTTGCCGGGCTTCCCCGCCTCAAGCGCCTTCGCCTGCGTCACCTGCCCATGGTGGACAGCCTGGAGAGTCTTGCCGCCTGTACGGCCCTGGAGAGTTTGGAGTTGACAGCGCTTGGTATTCGCAACATGATAGGATTAAGCAGGCTTCCACGACTCTACCGGCTCCACTTGGAGGCGCATCCAGACCTGACGGACATCAGCGCGGTCTCCACCCTCCCGCTCACCCAACTGCACCTGTCTCAACTGTACCGATTGAAGGATCTTCGTCCGCTGACAAGGATTTCTTCGCTGATTCAGGTGGAGGCGGAAGGTGTAGGGGGAGCCCTGCCCACCGGTTTCCGCTGGTCACCCATCCCCCGCTGCGCTCCGTCGGATATCGCATGACCGAACAACTCCTCCTGTACGGAAGCCGTCTCGATGCTCGGCGTTTGACCAGTACATTGGAGCATCTGCTCCACAACAACCTGCGCACCATCGCCCGGGGCGAGGCGGCCACCCCGATCTGTATCTGGGGCACCCATGGTCTGGGCAAGACCATGCTGGTGGAAGACCTGGCCAAGCGGAACGGCTGGGCCTTCTGCTACTGCGCGCCCGCACAATTCGAAGAAATGGGCGATCTTCACGGCTTGCCAATGATCCGGGAGGACCGGACCACGGTGTTTGCGCCGCCCGATTGGGTTCCTTCGGCTGAGGGACCGGGGATCCTGCTTCTGGACGACATCAACCGGGCCGACGACCGCATCCTGCGCGGATTGATGCAACTTTTGCAGCAGGGACGTATGTTTTCCTGGTCCCTCCCCAAAAACTGGATGATCATCGCCACCGCAAATCCCGAGGGGGGCGACTACTCGGTCACCCCGATGGACGATGCGATGGTGACCCGCTTCCTCCATCTTTCCCTGGTCTTCGACGCACGCTCCTGGGCCGCCTGGGCCATCGAAGCAGGCGTAGACCCACGGGGAATCGCATTTGTCCTCTGCTATCCCGAGCTGGTGAACAATCGCCGCACCACGCCGCGAACCCTCACCCAGTTCTTCGGACAGATCCGCGATATTCCGGATCTGCTGGCAGAACGGGAGCTGGTGTTTGTGCTGGGCAATAGCGCGCTGGAAGAGACGACCGTCGCGGCTTTCATGGGCTTTATATCGGACAATTTCCCCCTTCTGCTGTCTCCAGCGGAGATCCTGGACGCTGAGGAGTTTCCGGCCGACCGGGTCGCCAAGCTGGCGACGGCGGGCCACACGGGCACACGCCGCGTGGACCGAATTGGGGCGGTCTGCACCCGCCTGTTTCTTCACCTCTCCTCTGCCACCTACCGGCCCGGTCCCAAACACCCGGAAAATCTGGTGCGCTTCCTTTTGCACCCAAACATCACCCATGATCTCCGCTTGGCCACGCACCGTGACCTGCTGAGGGAGGGTGCGCCGGGCGTGGCCGAGATGCTGAGGGATCGTCGCCTCGCACAGGCCATTCTTGGGCAATTGTAGTGCAGGCTACATCGGACGCCTGCCAGGAGGAGCTGGCCCGCTGTGCGGTGGATTTGATTCTTTCAGAGCCATTTTTCGGCCACCTACTGGGCGGCGTGGTGCGGGTGGTGGACGAGCAGACCTCCACGGCGGGGGTGTGCTACACCGCCGGACGGTATCACCTGCATGTGAACCCCACATGGTTTCAGCGCCAGCTTCGAAGCCGACGAGAGCGGGTTGCCGTCCTGAAGCACGAAGCACTGCACCTGCTGCTGGGCCATGTCCTCCGCTATGATCCCCACCGCCACGACCGCTTCCGCTTCGGTATTGCCGCCGATCTGGTGGTCAACCAGTTGATCGGGCCGCGTTGGTTGCTTCCTGTGGACGCCCTTGTGCTCAGTGCCTTCCCCGGGCTTTCTGCCGATCGCAGCTTGGACGAGTACTATGCCCAGCTCGCGTTGGAGGATCTGGGAGAGCTTCTGGTGGCAGAGTGGCACTCGGATCACGGCCAGTGGGGGGTGGAGGATCCCACCGACCGCGCGCTCGCCGAGCTGGAGCTGGCCCGATTGGCCGGGGACGCGATGCGACGGGCGGGCGGAAAAATACCCGGAGACCTGAAGGGTACCGTGATGCGTCTGATCGAAGGGCGCGCCCCCCGGCTGGATTGGCGCCGACAGCTCCGCATTTTCGCCGCCACCTCGGCGCAGACGAGGGTCAGCGACACGCTGCGGCGCCCCTCCCGCCGCTACGGCACCTTTCCCGGGCTGCGCCTGCGCCGCCAACAGCGCCTCGTGGTGGGGGTGGACACCTCTGGCAGTATCAGGCCGGAGGAGCTGAACCACTTCTACGCGGAGATCCAGGGCATTCACAGGACCGGCGCGGAAATTCTGGTGGTGGAGTTCGATGCCGAGGTGCAGGCGGTCTACCCCTGGTCCGGTCGCATTCCCGCCCGGGCACGTGGGCAGGGCGGAACCCGCTATGATCCCTTCTTCCGCTGGTTGGCCGAACGGCGACGCCCTCCCGACGGTTGCCTGCTGCTGACCGATGGCCATGCGCCCGCACCCACCCGACGCCCCCCCTGCCCCCTCCTTTGGCTGTTGACCCATGAAGGGACAGAAGAAAATCTGTGTTATGGCAGGGTGTTACGCATACACCCTTCCTAGTGTTTCGAGCTCATTGTCGCCACCCACCTCAGGGTTGCTGCCCCTCATCCCCATCTGACGGGGTCTCGGGGATGGGATGCCCCTCCCAGGAAATGCCCTGCTGCCGATTCCCATAGACCCAATGCGGGCGTCCTTCCAGTTCCTTGGCGATCTCGGCCAGGGACTCCTCCAGGTAGCGCCGGTTCTCTTTGAGGCGGGCCGCGACCGGGCCGCGCAGGTAGTCGCGCGTATCGGGCGCGTCTCCATAGTAGTTCTTGAAGACAGTATAGCGAAATAGCCTCTTGAACCTATGAATATCTCTGGGACCCGTAGGCAATGGCAGCAGCTCGACAAAGCTCTCCCGCCGGGCCCGTCGCTCCAGGCGATCCATCACCACTTCCAGGCTGTTCTGCAGGTGCTCCTCCGAGCAGTGCTCCGCGAAGTCATCGTAGAGCAGGTTCAGCACCGCCTGGGCCTCGGCGATGGGCAGCGTCGCCTGCCGTTCTCGCCCCATTCTGCGGAGCAGGACCATGAAGGGGACCGGACGGTTACCCGTCTCCCGGATTACGGCAGGATCACGAAAGTCCGGCTGTCGGTACGGAAAATGGCGCGGGTTGATCGCGTCGAAACCACCACGACCATAGAAGAGGATGCGCTGCCAGCTCTGCCGCTCGTCCGGGGTGTAGTACTCCATTTCGGCGGCGAGGTTCATCCGCATGCCGAAGTAGCGGCCGGGCTGATCGGGCGCAGGAAGCTTGAAAAGTCCGCGGTTGTGCAGATCCTTCAGGTATTGCGTTGCCAGCTCCACCGGCGCGATACGCAGCCAGTACGAGAGCACCGAGCCCCGCGCCTCCGGGCGCATGTAGATGTGTGCGAGGTAGATCACACAGAGACTGGGGTCGTAGGCCGGATTTACCAGAATGGAGCCATCCCTCACCCCGAGCAGCCGCCCGTCCCGGTCTCTGGCCGCCAGCAGAAAGTAGCGGTGATAGGTGCCATCTTTGGTAGGAACAAAGGGGTTTGCATCGGCCGAGGCGGCGATCACCTCGCGACGTTCCACCTCACCCGCCTCGCCAAAGCCCTCCCAAAGCAACTCCCAACAGCCATCAAACAGAGGGTCTGAGGAAGAAGTCACGTCCCACAGAGAATATTTCCGAGTCTCCCGCTCAATCATCTCGACCACGTCATGATGGAAGAGGTCTTTGAGACACAGGCGCACCCGCTCGGCGGCTCCCACGTACAGCTCCACAAGGACTCCATCATAGCACAGCCACCCCCGCAAAAAAGATCGGAAAGATGATTGCAGTAATCGCTGCAATGATTACAGTGTTGGCATGACCGAAGACCCCCTACAGCCCTGGCGACAGCAGGAACTGGACCTCCCCGGTCTGGTGGAAGCCGCCGCCACCCTGCTTTCCCGCTGTGCCGCCCCGGCGGACGAGCGGGTCAGCGCCCGCCCGGACGAGCGAACGGTGCGCTACTACCAGACCCTTGGACTGGTGGACAAGCCCTCCCGCTACGAAGGTCGGGTGGCCCGCTACCAGCTTCGCCACCTGCTGCAGGTGGTCGGCGTCAAGCTGCTGCAGGGTCACGGCCTGGGGCTGAACCAGGTTCAGACGGCCCTGGCCGGTGCAACCAATGCCGAGCTGGAGGCCGCCCTGCTGCAACAACTGGGGCTTGCCCCTGTGCTTCGGCCGCCGGCGGTGCCGCAGCCTCGGCCCGCCCGGCGGCTGACCGCGGTGGAGCTGGCCCCGGGCGTACAGCTCCTGCTGGACCCTGACCTCGTTCCTGACCCTGAATTGCTCATTCAACGTCTCTCTTCTGCTCTTTCCGGAGGTACCCCATGATCCACGCCATCGCCCCCAACCCTATGCCTGGCTGCACCCCTGACCCCCGTGGTCTGGGTGGTCTGATGCTCCTTGTCGGCCGTGCGGAGCGCCCCCTGCCCCTGGCGGATGTGAAAGTACGCGCGGAGATCCTCGGGCCTTTTTGCCGCACCGTGGTGGAGCAGCACTTCGTCAACTCCAGCGACCAGCCCATGGAGGCCATCCACATCTTCCCGCTGCCCGAAGATGGCGCGGTGGTGGAGCTGGAGCTGCGCGCCGGCGAGGTGGTGGTTCGTGCGGAGTGTAAGGAGAAACAGGAGGCCGAGGCAGATTTTGCCGCTGCACGACAGGCCGGACATCGCGCTGGACTGCTCACCGCTGAGCGCGCCGATGTCCACACCCTGCGGGTGACCAACCTGCCTCCCCATACCGATGTGCGCGTACGCATTTGTAGTGGTCGAACAGCTCAGCGCTGCCGACGGTCGCCTTCGCTGGCGCTTCCCCACCGTTGTCGCCCCCCGCTACATGCCCGGTCAGGCCACGGGTCACCAGGGCCCCGGCAGCGCTGCGGACACCGACGTGGTTCCGGATGCCT
>JBEIQS010000034.1:0-38184 GCA_040376425.1 Alphaproteobacteria bacterium | reverse complement strand
GCCCCCACGAAGGGCACATACTCGGCCGCGATCTGGCGCTCATATTCTGTAAATCGCATAGGATCTGCGCCCAAGATCGCAAGGTCGCAGTCCAAGAAAAGGGCGGCATCTCCGTCCAGGGTTTCGCCGGCCGCGGTTCCGTGGGTGGCGGTGAGCTGGATCAGCCGCTGGGCCGCAAGGGTATCCGGCAGCAGCTCGCCCAGGAGGGCGGCGCTCCGTGCCTCGTTTTGGCCATGCGCCGCCATCGGGTCGTAGATCACGTCGTGAAAGAGCAGGGCCAACCAGGCGGATCGCGGGTCTGTCCAGCCCGGCTCGGTCGTAACCTGCTGGTAGTGGAGGGCCATTTCGGCCAGGTGTTGCAGGCTGTGGTAGTGGCGATGCGGCTGTTGATAGTGTTCCGCGAGCAGGGCCCAAAGCGGCTCAGGGAGGAGAAGGGGAGAGAGTTGCTGGATTGTTTTCAGGTGTGTGTGGGGCGACATGGATGCTCTGAATGCGGGCTGCGGAGAGGAAACGCCCTTCATGTACCACGATCGCCGGGCCCCTGGACCACCGCCTCCTACCCGATCCTCTCCCCTGAGTTCCCGGCCGGGAAAGAACATCGGGTCCCGTCGCCTTCCCTTTCCGCGCGGGCTTGCTGTATAAAAAGCCATGCACCCGACGCACGCCCCCATTCCCGGCAAAGCCGCCTTTCAGTCCCTGGTCCCCTTTGGCCTGGGTCAGGACAAGCCCCACCACTTTCGCGAGATGGCGGAGGTGATCTGGGAGAACCGCGACGCGCTGCCCTATGCCTGGAACATCCTGAACAAGGGGGTTTGTGACGGCTGCTCGCTGGGCACCAGCGGCCTGCGGGACGACGTGATGGAAGGGCCGCACCTGTGCCTGACCCGCCTGCGGCTGCTGCGGCTGAACACCATGCCCGCGTTGCGCCCGAATGATATTTCTGACATAAATAAATTGCGGAAGATGGACAATGAGGAGCTGCATGCGCTGGGCAGGCTGCCCTACCCCTTCGTCTACCGGCCGGGCGACCGGGGATTTTCGAGAATCTCCTGGGATGAGGCGCTGAAATTGGCAGGGGATGCGCTGCGGCCGGTGCCCGGTCCCCGCCAGGCCTGGTTTGCCACCTCCCGCGGGATCACCAACGAGACCTACTACACCTTTGGCAAGGCCGCCCGGCTTTCGGGCACCAACAACGTGGACCTGTGTGCGCGCCTGTGCCACCAGGCCAGCGTGGCGGGGTTAAAGGCCACGATTGGGGTGGGCGCACCTACCATTTCCTTGAAGGGATGGCTGGACACCGACTTGATTGTGCTCTGGGGTAGTGATGTGGCAAACAACCAGCCGGTTACGATGAAGTACCTGGCCGAGGCCAAGGATCGCGGTGTGCGGGTGGTGGTGGTGAACCCGGCGCGGGAGCTGGGTCTGGAGCGCTATTGGGTGCCTTCGATGCCCCTTTCGGCGCTATTTGGATCGAAGATCGCGGACGACTGGCTCCAGGTGCGGGTGGGAGGCGATCTGGCGCTGGTGAATGGGGTGCTCAAGCTGTTGGAGGAGGAGGGAAGGATCAACCAGGCCTATATCGATGCCCACACCACCGGCTGGGCGGAGCAGCGGGCCCTGCTGCGCAGCCTGCAATGGGACGATCTGGAGCGGGACTCCGGCCTTCCCCGAGCCAAGATCGCCTGGCTTGCCGAGCTGTATGCGAGGGCGAAAGATGCGATCTCGGTGTGGTCGATGGGGATCACTCAGCACACATTCGGCACCGAAAACGTCCATGCACTTGCGGCGTTGCACCTGGCCCTGGGCCAGCTCGGGCGCGCCGGGGCCGGGCTGGTGCCGATTCGCGGGCACTCCGGGGTGCAGGGGGGCGGGGAGTGCGGCGCGGGGCCGAACATCCTGCCCGGGCACATTCCTAACAGTCCCGAGAATCGTGCTCTTTTTGAAGGACATTGGGGGCACACGCTGCCCACCCATCGGGGTATTCCGACGGTGGCGATGGTGCAGGCGATGCTGCGCGGAGATATTGACTTTTTGTACAGTCTGGGGGGGAACCTGCTGGCCGTGCTGCCCGATCCGGAAGGGCTACGGCAGGCTTTTGCAAAGGTTCCCTTCCGAATTCACCAGGACATCGTGATCAACAGCTCCACGGTTTTGGAGGGGGCCGGTCCGGTGCTGCTGCTACCCGCCCAGACCCGCTATGAGCAGCGCGAGGGGGGGACATCTACCTCGACCGAGCGTCGCATCCGCTTTTCGCCGGAAATCCCGAACCACCCGCAGGTGGGGGAGTGCCGTCCCGAGTATGAGATTCCCTGTCAGGTGGCGATCGCGGCCTTTCCCGATCTTCAGAAAGCCCTGGGATATCCTGGTAGTAAGGCGATTCGCGAAGAGATCGGACGTATCGTTCCTCTCTATGCGGGGATTGAAAAGTTAGAAAAAACCGGGGATTCGGTGCAGTGGGGGGGAGAAGTGCTGTGTGTGGATGGGCATTTTCCGAATATGCCCGAGGGAAAAGCACGTTTTCTCCCCGCTCCGCCCCGCAGGATCGAGGTTCCGGATGGCCACTTTTACCTGACGACCCGGCGCGGCAAGCAGTTCAACTCTATCGTCCTGAAAGCCGCAGATCATCTGCACGGGGGGCGGTCCCGGGAGGATATTTTTGTAAGTAGCCATGATTTGCCACGTCTGGGGCTGAAAGAGGGGGCCAAGATTGCCCTGGTTTCCGAGCTGGGGCGCTGCACCGGTACGCTGCGTGCCGCAGACCTGCCCCCCGGCAATGTGCAGGCCTACTGGCCGGAATGTAATGGCGTCATCGCGACGCGCTGTGATCCGCTTTCGGACGAACCCGACTACAACGCGGTGGTGCAGGTTGTGGCACTGTGAGAGCCCGCGTTCCAGTGCAGCCCTGGCCGGGAGAGCCGGGCCAGGATGAGGTGGTAGTAGAGGAGCCGCTGGAGCTGCGGGTGGAGGGGCAGCCGGTCGCCATCACCTTGCGAACGCCAGGTCAGGATTTGGACCTTGCAGCGGGATTTTTGTGGACCGAAGGGGTGATCGACGGGGCGGATGACCTGCGCGCTCTGGCCACAGTGGCCGACAATGTGGTGGACGTGCGCCTGGCGGAGGGGGTGCCGCCGGCACGGGCGCGCTCAGCGGACCGGGCCTTTTTTGCAACCTCTTCCTGTGGAATCTGCGGGACTGCCTCGATGGATCGGATCCGCCGGAAGGCGCCGGTGCTGGAGCCGTGGCGGCCGGAGCCGGAGCTGCTGCGGCTGCTGCCCGCGCGCTTGGAGGCCCTCCAGGAGAATTTCGGGGCTACCGGCGGGCTTCATGCCGCCGCTATCTTTGATCGCAAGGGAGAGCTGCTTTTTTTGCGAGAAGACGTGGGTCGGCACAATGCGATGGACAAGGTGCTGGGGGCTGCCCTGCGTGCGGAGCGCGATGTGTATGGGCTGGGCATGGTGGTGACCAGTCGTCTGGGTTTTGAGCTGGTCCAGAAGTGCTGGATGGGCGGGCTTTCGGCGCTGGTGGCCTTTGGCGCGCCCACCTCGCTGGCGGTTCAGACCGCGCAGGAGGGGGGCCTGTGCCTGGTGGGTTGGCTTCGGCCAGGAAGAATGGTCTATTTTTAGGAGTTTAGTCGCAGGTGGCGTCGGCCGCCGGGGGCCCGCCGGCGCAGTCGGTGCAGTTCCAGCCGGGTACGGCTGCGGGCGGCGTGGTTGCGGTCCCGGAAATTTCGCCGAAGAAGAAGGGAATGCAGAGCTGCCCATCGGTACAGGTGCTGCAATCGCCAAGTTTGGCGCGGATGGTGGCGCAGATCGCGGCGCCCGAGGGGCCCAGCGCGGGAAGCCGCTCGGCAAGCTGGTCGGCGGGGATCGCGCCGCTCAGCGAGACCACCGCCACGGTGCCGTCGGGAGAGATTACCCCTTCCAGGCTCAAATCTTGGATCACGACGGCGCCACCCTCGGCCAACCCGGTGGACGCCGCGATCCCCGACCCAGCCACCTCTGGCAGTGCGATCGGGTCGAGGGGGAGCGCGCCGGTGGGGGCACACCAGTTTTGATTTCCCCCACCTTCCGCGCCGAGGATCACCACCTCATCCTCCCCCATTCCCATCCGCATCGAGCCCAGCACCACTTGCAGCCAGGCGGAGGTGGGGTCCTGTACCCGCCCCTCTTGAAGATTGAAGGTCCAGCCCAGATTTTTGGCTGGAACTTCAAGGTCTTTTCCAATGGCAGAGGTGCCGAAGTCCACGGTGTGCTTGTCGGCACAGGTGGCCAACGAGACGCGGTAGCTGCTCTCCGGCTCCAGAGAGTCGGGTTGGAACAGGATCTGGAGCCCGTCGTCGGAAACAGTGGTTGTTCCCTCAATATCGGTTTCGATGGCGGCGGTGGTGTCGGGCGCCGAAAGTGTAAAAATGATCGGGCTTCCGATGTAGACATCGGTCGCGTCGTTTTCGGGGTAGGTGCCCACCAGTGTGGTTTCACAACTTTCACCGGTTTCGCCAAAGCCGGTGTCGAAACGTCCAATTCCGGGGGCCACTCCCACCGAGCTTTCGCCAAAGTCGGAGATCAGGCAGCCGCTCCGGGGCGACCACACGCAAGCAGCAAAGAGGAGGATCCAGAAGCTACGCATGAGGATAGGATAGCCTGGAAGTTCCCCGCCGTCAGCCTGACAGAAATGTCGCACCGGAGTCGCCCTGCCTTCGCCCCTTGCCCATGTTGGCGTCGCCCTGGCCCTTGGGGTGGCTTTTGGTAGCTTGTCCCTGCTGAAAACCGAGGGGAGGTCGGTGCAGTTGTGGCGGGCAGGCGTACTGGCTTTTGCCGGGGTGGCCCCCGATCTGGATCTGGTGCCCCTGCTCTGGGACCCGGAGGGGCTGCGTTGGCACCACGGTCCCACCCACTCTCTGGTTGGAGCCTTGTTGATTGGAGGCTTTTGCAGCATATTTTCGAGAGATCGGCTGGCGGTGGTGTTGGCCTGTCTGGCCCATGTGCCCATGGACTGGAGCACCGGCACGCCGGGGGCGCCGGCGCGCTATGGGGTGCCCCTTTTCTGGCCATATATCGATACGAAATATATCGATTCGATACCCTGGTTCGGAGCCTACGGCATCGATGGGGATGCGGGCCTCCGGGCGATGTTTTCCACCTCCACCTTGCACTACTACCTGAAGGAGCTGGCCACCGTGGGCGTGGCCATGCTGCTCGCGGGGGGCATTCGCCGCCTGCGCCGGGGCCCGAAAAATTAGCTGGACTTGATTATGGACGGCGGCGACGTAGGAACAAAAATCCAAGCAGGCCCACCAGGGCGGAGCTGGCGCTGCCCTCCTGTGCGTTGCAGCCGCAGGTGGCCGGGTCATCCTGCTTGTCGCAGTTCTGATCGATGCCGTCGCCTGCAATTTCCGTTGCGCCGGGGTTGATCTGCGGGTTGCTGTCGTCGCAGTCGCTCTCGTCGACGATGTAGGTGGGGGGCGCCAGGCAGGCATCCTGCGTGGTGTCGGGATCGCCGTAGCCATCGCCATCGCCGTCGAAGTGCCAGGTGTACAGCGGCTGACCTTCGTCGACCACACCGTCGCAGTTGTTGTCGCGCCCATCGCAGACTTCTGTGGCGCCGGGGTAGCTCTGGTTGTCCAACGGCTGGCAGTCCAAGGGGTCGGCCGTGCCGTCGCCGTCGCTGTCTGCGCTGTCGTCGGTGCCGTTGCAGTCCTGGTCGATGCCGTCGCCGCTGACCTCGGTGGCGCCGGGGAAGATGCTGTCGTCGCTGTCGTTGCAGTCGTCGCCGGTGGCGCTGCTGCCGCTGGGCTGGGTGCAGCCGCTACCGGCGATGGTGCTGCTTCCAAAGCCGTCTCCGTCCAGGTCCTCGTACCAGGTGCTGCCTGCTCCGTCGTCGGTCGTGCCGTTGCAGTCGTTGTCCAGGCCGTCGCAAAGCTCAGTGGCTCCCGGATAGCTGGTAGCATCGCTGTCATAGCAGTCATCGGCATTGCCGACGCTGCCCGTGGGTGCACTACAGGCTTGGGTGGCTCCGGTGGCGGTGCCAAAACTGTCGCCGTCGCCGTCGGGATACCAGGTGCTCAGCAGTCCTTCGTCGATGTTGCTGTCGCAGTTATTGTCAATATTGTCGCATAGCTCTGTGGCTCCGCCGTAGATTGCGAGGTTGTTGTCGTCGCAGTCGGTGGCGTTGCTCACACTTCCGGTCGGGGCGGCACAGCCGCTCTGCAGGCTGGCGGGATCGCCGTCGCCATCGCCATCTGAGTCGGTATACCAGCTTACAGAAGGCAGTCCCTCGTCGATGCTGCCGTTGCAGTTGTTGTCCAGCCCGTCACAGCTCTCGGGGGCCCATAGGTTGATAGTGGAGTTTGTATCATCACAATCATCGGTGTTGGCGACGGTGCCGGTGGGTTGAGAGCAGGCTGTCTGGCTTTGGCTGGGGTCGCCGTAGCCATCGTTGTCCGCGTCGGCATACCAGGGCGTGGAGAGCCCCTCGTCGGTGGCGCCGTTGCAGTTGTTGTCCAACCCGTCGCAGAGCTCCGTCGCCCACAGGTTGACGGCTACATTTGTGTCATCGCAGTCGTCGCTGTTGGAAACGGTGCCTGCGGGCTGGGCACAGTCGCTCTGGCTCTGGGTGGGGTCGCCGTAGCCGTCGTTGTCCGCGTCCAAATACCAGGTGGAAGTTTGGATTCCCTCGTCGACGTTGCCATCGCAGTTGTTGTCCAGTCCATCGCAGAGCTCAGGGGCGCCAGGGTGGATGGCCGCATCGGTGGGGGCGCAGTCTTCCCGATCGCCGCTGCCGTCGCCATCGCTGTCGGCATCTCCTAAAAGAACCCAGGCTTCTCGCGGTGAGTAGGAGAGAAGAGCGGCATCATCGTAGCCGTCGCCGTTCACGTCGCCCAGCCCGGCGGGGTAGCGGTAGCCACTGTTGCTGTTGGGCGGGACCAGGGAGGTGGAGGCGACCAGACTGCTGCTGCTTCCTTCAAAAAGCTGCACCTGGTAGGGGGTCAGGCTGCTGGTGGCACAGGCACCCGCGAGCAGGTCGCTCAGGCCGTCGCCGTTGCTGTCCAGCGTGGACAGGCTGCAGCCCAGGCCCAGGTTGGCCGTACTTCCGGCAAGAGTGGTGATCAGCGTGGTTCCACCACCGTAGAGCTGGATCTCGCCGGCACCGTAGTTGGCCGCATCGGCCCCCACCGCCAGCTCGCCCTGACCGTCGCCGTCGCTGTCCTCCACATAGGCCAGGGCCTCGCCAAAGTTGTTGGCGCCGGAAGGCCCGTAGAGGGTCCAGTCCACATAGTTGCTGGGAAGCCCACTTCCCGCGGCAAAAACGTTGACTTCTTCCACCGCACTACCCACGGCCAGATCCGCAAGGCCATCGCCGGTGAGGTCGCCCACCGCCAGGGCCCAGCCCTGGTAGGTGCCGGTGCTTTGGGGCAGACTATACAGCGGGGTGAAGGGGCCACCGCTGCCACCATCGAAAACAGTAATCTCGCCACCCCAGTTATAGATGCCGGTGGCAGAAACAAACAGTTCGTCGTCGCCGTCGCCGTCCACGTCCCCGGCGGCAAGGACGATGCCAAAAAGTGAGCCTACGGCTGCATTTCCGCTCGGTGTTCCGGCGATGGAGCCGGCCGAATGCAAGCCGCTGCTGCCGCCCAGGTACACCCATACCGCACCGGTATCCCCACTTTCGTTGGGCCCCCCAACGGCCAGGTCGTCGATGCCGTCTCCATCGAAGTCTGCGGCCAGCAGGCTGTAGCCGAAGCTGGCGGCCCCCGCGCTGCTCAGGGTCTGGGTGGCGCTGCTGCTCACTCCGCCGCTGCTGCCACTGTGAATCCACACCTCGCCGCTGCCGCCCAGGACGTTGTTGACGGCGCCGATCGCCAGATCCGCATAGCCGTCCCCGTTAAAATCTCCGCCGGCGAAGGGGCCAAAACCGCGCGAGATCGCATCGTTCGGGTCGGGAAGAACCGTGGTGGCCGGCTGCTGCAACACAACGGGCACCCGCTTGGTCCAGGCAGAGGTGGGCCCCGCATGGGGCGCATCAAAATCAGCTTCTACTTGGGCTTCTTCATGGGACGGCAGGGGAGCGGGAGCGCAGGACAAAAGCAGTAGCAGCATGGCGGCCTCTCTGCTCTTCTAACGCTCCAACCGGAAACGACATAGTTTTGGAACATGGTCGGAGAGGTTCTGGAAGCGCCCCTCCCCCCAAGGGTGGCTTTCTTCGGCGTCGATCCAGTCTATATCCGGCGTGGAGAAGATGTGGTCCAAGTGCAGTTGCAGCGGCCCCAGGCCCTGCGTCTTCCAACGGACATAGTGTTCGGCGGGGAGCAGCTTCCGAAAAGCGTCCACCCAGCCCGACTCGGTGAGCAGGCGGTAGACGGGGGAGTCTGGCAGGCTGTTGAAGTCACCGGCCAGCAGTGCGGGACCCGGAGTATCTCCAATAAAATCAAGTAGTTGTCTGGCCTCCTCGATCTGGTTTTGACCCCACCCCATGCGCAAGGGGAGCTGGAGCAGTTGCGGAGAGAGGAAGGCGGGGAGGGAGAGGTGGGTGTTGTAGAGGTCAAACTCCCGGCCCTCAAAACGCAGGCGGCTCTGGCCACAAACCCGCGTCTGTTTCAGGGGCCGCAGGGCCGGAAAGCGGCGATAGGTGATGTCGTGGGGCCGGCTGCTGTTGTCCGCAACCAGCTCCAGCCGGGCTCCGATCAGGGTGCAAAGACCAGTAGTGTAAAATACAAAATCACCCAACTGGTAGCGGTGGGCGGGATAGTAGACGCAGCGGTAGGACAGCCCCCGTCGCTGCAGCGCCTCCGACAGCCGCTCGGCCTGCGCCCGCCCGGTGGAGCCTGCACGCCAGGAGTCCTCTTCCACCTCCTGGAGCAGCACCAGATCGGCGTCCACCTCGTCCAACGCCGCGACAATGGCCTCCAAGCCGGCGGTGCTGCTGCGGAGCCCGCCCTGCAGGTTGGAGAAGTAGCGCACGTTCCAGGTGAGCAGGCGCAGCACCTCCGGAGTATAGCCGCTTCTGGGAATGCGGCCGGTCCGTGAAATCTTCTGTACGATAGACTACGTCACAGGATGTGCCGCCGCGCGGCCGGTCCAGGTGTGGCGGGATAGTCGCGTGCCCGGAGAATATTCGATGCTCAGCACCCTTCTGCTCTCGGTTCTGGCCTGCGGTGGGAATGAACCTGCTTCCAAGCCTGCTTCTACCCCTTCTGCCGCAACTGCCACCCCGGCTCCAGAGGCACCGCGGGCGACGGTCCAGGAAGTTCCCCCGACGGGTCCGCTGCCCACACTTTTCCTGGCGCAGGCGCAGTTTATCAAGGATGCAGCAGGTAAACCCAAGCCCGGCCCCGCCGCGATGGTGCTGTGGCAGAAGGGCGCTGAAGGCTGGAAGTCCTACAAGGTGGAAGATCCGGACTCCAACGTGTTCCACAAGATCATGGCCTACAAGGGTGGTCTTTTGAGCATCGGCGCCGAGAAGGCCATGCTGAAAGAGTGGAAGGTCGCCGATGGGAAGTGGACTCAGGAAACCTGGTGGAATCCCAAGTGGGAGGGCAAATTCAACCGCCTCCGCGACGTGGAGATCGGCGACGTGAACGGCGATGGGCAGGACGATGTGGTGGTGGCCACCCACGACTTTGGCGTGGTGGCCGTGGGGAGCTGGGTGGGCGACAAGCTGGTGTTCACCGAGCTGGACAAGGCGGCCGACACCTTTGTTCACGAAGTGGAGATCGGCGATATCGACGGGGATGGTAAGAACGAATTTTTTGTTACTCCATCGGGACGTAACCAGTCTTCGGGCAAGTCCCAGCCGGGTCAGGTGCGCATGTACCGCTGGGATGGCACCACCTACAAAGCGACGCTGGTGGACGACCTGGGCGGCTCCCATGCCAAGGAAATCCTGGCGGTGAACCTGGATGGCTCGAAGAAGGCCGAGCTGTATTCGGTGATGGAAGCCGAGACCGAGCTGGGCCCCGATGGCAAGGCGCGGGTGGTGAAGCCGGTAGAGATTCGGCACTACATCCCGGGCAAGGACGGGAGCTTCACCCACGAAATAGTCGCCACGATCGACGACAAGCAGTGCCGCTTCCTGGTGCCCGGTGACTTTGACGGTGACGGAAAGACCGATCTGATGGCCGCGTCGATGAAGACGGGCATCTGGTTCATCAGCCGGGATGCATCCGGGAAGTGGGCCTCCCGCAACATCGAGACGGCTTCTTCGGGCTTCGAGCACACCGCCTATGCGACCGATCTGGACGGCGACGGCAAGCTGGAGCTCTATGTGGCTGCGGATGAGCAGCGGGAGCTGCGCTCCTACCTGTGGAATGCGGGGACCAGCAGCTTTGATCGGACCACCATCGGTCCGATCGCCAAGGACACGATCACCTGGAACATGACCGCCGCTCAGTTTTAGGGACATCGCTCGCCACGGTAGCCCCGCTTCGGATACAATCCTGGCGGGGAGCACGATGTCCGAGAACCGCATCGACCGATTTTTGAAGTTGATGAACGACAAAGGTGCCTCGGACCTTCATCTCTCCGTGGGGCGTCCGCCGATTTTCCGCCTTTCGGGGCGGATGGATCCGGTGCGCTTTCGGGTGCTGGACGACCGCGACTTTGAGTCGCTGGTCAAGCCCATCACGCCGCCGCACTTGTGGGAGGCCTATGCCCGCGATGGGGATGCGGACTATGCCTATGAGATCCCCGGGGTTTCGCGTTTTCGTGTGAACCTGTTTCGGCAGCACCGGGGTATGGGCGCGGTGTTCCGCATCATCCCCACGCGCCTGATGACCATCGAGCAGCTTGGTCTACCGCCTTCCATGCGGAAGATCGTGACGATGGAGGGGGGGCTGGTGCTGGTGACGGGGCCCACCGGCTCGGGCAAGAGCACGACCCTGTCGGCGATCATCAACGAGATCAATGCCACCCGCCCCATGCATCTGGTGACGATCGAAGATCCCATCGAGTTTGTACATCCGAACAAAATGTCCCTGGTGAGCCAGCGCGAGGTGGGGCCGCACTCCAAGAGCTTTTCGACGGCGCTCCGGGCCGCAGTGCGCGAGGATCCAGACGTGATCCTGGTGGGCGAGATGCGGGATCTGGAAACCATCGAGATGGCGCTGAATGCGGCGGAGACCGGCCTGTTGGTGTTTGGGACACTTCACACCAACTCGGCCGCAAAAACTATCGATCGAATTGTGAATGTGTTTCCGGTAGAGCGGCAGGATAGTGTGCGCGGTATCCTGTCAGGGGTGATCAAGGGCATCGTGTCGCAGCAGCTATTGCGGCGGAAGAAGGGGGGGCGTGTGGCCGCCCTGGAGGTGCTGTTTGGGAGTGGCGCACTGTCGTCGCTGATTCGGGAGGGCAAAACCCACCAGATTTCCGGTCTGATCGGCCAGGGGCGGTCCCAGGGCATGATCGGGATGGACGAGAGCCTGCGCCAGCTTGTGGAAAAAGACATCATCGAAGTCCACGCAGCGCTGGAAAAGTCCCTCGACAAGGACGAGATGCGCAAGTGGCTGAAGGCCCGGGGGGCCGAGGTGCCCGACGATGTGGGCGACTGAGGCTCAGGCCAGCGGTTGGTTCAGCTCTGTGCGCCAATCGGCGGGGTTGGAGCTTGACTCTGGTCCGGTGGTATAGCACTCCCACAGGTCGGGGGCGGTCTGGAGCCCGGGCTGCTGCGCGATCCAGCTCTTGAGCTCGCCCCAGGCGTTGCCCAGGCCCTCGTAGCCACCGCTATACGTGGAGCGAATCACCGTTCTACCGGGTAATTCACTGGGAAGGACCCGCCCGGCGGGCTCTACGGGTCGACGGACGGCGACTCCAGCTTCAAAGTCGAAAATGTCGGGGTCCATGCGGAAGTGGTGGGTGAACAGCGGCCCGGCAGGCGTGATTCCCTGTGCAGCCAGGGTGGCAAACAGCTCGCCAAAGGCCGGTCCCATCACCTGCTGGATCTCGCTCCGGGGCACCTTCAAGCGAATCACCGCGCAGGCGGTTGCGACGGTCTGGATTTGTTCGGGGGTGCTGATCATGTAAATCCCTTGTGTGCGCTGCATTCAGATGGGGGCACCACCTGCCATTCGGCGGGCCATCGCCGTCACCATGGCAAAGATGGTGATGCTGGGGTTCACGCCGAGGGAGGTGGGGAAAATAGAGCCATCCATCAAGTAGAGACCTTCGAGCTGGTGGGCACGCCCGTCGGGGCGCACCACGGAAGTCTGAGGGTCCAGACCCATGCGGCAGGTGCTCATGGGGTGCGCGGCATAGAGCTGGAAGTCCCGCAGCTTTTTGGGTTGGATAGCGGCCAGAAGGCTGTCGGCATCGGTGTAGCGTCCAGTTCCGTGCACCGGGGCAAAGACCTCCTTGGCGCCCCCCGCCAGCAGCACACGCGCGGTATGGTACATCCCTTTTTTTGTACGCTCCAGGTCGTCAGGCGCAAACTCATATGTAATGTAGGCCCGGCCGTCGTCCCAGGCGCTCACCGTGCCCTCGCCCTTGTCCGAGACCATGACCACCGCGCCGCACAGGTGGGGCAGCTCGGCCATGCCCTTCTTCACGTCCTGACCCAGGGAGCCCTGCAGCAGCAGGCAGACCTCCGGTGGGGCCGAAAATGTATGTGGCAATACACCGGGCAGCTCCGGAATCTTGAACCAGGCGCCCTGGGTGGCCCCGTGCCACAACTCGATGCGCTCCTCGCAGATCCCGGCCACCAGATTGCCGGGGTGCACATGGAGTCCCTTTCCTACCGCCGGACCGAGCCTTTTTGCGAGTCCGGCGTGGTGCAACAGGCGAGGAGTGCCGATGCCCCCGCAGGCCACAACCACCTTGTCAGCATGGACCGTTACTTTTCCACCGGGCTCGCGGGTGTCGGGGTGGTAGAGCTGTCCGCGTACGCCCACCACCCGGTTCCCATCCAACAAAAACTCCCGGACTTTGCAGTCGGCCTGAATGCGCGCACCGTCTCGCGTGGCCTCGGGTAACATATGTAGGTTCGTGCTGGACTTTCCACCCGATGGGCAGCCGAAATAGCAGATGCCGCAGCCTTGGCACTGCGGCGTGTAGCGGTCCAGATAGCCACCTTCGTAGCCCAGAGCCCGGGCGCCGCGAACGATCAGTCGGTTGTTTGGTCCGGCGATTTCATCACTTTGTGGCTGGCATACCCCCAGAAGCTCCCACACTTCGTCATAGTAGGGCTTCATGGCGGCGGGGCCCCAGTGCGGATCCTTCAGCAGTTCCGACCACTCCTGGAGGATATGGTCGGGTGCCCGCCAGGAAATTGCGGAATTCACCAGGGTGCCGCCGCCCAGCCCACGTCCGGCCGCAATGGGCATGAAGGCGCCGCCAGAGCCCATGGCCACCATGCCCCCACCCTCTTGCATGTGGTAGCGCATGGCGTTGCCCTGGTTGGGCCGAAAACGGCTTTCAGGCGGGCCTTCCTCTAAAATTACTACCGACGCGCCCGCCCTGGCAAACTCGCGGGCAGCGGCAGATCCCCCTGGTCCGGCGCCCACAATCACCACATCGGCGCGCAGCTCCCGGTCTGAGGTGGAGTAGCCCTCCGCAGCGGGGGGCGGAAGTCGAAGGGGTCCGTCACCAGGTTTCCAGGCCATCTACCTTCCAAATCCGCAGCGGAACATGCCCTGCAGGCGCTCAGAGATCAGCGGGTGGCTGGTGTAGGCCATGCCCACAAAGAGATAGACCGACGTGACGGCGCTGCGCAGCTCTACGATGTCCGAGCCGATCCACCCCAGGAATACGGCGCGGGCTTCCTCTGGAGGAAGCTTACGAAAGCGGCTTCCGTGGGTAGGAAGGGTTGACGCGTCAAGAGCATGGAGGGAGAGGCGGAGCAGCTTGCTCTGGGTGGGCTCCATGGCCACCAGGATGCCATCCACATAGCTGGAGACGCCGGCTTCTCCTCCACCCAGGGCGGGGTCTCCGCCGCTGGGAAAGGCGGCCTCTGCCAGGGCATCCAGAAACAGGGCTTCTTCCAGCGACAGGGCACGGTAGCCCTCAAAAGTGGCGCGATCCCACCAGCTTCCCACCGTGCCGACCGCCCCGGCCGTGGCCAGAGCAGCAGTGAGCGCGAGGAGCTGGCGGCGGGAGAATTTTTTCACGGAGGGAATGTAGCGCAGCCGCAGCAAAATGGCGCGTCAGGGGATGTAGGGTAGCCGACGGAGGATGTCGGCCGAGGCGGAGATGCCCTGGAATTGGGGGTGTTTTTGGAGCGCTGCCTCCAGCCAGGCTTTTGCATCGGCAGAGCGGGTGTGCTTGTGCCAGAGCAGCACCAGGATCAGGCTGCCGGAGGAGATGTCATAGGCCTTGGCCTCTTCCAGTCGCGCCGCCAAATAGCCGCCATCCAGGTTGGGAATAGTGTGATCGGGGTCGTTGCGGTCCAGCAGGTCGCACAGGTGGACAAACTGGCCGAAGCCGTTTTTGGCGATGAGCTGGCCAAGCCGAAGGCGGATGGAGAGCGGAAATTTGGGATTGTAGAGATCGTTGACCAGGTCTTCGATGCCGCTGATGAGGTATCCCAGGCCTTTTTCGCAGGATGTCAGCTTGTAGCTGGCGGATGACAAAAGAGTCAGGGGCTGGCTGCGCTCGCCGATGGGGAGCCATTCGTGAGGTTGGTCGGAGAATTGGCGCAGGATCAGCTCAAAGGTCCATCGGACCACCCGATCGTCCCAGGGCAAGGCTCCGGGGGAGGGAGCCACCACGCGGTTCCGTATCAGCATCAGTGCGGTTTCCAGGCCGGAAAAGGCGACCACCTGAAGCAGGGCCTTGACCACACCTTCCGGGTCATGCCCGGTGGAAATGTACCGTACTTTGTCGCCGAAGATGTCGGGGTCGTAGGGGCTTGTGACCCTCAGGTCACCCTGTGCATCGCGTTCTGTCCGGGAGCGAAGCAGTCCGCTGGCCCCCCGGACTTGTTGGTTGGGGAAGTCCAAGGCGAGCTGTTCGGCAAAGGTGGTGGGTTCCAGGATCTGCCGGCGGACATCCTCCCAGCTTGGTTCATCGGACGCGGTACTCAGCGGTGGCGGATATTCTCCCCAAATATCCAAATTGCGAGGGAGATTTTCGGCGGTGAAGGGCTCGGCATTGGTGGAGCAGGCGGAGAGGCCGACCGCACCGCCGACTTCGACGTGCTCGCCCAGCCAGGCCATAAGGCGGTGCGTTTCGGAGGCGGTAGCGCCGGTGTAGCTCAGCTCCTCCTCCTCCCGTTCTCCCTGTTCATTGCTCCTTGCGGCCAGCTCCATTCCCAACGGATTTCCATGTCCGTCGAAAAGCACTTCTTCAAACTGGCCATCGTCTGTATAGGTGGCCGCCCACTCTTCCAGTAGCGGCTGGAATTCGGAGATGGCCCCCATGCCTTGCGCGAGGAGGACCCGGTGGCCGGGATCCAGAATCACGGCCGATGTGGCGGCATCCCGTTGCAGCGCGCCATTGTGATCGTGAGCAGAAAGCAGCATCACCGTAACGGGGAGATGATGACCGGGGGCCCAGCGATCAGCCACCAGCTTATCGAGGACGTCCTTTAGGAACCAATGCAGGCTGCGTACATCTGGGAGCGCATTCGCATAGCGCAGGGGGTCCACCCCATCGTCGCGACGGGCGGCGATGTAGCTCTGGTAGTCGGGGTCGCCCGTGATCACCGGGAGGCGGACCGTGAAGTAGTGGTCGAAGTCTGCGATCCATCGGTTCTGTATCATCGTGAAGATCGAGTCTTCGGATGCGTATAGGAAGCTGCCGGTAGAGGAGCAGTCCGCAAGGGCACCCGCTACGGCAATGGCGGTGGTCACATCGGGAATGGGGGAGATCAGCTTGGGAAAGTGGTACTTCAGAAGGAGCAGATCGGACCAGAAGGGATGCAGCGGCATCCAGGAAAGGTGGCGGAGGGCGGGACTTTGCGCCAACGAGTCCAACTGCGTCATACTCACATAGATCTGGGACCCCAAGGCGGCGTGTTTCTCCGGGTGGCTTCGGAGCTCATGGTGAAGCTCTTCCAGGCTCATCTGCAAGAGCTGAAGCTGGTCGGTGGCGGTCAGGCTGGGCGTGCTGGGCGCCGGGAGGATGACCCCGCCGTCCACCGCAGCCTGTTCGCCACAGGCTTCGAGATCCAGGAGGTCCGGGTAGGAGTAGCCCTGGTAGGAGGTCGCTGCGCCAGGGATTTCACAGGACAGCGGAAGCTCCTGGTGGACTGGGTGCTGCTTTTCGGCAGAGAGGAGAAGGTCATTTTCTGCCGGAGCCATCAGCCCCTCGTTGGCCCACCTGCTGCAGATCTCGGGTTCTTCCCGGTCCCACAAGGGACCATCCACTCCCGGGATACGGCTGCCCCCGCCCTCCTCCAACAGGCGATCGATCCAGGCGGCAGAGTCCTCAGCGGAGGTGGCCTCCATCTCCAGGCTGTCCTGATTGTCCAAAATGCCAGGTAGAATTTTCCCTTTATCGTACTGGACCACATGGGCCAGCTCATGCCGCAGAACCTGGTAGTAGACGGGGGTTTCCCAGGACGAAATAGGAAAAGTCAGGTAAATGTGTCGTCCGGCCGCAAAGGCCTGTGCCCCCAGGGCGGCCACCGCGCATTGTGTCGCCCGGTCGTCATGGACCAGGACACCCGAGAATCTATGCTGGAAATAGGCCTCCATGGCCAGACGCAGGGCTTCGGGCAGCGGTCGGCCCGGCGTCTGCGGCATCTGGAACTCGGCGCCCGAGGGGGCGGCTCCCTTCATACAGGCGATCGCCATTCCGTTGGAAGAAAGCCAAGCATCTACGCCCTCCAGGCTGTCCATCGCCAGGGCCGGCAGCCCTCCCTCGCCGCTCAGGCCCTGCTGGAGCAGGTGGTTGCCAAAGCGATCCTGAAGGAGTTGGTTGGTTTTTTCGCGCTCGGTCTCTTCCGGGCTGTAGCGGGGAGGAGCCGGGCGGCGCTGGGGGGCGACGGTCTGCTGCTGGTACTGGTACATGCACCAGGGCATTGCAAAAAACGTGCCATCGGTTGAACGCCGATTTTTTTGAAGTGCCCTGTCGAAATTTCGACACCCTTCGTCAGATCTTCGTCAGCTTCGTCAGGCGAGGGCAGGGATCAGGCGGGGAGCTGCCAGTGGATAGGCTCCAGGCCCCGGGCCACCAGCGCGGCGTTGGCCTTGGAAAAATGTCGGCATCCAAAGAAGCGATCGGCAGAGTAGGGGGAGGGATGAGCGGCCGTGAGCAGCAGGTGCCGCGCCGGGTCCACCCGGGCCGCTTTCTGCTGCGCCGCCTTACCCCAGAGCAAGAAGACCAGACCGTCTTTCCGGCGGTCCAGCTCGGTGATCACCCGATCCGTAAAGGTCTCCCAGCCCTGGTTCTGGTGCGAGGCCGCCTGCCCCTGGCGCACGGTGAGCACGGCGTTGAGCAGGAGCACTCCCTGATCGGCCCAGGCCAACAGCTCGCCGTGGCGCGCAGGCGGGATGCCCAGGTCCGCCTGCAGCTCTTGGTAGATGTTCTGGAGAGAGGGGGGAATGGGGACTCCCCGGCGTACCGAGAAGCAAAGTCCGTGGGCCTGCCCGGCACCGTGGTAGGGATCCTGCCCCAGGATCACCACCTTCACACGGTCGAAGGGGGTATGATCAAAAGCGGAAAAGATCTCGTTTCCAGGAGGGAAGATCCGATATTGCCGCTTCTCCTCGACCAGAAAAGCCCGGAGCCGCTGCATGCCGGGGGAGGCAAATTCGTCTTCCAGGACCTCCAGCCAGGAGGGGTGGATGCGGGGGCGCGCCTCAGACATCCGGGTATTTAATCAGCTCCCGACCGGCATGCGTGTCGGGCAATGGGGGCAGCTATCCCCGACCAGGGTGTAGGCGTACTGCATGGCCAACATGGTACTGGTCTGCCGAATGGGCTGCTCCAGAAAAATGTTATCGTGACCGATTTTTGTGCTGAGCCCGCAGCGATCCATGACGCGCTTCAGGGGGGGGCGGACCCCACACAGCAGCACACGCACCCCGCGCGCCGCGAGGCGCTCGCAGAGTCCTTCAAGGTGCGCCATCCCCACCGCGTCGGGGTTCCGCGCCCGCTTCATGCGCAGCACCACCACCTGGGTTTGGGCACTCAGGCGCTCCTCGATATGCTCCATATGCGCGTCCAGGTTGGTGCTGGCCGCAAAGAAGAACTCGCCTTCAAAACCGTAGATGTGGATTCTTGGACAGGGCTCGTCCGTCGGCAGGCGCTCATGCACGATGTTGCCCTCGCCAGGCACAAACTCGGTCATCTGCAGGTTGCCGGCACGGGGGACTGCCAACATAAATGAAAGGAAGGTGCCGATGAGGACGCAGAACTCGATGGAGATGGCGAAGGCGGAGATGGCCGTCGCCAGTACGATGATGGTATCGAAGCGGGAAACCCGCATATGGAATCGTAGATCCCGCAGGTTCACCATCTTCGCCGCTGTGAGCATCAACAGCCCCGCCAGCGCCGGCCGCGGAATGTAGGCCGCATAGGGTGCGAACAGCATCATGATGGCCGCCACTGCCACTGCGGAAATCACCCCGGACCACTGCGTACGCGCCCCCGCCTGCTGGTTGATGGCCGAGCGGGTGAGCGAGCCCGAGCCGGGGATGCAGGAGAAGAAGGAGCCCACAAAATTGGCCAGTCCCTCGGAAAGGCACTGCTGGTTCAGGTCCAGCTTCTGGCGTGTGACCGCGGCAATGCCCTTGGCCATGGAGATGGCTTCCAAGAGCCCCAGGAGTCCCACGGCGAGGGCCGGCGTGGCAAGCTGTTCTATCAGCGCGGGGTCCAGGTGGGGTAGCTCTGGCCGTGGCAGGCTGCCGGGAATCGCGCCGACCACCCGCACCCCCATCCCCTTCAGGTCCAAGAGCGCGCTCAGTCCCGCCATCGCGACGATCACGATCAGAAACTCGGGCATCAGGGGCATGGAGAGTCGTTTTTTGACCCACCGCAGCATCAAAACCAGGGCCGCCGAGCCCAGGCCCACATAGAGCGTGGGCAGGTGGACATCGCCGCCCTCGGTCAGGGACCGGTACACTCGTACCAAAAAATGATCATGTGGATCTCCCACGGCTTTTTGCCCGAGGAGATTTTTGAGCTGGTCAAAGACCAGCAGGAGGCTGGCCCCCGCCGTAAAGCCCACAATGACCGAGTGGGAGATGTAGCGGGTCAGGTCCCCCATGCGCAGAAAGCTGATTCCAAGCTGTATACTGCCGATCATGAAGGCCATCAGAATGGCCGCGTGAATGCGAAGGTCGGGATCTTCAATGGAGCCCACCGCGCTCAACAGGGCGATGGAGATCGCGTTGGTGGGCCCGTTGATCAGTTGCTTGGAGGAATCAAAAAGTGCGCCCACCGTCGTCATGACAATGGCGGTGTACAGGCCATATTCTGGCGGGACCCCCGCGATCAGGGCATAGGCCATGGCCTGTGGTACCGCCACGGCGGCCACCGAAAGCCCACCCACCATATCCGCGCGGGCATCCTCCATGCGGTAGTTGCGCAGAGAGCCCAGTGCCGGTACGCGCAGAAAAAGGAAGTCTACGGCAGTCATTCAGCCTTCCTTACCAGGAAAATACTGTGGTGCAAGGGAAGGTTCTGACAGTTTCGCGGCACGTGCCGCCTGCTCCTCTCTCCATCGAGCTGCCTCCTCGGGGGACGCCTGTACCTCGGGAATCTCCCACAGGCTGCCGTTGGGGGAGCTTCCTGCGGGTCGCAGCAGCCCGTCCAACACCGCCCGGGGCCCCGGCGGCGGTCCGTACTCGCTGTCATGGGTCAGAAGGACTCTATCAAAGCCGCGATCTCGTAGCAGGAATAGATCGGCCCGGTACTGTTCCTTCCCGCCGGATACCGCACCCCGAAGGAGGGCTTCACTCAACGGAAGGGCCCGTGCCCAGGCCATGCCATCGGTGGCCCAGTGATCCACCCGCTCCACCGGCATGCCCTGAATCGGTCGTCCAAGCTGGATTTGCCCGGCCATTGCGCGCAGGCGGGTTTCCGGATCGATGCCGGCAATCACCGAGCTGCCGTTGGTGGAAGCCCCGGCTTTCAGCACCATACTTGCCTCGAACACCGCCCCTTCGCCCGGCTCCAGGCCCGCCATGTTCGGCATGGGAAAGGTGGCTCTTGGCCAGGGAGACAGATCTCCGATTGCAACCTCGATAAGCGAGATGGGAACCAGAATCCACACCCGCGGCCATCGGCAGGCCAGTGCCGCCAATACCGAGAGGGCGACCGTCGTGACCGAAAGAAAGCGCGCCGGAAAGTTCAGGGGCTCGGCCACATAGGAAAGAGCCCGATTTACCCAGGCCAAGGGCAGCAGAATTCTGCCTTCCTGCCAGGTGAGCTGCTGGCCATGCCACCAGGGCACCGTACCCATCGCTAACACAAATGTGCCCAGCGCCACTCCCAGCCACGGCAGGGCCTTGCGCGGAGCCGCAACCAGCCCCAGAAAGCCCAAAAGAAGCGTAGAAAGACCCAGATAGCGCCCGCCCGTATAGGCCATCTGCTGGCGGTCGGTCTGCTTACGCGCCTCCAGCCGGGGGAGCAGCGCTTCGCTGGGGTCCAAGGCCGCGTAGCGGTAGGTCTCTACAGGCTGGCGCCAATTCTGCATCCACTGTACAAAGTTCTCCTCGGGTGGCTGGCTGTTGCTATCGTAGGAGGCGGAAAAACTCCGCACCACCGGCAGCACCACCGCCACGGAGAGCCCCGCTGCCAGCAGCCAGGCCCCGATCAGACGCAGCGAGGGCCGCAGGTTGAGCAGTGCCCAGATTGCCAGCCCGGTACCCAAGAAAAAACCGTGATAAAAACAGGAGAGTACCGCACCGGCCAGACATGCTGCCAGGGCCAGCGCCCAGCGCCACACCCGACCACCCTCCAGGGCGGCTTCACGCGTGCAATCCGCCACCGCCAGCCCCAGTGGAATCCACCAGATCTGGCGTAGCTCCCCCACACCAACATGGAGGGTGAAGGCAGAAAATGCCGAGCCCTGTGCCAGCGCGCCCGCCACATAGGCGCCCAGGGGGTTGCGACTGACCCGCCAGCCCAGCCAACCCGCGCAGAGGCCCAGAAGGGTGGAGTGGAGAAGGGCCAGCAGATTGGAGAGAAAGACGGGAGGAAGGGGAAGAAGGGCGGTGAGGATCCCGTTGAGAGGCTCGATCGGGTAGAGCGACATCCCCTCGGGATAGTTTACAAAATCGGTGCCCATGCCCCAGCGGCCCCTCCAGACCTCGGCGCGCATCCACCAGAGGTTCCAGACATGCTTGGGCCCATCGCCGTCGATGCTGCCAATGGCGCGAGAAAAGGGGTGCAGGATCAGCGGGAAGCTGAGCAAAAGGGACAGCAGGAAAGACTGCACAAGCAGCAGGCGGCGCGGCACGCGCAAAGCTATGCCCAAAAGCGGCAGCGGGCGAATTGCGAGTGCGCAGCGGGTCGGCTACACGGCGGCCATGCGCGTTTTTTTGCTGGGCCTCTTCTGCCTGATGGGGGCGGGGCCTGCGGCCAAGCCCTCTCCTCCCCCCACCTCGTCGATGCCCGCCAAACGACCGCCCGATCCGGTCGTGGGCGAGAACCTGTATCGGCAGTCCTGCTGGATGTGTCATGGAGAATTGGGCAAGGGGGATGGGCCGGCCGCTGCCGCGATGGTGGGGGGAGTGCCCAGCCTGGAAGGCAAGATCAAGGAGGAGGACTTTGACGCCCTCATCGCGGTGATCCTCAATGGACGCGGAAAAATGCCCGCTTTCTCCGAAACCATCGAGCGTCCGGACAGTCGCCGCATTCTGGTGTACCTGCGGGATCGTATGGATGGCAAGCCCGCCCCGTCCACCGTGGACAAGCCTGAGGCGGCGGAGAAGGAAGAGGGCGAAGGACCGGCACAATGAGCCCGATTTTGGGAGCCATTCTCCTGGGTTTTGTACAGGGGGTTACCGAATTTCTTCCCATTTCCTCCTCCGGTCACCTTGTGCTGATTCAGCACTTTGTAGAGGTTCAAGGCGATAATCTGACCTTTGATCTGGTGCTGCATCTGGGCACCCTGATCCCGGTCATCGTCGTTTTCCGGGAAGACCTGATCAAAATGCTCCGGGATCCCTTTGTTGGCACCGAGCCCTTCTGGCAGCGCCCCGGGGTGCGCTGGCTGTGGCTGGTGGGGCTGGCCTCCGTACCCACCGCGATCATGGGGGTTGCGCTGGAAGATTTGTTTGAGAGCATGTTTTCCGGTCCTATCGCGCTGGCCTGGCAGTTTGCGGTGACCGCCGCCTCGCTGCAGTGGAGCGCGCGGGTGCAGGCCGGAAACAAAAAAGTGGAGGACATGACCTCTGGCCAGGCATTGCTGATCGGGATTGCCCAGGGAATCGCTATTCTTCCCGCAATTTCCCGCTCCGGTTCCACCATCGTCGCCGCCCTGGCGCTTGGGCTGAATCGTGACCTTGCCGGTCGCTTTTCCTTTGTGATCTCCATCCCGGCCATTCTTGGCGCGGTGCTGTTGAAGCTGCGCAAGGTGGACTGGGATCCCGCCCTGGCCCCCACCTGGTTGGTGGGCGGGTTGGTGTCGCTGGTGGTGGGCTGGATCTCGTTGCTCTTCCTGGTGCGGGTGATCCGGCAGGGAAACTTCAGCAAGTTTGCTTGGTATTGTTGGGGTATGGCTGCCATATGCTTGTATTTTGGCTTGACGACGGGCTGATACTACGTCGCTCAGGTCTTTTGGAAGCTGGACAAAAAAATGTCCGAGGCGGATAGATTTTGGCAGGGTGGTTCTGCACCTGCACAAAGATCAGACTACCGAGCGCCCGAGGTGCGGATGGCCAAAGGAAAAGTCGGGCGCTCGGATTGGCCTGAGCGCCTCCGCCTCTACCGAAAAAGCTGGCGCTTGAACTGCTCTTCCACCTGATCCTCGCAGAAGAGGAGGAACTGGTCCAGGTCGGCACGGCTGGGCTGAGCCAGGCCGGAGATGTAGCGGCCCGTGGCCTCCATCCACCATGCGGGCTTCCCGTCGTCAAAGAGTACCAGCAGCACCTCCACCCGCGCACCGCCCAGGGTGCCCCACTCGTGCCCGTTGTGCCAGCCGCCATTGTGGCTGTAGTAGGAGCGCAGATAGGGCACCAGCACCAGGCCTGCCGGGGCTTCGGGCCAGGGTAGGGGACGCAGATTCTCGCGGGGAAGGTTCACATTGTCCCGACCGTCATCGGGATGGCGGCCCCGGTAGGGCACCCGCTCCAGGGGGGGCGGCGTCGTCACCGTCAGGGGCTTCCAGTCGTAGCGGAAGTCCTGCAACGCTGTACTTACCGCCCCGCCCAGCCAGCGGGTGGCCTGGTCCGAGTACAGATCCTGGTTGCTGAACTCCATCAGGCGCGCCCGCACTTCCAGGGCCACATCCCCCTGGCGTACCCGGCCGCCCCCGAAGAGCACATTTCCGATGTAGTCATTCCGCAAAAAGGCGGCATCTTTGACTGGATCCAGCACCGTGGGATCGGGCAGGTGGGCATCCTCCAGCCCCTGCTCGATGGGGCCCGGCGGCGGCAGCGGCGCAAGCGGCGGAGCAGGCAGGTCCTGCACGCGCACCACCGGCAGGACGCTAATCACCTCGTTCTTAGAGATAGTGGGGCGCGGACGCCCACTTGTATCGGCGACAGGTTTATGCGCACAGGCAAGAAGGAGGAAAAGCATGGCCGCCTATAACCCGCCGCCGCTTAGGGAGGATCCAGGCGGTACACGCCACCACCGTAGTCGGCCAGATAGAGCCTTCCCGTTCGGTCGGTGCCAAAGCTGATGGGACGCTGCTTCAGGGTGGTGACCAGCGCGGGCGGCCCGCCCTCGGTGGGCAGGGCCCACAGCTTGCCCTCCACGAAGTCCGCATAAAGATAGCGCCCATCCAGAGACGGGATTTTGGGCCCACGGTACACCACACCACCCGTCACCGAGCTGCCCTCCGCATGCGAGTACTCCGCCAGCGGAAGTACCGTGCCGTCGCTGCTACAGGTCCGTTCCTTGAAGCAGTGGGTGCCCTCCAGGCGCGCCCAGCCGTAGTTCCCGCCTTTGACCCCGCGATTCACCTCTTCCCACTGGTTCTGGCCCACATCCGCGAAGTAGAGCTGGTCCCCGTCGAAGTGCATGCCCCAGGGATTACGAACGCCGTACAGCCAGATCTCCGGCCGCACATTCGCCTGGCCCACAAAGGGATTATCCGGCGGAACTTTGTAGGGTACACTTGACACGTCAAGACGAAGGATGCTGCCCAAAAGGTCGCTGCGGTCCTGGCCCGTACCATGCGGGTCCCCACCCGAGCCCCCATCGCCGATGGCGGCATACAACATCCCGTCCGGCCCGAAGTCCAACGACCCGCTGTTATGGTTCTGGTAGGGCTGCCGGAAGTTGAGAATCTCCACCTCTGAAGCCCGATCAACCTCCTGCAACGTCGGTTTCACCCGGAAGGACGAAATGCGCGTCCAGAGCTTTTTGTCGGCATCCAGATAGGTGTAGTTGACAAAAATGCGTGGGTCGTCGGGCCAAGAGGGGTGAAAGGCCAGACCCAAAAGGCCCATCTCCCCCCCCGAGGCCATCTGGTCCGAGATGTCCAGGGCCGGCTTGGAAGCCCCCACTATCCATACCTGCCCCGGGACGGAAGCCAACCAGGGCACATCGGGGCCCTTCGGAGGCGTAACAATAGCGGTGACAACCGGTTTTTCCGCTACCTGCACCATCTGGAACGGTGCCGTACCGGCTACAGTGCCTGTACAGGCCAGCAGAAAAATCACCCGCGCACCACCAGCGCCGTTCCCACAATCAGGAGGACGATCCCCGCACCTTTCATCGGAGAGACCGGACTCGCGACGGCCCCAAACAGGCCATAGTGGTCCAGAATCGCCCCCGCCAGAAGCTGCGCTGCCACGCTGACCGCAGTGAAGGTTGCGGTGCCCAAGGCTGCCAGACCCCGACTGGCCACCACCACAAGTCCCGTGCCGATGATGCCGCCGCCCCAGGCCCACAGCGGCACCAGGCCAACCTTGCCCACCCACTCACGGCCGCAGAAGGGAAGTATCACCAGGATTCCGAAGATACCGCCCACCACATGCACCAGCACCGAACCCTGCGCCAGACCCAAGGTCCGGCCCAGGGCCTCGTTCATCCGCAGCACCAATGGCAACAGAAAACCCAGGAGCAGGGCAAACAACATCTAGCGGGTCACCTGCAAGCGCATCACCGTCTTCCCCACCCCGATGGTATCACCCGAGCGCACCCGGGCCACCGACACCCGCCGCCCATTGTGGTAGGTCCCGTTGGTAGAGCCAAAATCCCGAAGGAAGATCATCTCTCTTCCGAAAATCTCGATCACCGAGTGGCGACGGGAAACCTCGCCATCGGACAGGGGAATATCGCCGGTTTTGCGACCGATGCTCACATTCCCGCGGGTAAAGCGGAAGATCTTGCCCAGGTCCGCCCCTGCGATCACCTCGACCAGGGCATGAACCCCCGGCGGCAACCGCAGGTCCTGGCCGATCACATCCGCGGCTGCGGAGCCCTTGACCTCCACCAGCTCCTCGTCCAGCAGCCACGCGATCTCCAGGTGGTTTTTCGGCACTTCCTGGCCCGGCTTTGGCTCGCCCTGCGCCTCCTCGCCCGAGATGAAGAGGATCATCCGGGTGGAGCCCACCGACAGCTCGCAGCCCGGCTTCAGCACCACCTCGCGCACCAGGCGACCGTCGACGGTGGTTCCATTGGTAGAACCCAGATCTTGGAGCACCCACTCCGCCCCACGGGCGATGATCTGGCAGTGACGCCCGCTGACCAGTGAGTCATCCAGGAGCAGATCCCCCTCACGACGGCCAACCACCAGCGGGCTGTCCCCGGAGAGAGGCACATTCAAGCCCTGCCGGGCCCCGCTGATGATCTTCAGAAAGGCACGGCTCATCCAGCGGCTCTCGCGCCGGCGCGCTGCCGGGCACCCCGGAAGTACTGGTGATAGCGCCCCGGAAGGTCGCGGCCCAACATCTGCTCGGCGTAGATACCCGCCTCTGCCAAGGCCTCCAAAGAAATACCGGTATCCACGCCCATCGCCTCGAACATATGGACCAGATCCTCGGTAGAGGCATTGCCGGAGGCCCCCGGCGCATAGGGACAGCCGCCCAGACCGCCCACCGAGCCGTCGATCGTGCGAATCCCAGCGTTGTACGCAGCGTATGCGTTTGCCAGTGCCGTGCCGCGGGTATCGTGGAAGTGCATCGAGAGTTTGTCGACCCCGATCCCCGCCTTGCCGAAGAGGGCCACCACCTCCTCCACCTGGCGCGGGTTGCCCATTCCGACGGTATCTCCCAGCGCAATCTCCTCTGCGCCTGCGGCTAAGAGGCGCTCGGCGATGGCCAGAGAGGCTTCCGGGGCCACATGCCCTTCGTAGGGGCAGCCAAAGACCGTAGAGATGTAGGCGCGCACCCGCATCCCGCCGCCCAGGGCCGTCGCAATCACATCTTCAATTGCAGCCAGACTTTCGCGGACGGTGCGGTTGACATTCTTCTTGTTATGCGTTTCCGAGGCCGACAACACCGTGGCCACGCAGTGGATGCCCCCCTCGATCGCACGCTCCAGGCCCACCTGGTTGGGCACCAGACCCCAGTAGTTCACCCCCTCCACCTGCGGTAGAAGGCTCACCAGCTCCACCGCATCTGCAAGCTGAGGAACCCAGCGAGGACGTACAAAACTGGTCACCTCCACGTCGCGACAGCCAGCCTGTACGAGCCTGGCGATCAGCTCCAGCTTGGCGGCCGTAGGGACCACCGAAGGCTCGTTCTGGAGGCCGTCTCGCGGACTGACCTCGTAGATGCGGAGAGTAGAATCCATTACGGACATTGTAACCCGCTCCGATTCTTGAGGGGAGAGCACCTCAAAAGGCCCGGTGGATCGGTGCGCTCTTCAGGCGCCTTGCTGCCCCATGCGGCGCGCCAGCAGCGCGCGGGTGCCTTCTGCGGTGTCGGGCCGTCGCAAGGCATAGTAGATGGAGGCTTCGAGAAGCCCAAGAGGGTGGCCGGTATCAAAGTGCTGACCCTGAAAGCGCAGCCCGCGAACCGCCCCCTCCGCCGCCAGCACCGCGATAGCATCGGTGAGCTGGATCTCGCCGCCCCGACCCGGAGGCGTGTGCTCCAGGATCTCGAAAATGCGCCCCGGAAGCACATAGCGACCGACGATCGACGAGGTGGAAGGAGCATCTTCCGGCTTCGGCTTCTCCACCATGTTCTGGATCTGCATCAGGTCCGGCCGCAGCCAGGGCCCCGCACAGATGCCGTAGCGGTTGGTGTGCTCGCGCGGCACATCCTTCAATGCGACGACGGCTCCACCATGCTCGGCGTGGATGGCGAGAAGTTGGCCGATCGCCGGCGGCTGACCATCCACGATATCGTCGGGAAGGATCACCGCAAAGTCGTCGTTGCCCACGGCCGGCGCTGCCGTGAGCACAGCGTGGCCCAGACCACGGGGCTCATGCTGGCGTATACTCACGATTTTGGTGTGACGGGCGATGGCCCGGACTTCCTCCAAGAGCTCCAACTTCCCGGCGGCTTCCAGGCTTTGTTCCAGCGCCGGGGAGCGGTCAAAGTAGTCTTCGATCGCTGTTTTTCCACGGGCGGTCACCAGCACCAGCTCGGTGATTCCGGCCTCTACAGCCTCTGCTGCCACATAGGCGAAGCAGGGGCGGTCCAGAAGCGGCAGCATCTCCTTCGGAACACTTTTGGTGATGGGCAAAAAGCGGGTTCCCAATCCGGCGACTGGAAAAACCGCCTTGCGAACCATCGCTAAATCTCCCGCGAAGAACGCTCGAGCTGCTCCAGCTCGGTCTTGCAGTCAATGCAGTGGGTGGCAACCGGGCGAGCAATGAGGCGTTTTTCGGAGATCTCGTCGCCACAGGCAACGCAGATGCCGTACTCATTGTCCTCCAGGCGCCTCAGGGCTTCCTGGATCTTGTGGATCAGCACCCGCTCGCGGTCGCGGATACGGAGCTGGAAGTCACGGTTGGACTCCATACTGGCCAGATCGATGGGATCTGCTAGGTTTTCTTTGTCGCCGGTCAGGTTGGTGACGGTAGAGCCCGCCTCCACCAGCAGAGCGGCCAGGCGCTCCTTCAGGAGACTGCGAAAGAACTCGGTACGCTCGGGCGTCATAGAATCTCCTTTTGGGGGGCACCTTGCTCAACAGGGGGGTCCGCCATAGTAAGCAGGGCTATGCACGTCGGCAAGTGGGCGATTGTAGGGGCGGTGGGGTTCTTGGGCCAAAATAGCGCCTACGGGCAGGAGCTGGGGGCACGTTCGCTGGGCGCTGGTGAGACTGGTCGGGCAAATTCCTCGGATCCCGGCTCACTTATGCGAAATGTCGCCGCAGCATCTTTGGATCCCCGCTACGACGTTTTGGCCGGGGCGGGCTTCGGTCCAGACAAAACTTTTCATCTGCACTCCATGGCCCTGGACAGCCGGACCAGCCAGGTGACGATGGGGCTACGGTGGTACCGAACCACCGATACCCTGGCCTTGCAAGGGGAGGATCTGCCGGGCTGGAAAGACCCGGCCGATGCGCTGTTGGACCCCGCCGAGCACCAGGGGGTGGGGCTGGTTTTTGCCTATCCGTTGCTGGATCGTCGCCTGTCTTTTTCTATTTCTGGCGGCTATGACTGGAAGATCGGCGAGCGCTCCGGCAAATCGGGCGGCTTCAACTTCGGTGCGGGCGCCGCCGGAAAGCCCCTTCCTTCGCTGACCCTCGCAGCGGGCTTTCACAATATGCTGTTGAACGAGTTCGACGGCACCCCGCGCGAGCTGGACGGCGGAATCCGTTGGGCGCCCGGCGACTTTTTCGGCATCGAGCTGGACGGAGTGGTGCCGGTCGAAAAGGGACTGCTGTGGAAGGAAGCCCGGCTTGGAGCGGGCGTTGAAGTAGGGATTGTGAAGCTGGTGGGCTTGCGGGGCGGCTACCTGTTGGACGGGGGCGCACACAATGTCACCGCCGGGGTCAGCCTGCTGTCGGAGTACGCCGCCATCGACTACGGCATCCAGTTTGCCCTGGGGGACCAGCTCCACCTGTGGCATGCCATCGATCTACGTGTCTTTTTCGGATCGGTGGTGGATCGGTCGGAGTAGAGGAGGAGGATTGCTGTGAAGCAGAATCGCCTTGCAAGCAGCTTTCTTCGCCGATGGACGATCCCGGTGCTGCTTTTGGGGGTGGGCAGTGCATGCAGCGGTCCTCCCAAAGATCCCTTTGCTGCGTCGCAACAATTTCTCGCCAGTCGCCCGATCTACGAACAGCCCCTCGCCGACGGCCGCGTGATCCCCGAGGGCCTGTCGTCTCTGTCGGCGGCCTCCTGCGGCGGCTGCCACAGCGAGATCTACGCCGAGTGGAAAGTCTCCACCCACGCAATGGCCTGGGTCGATCCGCAGCTTCAGGTGGAGATGACCAAGTCCGAGAACCGGTGGCTGTGCCAGAACTGCCATACGCCCCTTCAGGTGCAGCACGCGCAGCTACCGTTGGGCCTGATCGACGATGATGTAGAAAAGCCGCGATGGGCCACAAATCCCCACTTTGATGCGGCGTTGCAGCAGGAGGGCATCACCTGTGCCGCCTGTCATGTCCGCGACGGCGTGGTCCACGGCCCTACCGGCGTCAAGACCTCCGCCCATCCCACTGCTCAGGACCAGACTTTTCTCACGGCGGATCTGTGCCTGCGCTGCCACCAGGCGGTGGCCGAGTACCCCGGAAAGACCTTCACCTGCACCTTTCGCACCGGCGAGGAGTGGGCGGCCGGTCCGTACAAAAATGTGCCCTGCCAGGGCTGCCATATGCCCCCGGTAGAGCGCCCCGCCGCGACGGGTTCCGCGCCCCGCACCGGCCACCGGCACTGGTTTCCCGGCTCGGGCATTCCCAAAATTGCCGGGATCGAGCCGCCCGAGGGGGTTTTTCCGCCCGGTGTGAGCGCCTCTGCCACCTGGACGGAAGGAAAGGTGCGCCTCCTGCTGGTCAACAGCCAGGCCGGGCATCGGGTGCCCACGGGTGATCCCGAGCGCTTTTTGCTGGCGACGGTTGTTTTTGTGGATGCAAGCGGAAAGGAGCTGGGCCGGAAGGAAGAGCGGCTGGGCCAGAGCTGGGAGTGGTGGCCCACCCCCAAAAAACTGGGCGACAACCGGCTCGCTCCCGGAGAGAGCCGCGAGATCACCTGGGATCCCCCCGCAGGCACCTCCACCGCCCGCCTCTCCCTGGGTCGCTATCGCATGACCGAAGAAACGGCGAAGTACCACAATTTGACGGACTATCCCCTGGGCGAAGTGTACTGGGAGCAGCAGCTTTTGGCTCCTGCCCCCTGAAGTCCCCCTCGCCCGCGGATGGGCGGTAGAAGGGCGGTCCCGCCCGGTCTCAAGCCTGATCCCGGCTTTCCCCGCGCGCCCGACGCCGTAGGGCCAGACCGCCCAGGAGCAGCAGCCCCAGCGCGCCCTCGGGTGCACCACTGCTACAGCCGCAGGTGGGGTCCTCGCCTTTCCCGCTATCTTTGCCGCTATCTTTGCCCGAGTCGTCTACCGGTGTGCTGTCCGTTTCGCAGCCCTCGTCCACGGTACCGTCGCAGGAATTGTCCACCTCATCGCACAGCTCTTCCGCGCCCGCAAAGGTGGTCGCGACCGTGTCGTCGCAGTCGGTGGCTGGATCGGCGTCCTCGGCCTCACCCGCATCCGTACAGTCCAGATCGGTGGAGGCCAGGGTGGCGCCATCCGCATCCCGCTGCCCGTCCTCGTCCGCATCGACGTAGCACAGATCGCCACCGTCGCAGTTGCTGTCCAACCCGTCCGCCACGGTTTCCGTGGCGCTGGGGTTCAACGCCGCATCGTCGTCGTTGCAGTCGTTGCCGCCGCCGGAGGGGTGCAGCGCACCGTCGCCATCCACATCATACTCGTCAGAGGCATCACAGTCGTCGATTTGCCCATCATAAGGTTCGTCCGCCGCTCCGGGGAAGATGGCGTCATTGCTGTCGTCGCAGTCGTCGCCACCCCAGTCAGAGCTATCAAAACCGTCGGCATCGGCATCGTAGTCGCTGGACCCATCGCAGTTCTGATCCAGTCCGTCATACCAGACTTCTGCCGCAGTGCTGTTGATCGCAGAGTTGGCATCGTCGCAGTCATCGCCACCCCAGTCCGCACTCTGGAAGCCGTCGCCATCGGCATCGTACTCGTTCGCCGCGTCGCAGTCGTTGATTACCCCATCATAAGGTTGATCCGGAGCACCGGGATAGACATCGTCCAGGTTGTCGTCGCAGTCGGTGCCGCCGTAGCTCTCGGAGTCATAGCCGTCGGCGTCGTAGTCGTAGTCGCTACCGCCGCTACAGTCCTGATCCACCCCGTCGTACCAGCTTTCTGCGGCACCTACGTAGATGTCCAGGTTGGTGTCGTCGCAGTCGTCGCCATTGCAGGCCAGGGCGTCCGCACCATCCCCATCGTCGTCGCACACGTCGGTGCCGTTGCAGTCCTGGTCGATGCTGTCGTAGGGAACTTCGGTGGCACCAGGATAGATGCTGTTGTCGCCATCGTTGCAGTCGCCGCTGTCGGCCACGGTCCCGGTGGGTTGGGTGCAGGCAAGCTGGCTGCCGGTGCCCCCGTAGTTGTCACCATCACCGTCCGTGTACCAGGTAGCGGCGTCGACCGCACTGTTTTCGTCGACCGCACCGTCGCAGTTGTTGTCCAGGCCGTCGCAGCTTTCGGTGGCCGCCGGGTTGGCCAGGGTGGTGCCGTCGTCGCAGTCGCTGCTGTCGGCCACAAAGCCGGCTGGGGCCGTACAGGCGCGGGTAGAGGAGGAAGAATCCCCGTAGCTGTCCCCATCCCCGTCGGCATACCAGGTGGCCGCATCCACCGCGGCCGCTTCGTCGATCAGGCCGTCGCAGTTGTCGTCGCTCCCATTACAGCTTTCGGGGGCGCCGGGGTAGATGGAGAGGTTGCTGTCATCACAGTCGCCATCCGTTTCGGTGGAGCCGGTGGGGGCATCACACTGGCGGGTGGCGGCACCGGTGCCGAAGCCGTCGTTGTCCCCATCGTTGTAGTATGCGGTGAAACCCGCACTTGCGACGGAGCTGTCAGCATCGTCCGCATCGCCGTCGCAGTCCTCGTCGGTGTTCTGGGCGTCGCAGACCTCGGTGGCGGCCGGGTTGATGCCGCTGTCGCTGTCGTTGCAGTCGGTCAGATCATCCACGTAGCTGGTGGGTTGATCACAACGGACAAGTTGGTCGTTTGAGTTTCCATACAGATCCCCGTCCGCGTCCTGGTACCAGATCTCTCTGCCGGTGCTGCTGCTGTCGGCATCGTCGCTGCTGCCATCGCAGTCTTCGTCGGTGTTTGCCGCGTCGCAGATCTCCTGCGCGGCGGGGTTGATGCTGCCAAGGCTGTCGTCGCAGTCGCTGCTGTCGGTGACGTAGGCCGAAGGGTGATCGCAAAGGTACAGGCTGGAAGCTGGGTTTCCGTAGGTGTCGCCATCCGCATCCAGGTAGCGGTAGCTTTGCTGGGTGGCGCTGCTATCGCTGTCATCGCTGGCACCATCGCAGTCTTCGTCGGTGTTGGCGGCATCACAACGTTCGGTCGCCCCCGGGTTTACATCCACCCGGCTGTCGTCGCAGTCGGTGTTGTCGGCGAGGTAGCCGGAGGGCTGATCGCAGCGCGCCAGGGTGGAGGAGGCATTTCCATAGGTGTCGGCGTCCGTGTCCTGGTACCAGGTGCTCTGGCCGGAGGCGCTGCGGTCGTTGTCGTCGGTCGCCCCGTCGCAGTCTTCGTCGGTGTTGGCGGCGTCGCAGATCTCGGTGGCGCCGGGGTTGATCGCGAGGTTGTTGTCGTCGCAATCGGTGCTGGTGCTGACGTAGCCGCCGGGCTGGTCGCAGGTGCTGAGGGTGGCGGAGCTGCTGCCGTAGCTGTCGGTGTCGGCATCGACATACCAGGTGCTCTGGCCGGTGGCGCTGCTGTCGTTGTCGTCGGTCAGCGTGTCGCAGTCTTCGTCGGTGTTGGCGGCGTCGCAGATCTCGGAATCGGCGGGGCTGATCGCGGCGTTGCTGTCGTTACAGTCGGTGTTGTTGCTGACGTAGCCGGTAGGCTGGGTGCAGGCGGACTGGGTGGTGCCGGAAGTACCATAGCCATCGCTGTCGGCGTCGCGGTACCAAGTGGAGGCGGTGCAGGCCGTGTAGGTGATGGCGCCCACGTAGGTACGCGGGGTGTTCAGCCCCGAGGTCCAGGTGGTGTTGTAGGCGCGGCCATGGCCCTGGAGGATGGCGAAGTTGCTGTCGCGGGCGAGGTCCGCGCCGAGTGTGGTGCCGTTCCGGTAGAACATGGTGCCGGAAGTAAAGGTTGCGTAGAGGGCGTAAGTGCTGCCGGCGGGCATCGAGATCGGCGTCGTGAGGGTGATGTCATGGCCCACGGTCTGGGAGACGGAGCCTGTGGTGCCAGCCGCAACCTGGGTCCAGGCCGAGGGGGTGTTGGTGACCGACGCAAGGGCGGAGGTGGTGTAGTAGACCAGATACGGTAGGGAGGTGGTGGCGGAGTAGCCGTAGACCGACAGCCCGGTGATGGTCAGGCTATTGGTCGCCTGCACCTCGAACATCACACCGCCGTTGCCGTTGGCCGCGCCGCTGTAGGAAGTGGTGCTCAGGGTGTCGGCCCGGGCCGTGCTACCCATCGTAAGTGCCAGCAGTGTAGAAACAAACATCGCGCTCTCCCTTGAAGCGCGAGTCTACGGCAGTTGTCAGCGGATGTCAAGATTTTGCGAGGATAAACTTTACTCCACTTTGCTCCCAAATCACTCCACACTCGCCTCCGCCTGCGCAATGGCATCCGCACGGTCTTCGTAGTCTTTTTTGAGCCTCAACAGAAGCTCTCCGGCTTTACTTGGATCTCCGGCTTCGGCGGCGGTGCGCACCAAGCCAGCCAGGGCGTGGGCCTGGTAGTAGCGATCCGGGCTGACTTGCGCCTGCTCGAACCATGCGCGGGCGCCCACCGGATCATCGGCGGCAAGCGCACAATTGCCCAGGCCCAACGCACCCACGGTGCGGGCCTCGGCATCTCCCTGGAGGGCTGCATAGACCGCCTTCGCCTCTGGTAATTTGCCCAGCGCCAACAATGCCTCGCCACGCACCTGGGCCGCAGAGAGCGCAAAGGCCTCCTCTACCGGGCCCTGGTCCAAGGCTTTTAAGGCCTCGGCGGCGTCCCCGCGCTCCAAAAGCACCCGACCCAGGCCCACCTGCCCGGCCGAACGCGACTCCGGCTCGGATGCCAAGAGCATCCGACGGAACAGCAGCTCCGCCTCCTCATCCCGTCCCAACGCCTGAAGGATCGCCGCTTTTTCGATGGGGACCCGCGGGTCCTCCAGCTCGCCCATCAGCGAGAGCGCCTCCTCCAGTCGGCCCTGCTCCCGCAGCACCCGCGCCTTTCCAAAGCGCGCCACGGCCTGACCTCCGGGCAATTTCCCCAGCTTTTCGCAGAGGGACTCGGCCTCTGTCCAGCGGCTCGCCAGCAGCAGATCCTCCAGCAAGGTCTCGCCCTGCCAGACTTTGTCTTCCACCGAGGTCGGTTTTGCGGCCTGGAGGGTGCGGATCGACTGATCCAACTGCCCGCGCTCGCGGTACACCCCCGAAAGCTCCATCGCCAGCTCGAAGCCGCCCTCGACCAGGTAGCGCTCGCCCAGGCTCGCAGCCTCTTCCAGGCGGCCCTCGGTGTGCAGCGCCGCCACCACACCCAGGACCAGCTCGCCGCGGCGCTGGCTGTCGCTCTCGGCGGCCAGCCAGGCCTGCGCCCGCTCCACGGCCGCTGTGGCCTGCCCGGTGGCCAGGGCGGCCCGCAGCCAGCCTGCGCGCGCCTCTGCCCGCAGCTCGGGCGTGGGGGCCTCGGAGACGGCCTCGTCAAAGCGGGTCAGGGCCAGCGCGGGATCTTCGGTCAAGAGCTGCTGCCCCACGGCGAGGCGGGCCTGGGTGCGCACGCCGGGATCCGGTGCCTCCAGTAGTGTACCATACAGTTTGGTTGCTTCCGGATCGCCCTGCTCGGCGAGGATTGCGGCCAGGGCAATGTCCACGGCGGTGCGGCGCTCGGCCTCGGCCCCGGGTCGGGTGCGCGCCAACCGAAGTGCCTGGATGGCCCCGGCGTGGTCACCGCCGCGCTCGCGCAGCTCGGCCAGGGACAGCAGGGCCTCGACCGCCCAGGGGCCGTCCATGCCCGCCACTTCCAGGTACAGACGCGAGGCACGATCGTTCTGGCCGCGCAGCGCCGCGGTGCGGGCCAGTCCCAGGCGGCAGCGCATCGCCAGATCCTCCGGGGCCACCGGAATCAGGCCTTCATACTTGACTTCGGCCTCCTGGAGCCTGCCCATCCGCACCAAAGCGTCGGCCATGCCCAGCACAATCCGCTGCCGCAGGGTGGCGGTGGTGGTGCGCTCCAGAAGGGCCTCGAAGCGCCGCAGGGCACCCTCTGGATCTCCCTCTTCAAGCTGCAGATCTGCCAGAGACAACTGCGCTTCGGTGCGGGCGTCCTCCGAGGTTTTTTCGCCGTCCACCAGCTCCACCCAGATCTCCCGGGCCTTGCTGCGCTGGCCGGCTTCCCGAAGTGCCCGCGCCTGCCCCAAGAGCATCTCCTCATGCAACATGGGATTTTCGGCAGCGAGGCTGGCCGCCGCGTCGGGATCGCTGCGCACCAGCAGGCGCCCCAACATCAAGCGGGCTTCGTCCATGCGGCGGGGGGAGAGGGCGGAGGAGGCGAGCACCGTTTTCAGAAGGTTGACCGCCTGGGATTCATCTCCCCGAGCCGCCACCACCGACGCGAGGATGATGCGGGCATAGGCCTTGCGATCCTCGTCGTCGCTCTCCAGCAAGGGCTTGAGGAGAAGCTCGCTTTCTTCGCCCTTTCCGCGCCGCTGGAGCAGCTCTGCACCTCCCAGGCGTGCGTCCATTCCCGGCGTTCCCCCGTCCTGCATCAGCTTCTGGTACAGGGCCAGCGCGCCGTCGCTATCGCCGGCGTCCACCATCAACCGCGCTTGACGCAACTGAAGGTTTGCACGTTCCGGCGGAGAAATGACCAGGTCCAACGCCAGTTGAATAGCCGCCAAGGCGGACTCTGGCCGCGCCATCGCGGCCCAGCCATCCGCCAGGGCCAGCGCCAGGGCACTGCGCTCCAGGTCGGTGGCGCCGCTCTCCAAAAGTTCTGTTTGGAGGCGAGTCACTTCCGCATCCTGGCCTTCGGTCAGGGTGCCCGCCAGGCCCACCAGTGCCTCGGCGCGCTGGGTGGGCTCCAGGTCGATCCGGTCGAGCAGGGAGCGGTACTGCGCCTCTGCGTCGGTACGCAGCTCTGCACGCGCCTGGGCCCGGGCGAGGCGAAGGCGAACGGTGACCTCCATCGGGCCCTCGGCCGCTGCGGCCATGGCCAGCTCCAGGAGCTCCAGCGTGCGGGCGGGATCTTTGGACTCTTCTGCAGCAGACGCAGCTTCGAGCAAAAAATTCACTTTTTGATCGGGTAGCTCCTGTTGGGCGGCCAGGGCGGCGAAATTCTCGCTGGCCTCGCCCGTCCGCCCCGTACGCTGCGCGTCGGAGGCGGCCTGCTCCAACTTGCCGGGGTCCACTTCGTCCTGCCGGATCCATTGTACGCCAAGATACAAAAGCAGGCCCGCAGCGAGGGTACCCGCGACGATGGCCGCCGAGGCCAGGGTCACCCGATCTTCATTGTGCGTGGCGGCCTGCGCCCGGATGCGCGCACGGGTGACGCTGTCCAGGCCGCGGACACTCTGGGCCTGTACATACTCAAAGCTGGCACCGGTCAGATCCACGCCATCCATAAGGGTCTGGTCCAGGATGGCTCGATCCAGGCATACATCGCGCATATTCGCGCCACTCAGGCGCGCGTCGGTCAAGTCCGCCTCGGAGAGGTCGGCGCCGCGCAGATCCGCACCGCGCAGGTCCGCGCCCACCAGAGATGCACGCTGGAACTGTGCCCCGCGCAGGTCTTTTCCGCGGAGATCCAGGTCTTCGAGCCGGCAACCGCGCAGGTCTGCGCCGGGGAGCAGCGGCGGGAGGGGCGGTGCTTCGAGGCGTATTTGGAGCCAGCGGGCGCCTGCCGGCAGTGCGCCCGCAAAAGCACGCGCCGAACGTCGCAAGGCGATGCCCGCACGCTGCAGACGTGCTTCCCGACGGCGCGACTGTTGGGCGGCCAGCTCCTGCTCCCGCGCTTTCTGCCGCTGATCGGGCGTATCGCCGCTTAACTCCTGCTGATCGAGCTGCGTCTTTTGAAGCAGAAGCTTCTGGCGTCGGGTAGCGGCGGCCTGCTCGCGGGTCTGGGCGGCGCGCAGGCGCTGCTCGTCCGCCCGCAGTTGCAGGCGAAGCTGGAGGCGCTGCGTCTCCAGGGGAAGTTCGGGCGGTGCCTGTTCTTGAAGTCTACGTCCAAGCTCGCGTTTTTCTTGCAGTGCGGCGCGCCAGCGGAAGCGCATGTCCTCGGTGGCACTCCGCTGGACCTGGATCATCCGGCGTTCCCGCAGGGCGGCTTCCTGCCGGAAGCTGAGCTCGTCCTCGATGCTGGCCCGGTTCTCCGGGCTGGCCCGCCAGAAGTCGCGGGCGGCACGGAGCTGGCGGAGCAGGCGTGCGCCAACGGCTGCGGCCACCTGACGCAGCGGCTCAAGCTGTTCGTGGCGCAGTTGGCGCTGGCGGGCGGCATAGCGGGCTTTTCGGGCCTGATAGCGGTGATCGGCCCAGTCTGGCTGTTCCGCGCTGGCCTGCACCAACCTGCGGAATTGGGGGCGGGGATCCAGGGGAGGGGGAGGGAGCTCGGCCAGGGCCCGCTGCCGGAAGGCACGGAGGCGCTGTTCACGCTCCCAATTTTCCCGTGCTTCTCGGCGACGTTCTGCCTCGGCAGCCGCGCGGCGGGCGCTCTCCTCGGACGCCACCTTGCGGCGGGCGGCCTCGGTCTGCTGCCGACTTTCGCGCCGGCGACGCTGTTCCTCTGCCTCTGCCTCTGCTTGAGCCTTGGCGGCCTGGCGGGCCCGGCGACGGGCCTCGCGCACCCGAGCGGCTTCCTCCTCGGCCTCGGCCTTGGCGCGTAGCCGGGCTTCTTCCTGCTCTTGGTAGATCCGGGCAGCTTCGGCCTCGGCCCGGGCCCGCGCGTCGGCGCGCTCCTGCTCCTCGCGGCGTCGGGTAGCCTCGGCCAGAAGGCGCGCGCCTTCCTTCTCTTCGCGGATGCGGGCGGCCTCGGCCGCCGCGTCCACCGTGGCGTTG
>JBEIQS010000293.1:0-5960 GCA_040376425.1 Alphaproteobacteria bacterium | reverse complement strand
GGGCGGGGCGGGGGGTGGCGCACCGAAGGGCTGGGAGGGTGGGAGGGGAGGGGGCTGAGACGGTCTGGCGATGGCGCGGAGCTGAGAGCGGGTGAGGGGGCCGGTGAGGGTGGTGCGGGTCCAGCGGACGTCAAAGACTGCGGGGGTCTTGGTGGACTGGTAGAGGAGGAAGCGGCGGGGTTGGAGGCTGTCCAAGAGCTGGTCCACCATGGATCGGTCAAGACCTGCGGTGGAGAGACCATCCGCAACCCGATCGCGGTCGTTGCGGGTCTGGAGGCGGCCGAGGAGCCAGGTGCCGGTGTTGGAGAGGGCTTTGTAGTCCAGGTCCACCGGGTTCTGGGTGGCCAACATCACGCCGATGCCGACGGCGCGGGCCTGTTTCAGGAGGGTGAGCAGGGGCCGCTTGGTGGGCGGATTTTTGGGATGAGGCGGCAGGTAGCCCCAGACCTCGTCAAAAAACACCAGGCCGCGAAGGCGGGTGGAGCCGGGAAGGGAGCGGGTCCAAAGGGCCACCCGCTCCAGGAGGAGGCCCACAAAAAACTGACGCTCCACCTCGGAAAGATGGGCAATCGTGAAGATGTGGACCGGGGTTTTTCCTGCCGACGGCGCAAACAGGCGCTCGGGGTCCAGGGCACTTCCCTGGTTCCAGGCGGCAAAAGCGGGGCTGACCAACACCGCGTTGAGCTTGCGGGCAAGCGCAAAGCGATCATCGGGGGGAAAGAAGCGATCGGTGGGAAAAACGCCGACTTTGACAAAGGGAGGATCCAGAAGCAGGGCCACAAGCTGCTCCAGATCGGGGTCGTCGCCCCGCGCCCAGGCCTCGGAGAGGATGCGCGAGAGGACCACATGGGCGGGGGATCGCACCGGGTCGGCTTCTTCGCCGGCGAGGCCCAAAAGCGCCGAGACGGTGCCGATCACCCGCTCCCGGCGGGTCTCTTCGTCCTCCGCCTCCGCGGGACGACGCAGGGCCGCGAGCACATCCACACCCTCGGCCGCATTGGAGCCTGGCGTGTAGATACGTAGGTCCACCTTGGCTTTCCACGCGGCGACGTCGGCGGCGGTGATGCCCCAGGATGCCTGGCCGGCCTGCCAGGACGCTGCCCCCTCTACCGGCGGCTCGGTGAGCGCGAGGTTGGTGAGGTCCCCTTTGGGGTCAATAGCCACCACGGGCACACCCGCCGCCGCCAATTCCTCTAAAAGAGCAATGCAGAGACCGGTTTTACCCGATCCAGTCATGCCCACACAGACGCCGTGGGTGACCAGGCTGTCCGTTGCCACCTCAACCCGGGCACCGCCCGCTACCACCTTCCCCAGCCAGAGCGTATTCATCCACCGCTCTTAACCGGCTTCTGCTCCCAACAGGCGCTCCACCCATGGCGGGGGAGGGAGCAGAGGTCGCTCTTCAGGGGAGAAGCCCAACTTTTCCGCCGCCTCACCGAAGGCCAAAACTGTTGACGCGTCAAGCCTCTTGCCCTGCTGCCAGGGCCGGTCGCGGCCTACTGCCAGGGCCACCAGCGGCTCGATCACGCAGGCGTAGACGGACGCGCGCCCGTAGCCGGCGACCAGATGGACGATGTGGCCCCAGCCATCGCGTCGCCAACCCGGTGGAAGCGCCAGAGACTCGCCTTTGAGAACCCGAACTCCGGGTGGGGGTGGACCCGTGAGGGATCGCGGAAGGGCCACATCCACCAGGGTGGTCCCCGGCGAAAGCTGCTCGGGTGCCAGCACCGAGCCGGTGGTGTGGCAGCCGACCACGAGACGAAATGGATGCAGATCAGCAGGATCGGGCGTGACTTCCAGCCCTTGACCCCGCAAGACTTCCACTACAGCTTTGCCGACGGTGCCCTTGCCACCGAGCACCGCCACCGGCCCCCGGGCAAGGCGGCGTGCCAGCGTGGAGGCGGCCCAGGCCGTGGCGGCGTTGCCGGTGGTCACCGGAAGGCCGCAGGCTGCTTCCAGGGCAGTACCGCGGCCCGCCACCACGGCAAAAACCCCCCCCAGGCCTACAAAAGAAACCGGCGCGGCAAGCTGTACCGCACGCTCCATCCCCCGCAGTGCGCGCTCCTGATCCTCCAGAATCTGGGAGGGAAGCAGCGGCACTCCTACAAAAACTCCCTCCACGTCGCCCAGCCCCACCCTGCCGTAGACACCCACGTCGTCCAGGTCGGTGCCGTCCCGTTTTCCAAGGACGATCTCCGGCTTTGCGGTGCGTAGTCCCCCCAGACGCTTGGCCAGGGGCACCAGGGGGTGCACCACACAGACAAAACGCTTCATGCGGTGGCTTTGGCCTTGTCCGCCTGGAGCTTGACGACGACGTTGTAGAAGGTGGCAACACGGAAGAGGCTGGCAACTTCCGACACCTTCAGGCCGGTGCGGAACTCTTCCGGGGGTACCTCCGGCATGTGGGCGGCAAGGCGCTCCAGCGCGGCCGCCGTGAGCACGCCGTTGACTTCGTAGCTCTCGCCCTCCGCCAGACCTTCCTTGGAGGCGGCCTCGATGCCGCCACGGGGAATGCGGATGTCGAAGGCGCGCTCCAGACGAAAGGCGATGTCCAGAAAGTCGAGGCTCTCCGCACCGAGATCGCCGATCACCTTGGAATCCGGCTGCACCTCGTCCAGGTCCAAACCCAGAGCATCCGCAAAGCAACCGCGTACCTTGTCCATCACTTGCGCGTTGTAGTCCACCTCACCTCCAATGGCGGGTGCATCTTAGCAGAAGTGTGGTGGACTTCCTATCGCTTTGCGGGTCTTTGACTACCGGCGGCGCCGCAGGCCAAAGAGCGCAAGCAAACCGGCGATACTCCAGAGCGGCGCCACCGGAGCGGTGGTACAGCCACAGCCGCCCCCCCCCTTGTAGATGGGCAACATCTCGCCGCTATCCTTGCCACTATCGCCACTGTCGCCGGAGTCACCGCTGTCGCAGTTGTCCAGACAGGGCTCGGCCGGATCAACAAAGTTGGGGATCCCATCCCCATCTTCGTCTTCGACCCCCTCGGCGATGTCGGAGAGCTGATCGTCGTCCGAGTCGGTGTCGATGCGGTTGGGCGTGCCGTCGCCATCGGCATCAGGATCGGCGATGCCGTCGCCGTCGGCATCCACATTCTGCTCGACGATGGTGTCGATGCCGTCGTTGTCGTCGTCGGTGTCCTGGAAGTCAGGCGTGCCGTCCACGTCGCTGTCTACATTGCCTTCGTCGGCATCCAGGGCGCTGTCACCGTCGGAGTCCAGATCCAGATAGTCCGGGATCTCGTCCCCATCGGTATCGGGGAGTTCAGAGTCCGGGTTGCTGGCGTCATAGTCACCGATTTCGTCCGAGGTGTCGATACCGTCGTTGTCGTCGTCGGAGTCACCCCAGTCCGCAGTGCCATCGGTGTCGCTGTCGCGGGGGGCACTGGCGTCCGGCACTTCGGTGCCGTCCCAGACGCCATCGCCGTCGGTGTCGGGATTGAGCGGATCGGAGCCGATCTGGGTCTCCTCGAAGTCGCTGAGACCATCCTGATCCTGGTCCAGCTCGTCGATGACGCCGTCACAATTGTTGTCCTGGCCGTCCAGGATCTCCACCGCGCCGGGGTTGACGGTGGGGTCGGCATCGTTGCAGTCGTCGCCGCCGTAGCCGGCGGCATCGTAGCTGTCCACATCGGCATCGTAGTCGGAAAGACCGTCACAATTCGCGTCGATGCCGTCGTAGTAGGTCTCGGTCACGCCCGGGTTGATGGTGGCATCGCTGTCGTTGCAGTCCGTGCCGCCCGCAGCCACGTCGATGTAGCCGTCGCCGTCCAGATCGTAATTGCCGCCCGAGTCCGGGTCGACATAGTTGGGAATGCCGTCCCCGTCGGCATCGCCATTGCCTTCTTCGGCGTCGGTGAAGCCGTCGTCGTCGGAGTCCTCGTCCAGGTGGTTGGTCACACCGTCGCCATCCGCGTCGGGATCGGCCACGCCATCTCCGTCGGCATCCACACCGGTCTCCTCAGCCGTTCCAATGCCGTCGCCGTCGTCGTCGCTATCCTGGAAGTCGGGCAGGGTGTCGCCATCGAAGTCTGCCGTGCCTTCATCGCCGTCCAGCAGCGTGTCGTCGTCGGAGTCCAGATCCAGGTAGTCGGGGATACCATCTTCATCGGTATCCGGCAATACAGAAGTGGGATCCGTGGGGTCGTAGGCACCAATTTCTTCGGAGGAGTCGATGCCGTCGTTGTCATCGTCGGTGTCGTTCCAGTCCGGGTCTCCGTCCCCATCGGTATCGGCGGGGACAGTGGGATCGGGCACTTCGGTGCCGTCGTAGACGCCGTCGCCGTCGGAGTCAGCGTTGTCGGGGTCAGAGCCCACGATCGCCTCGTCGGCATCGGAGAGGCCATCGCCGTCGCGGTCGTTGTCCTCGGTGATGCCGTCGCAGTCGTTGTCCAGCCCGTCATCCAGCTCGGGGGCACCGGGGTAGACGGTGACGTTGCTGTCATCGCAGTCGGTACCGCCAAAGGCGCTGCTGTCGTAGCCGTCGCCGTCGGCATCAAAGTCGGAGTCACCGGCACAGTCGGCATCAATTCCGTCGTACCAGGCGTCGGAAGCGCCGGGGTAGACGGAGGCATCCCGGTCGTCACAATCGTCGGCAATGCCGAAGAGATCGCCGTCCTGGTCGTCGTCGCGGCCGTCGCAGTTCTGGTCGATGCCGTCGTACCAGAATTCGGTTGCGCCGGGGTTGATGGCCGGATCGCTGTCGTCACAGTCGGTGCCGCCGAAGGCGACATCCACGTAGCCGTCGCCGTCCACGTCGTTGGCGGTGACCACCGAGTTGGGATCGACATAGTTGGCAATGCCGTCGCCGTCGGCGTCGCCGGTACCTTCGACGCGGTCCACCGCGCCGTCGTCGTCCGAATCCTCGTCCAGGCTGTTGAAAAGGCCGTCGCCATCGGCGTCGGGGTCGGGCTGACCGTCCCCATCCGCGTCCTCTGCCAGCTCGGTGGCGGTGCCGATGCCGTCGTCGTCGTCGTCCTCGTCCTGGAAGTCGGGGAGGCTATCGCCATCACTGTCGATCGTGCCCTCTTCGCTGTCCAGCAGCGAGTCGGCATCGGAGTCCAGATCGAGGTAGTCGGGGGTGCCGTCCCCATCGGTATCCGGCAATACAGAAGTGGGATCACTCCCATCGTAGCCCACGTCTTCCTGGGCGGTGGGGATGCCATCCTCGTCGTCGTCGGCATCGTTCCAGTCTTCAACGCCGTCGCCATCGCTGTCGCGGGGACGCTGAATGTCGGAGCCCACTTCGGTGCCGTCCCAGACCCCATCGCCGTCGGTGTCGGGATCGTTGATGGAGGAGCCGATGATGGCTTCCTGGCCGTTGGTCAGGCCATCGCCGTCGTCGTCGTCGTCTTCGACGATGCCATTGCAGTCGTTGTCCAGACCGTCGGTGAGCTCAGGCGCACCGGTGTAGACCGTGGCGTCGGCATCGTTGCAGTCGTCTCCGCCGTAGACATCGCTGTCGTGTCCGTCGGCATCGGCGTCGTAGTCGGAGTTGCCCGCACAGTCGGAGTCTACACCGTCGTACCAGGCGTCCGGCGCGTAGGGGTAGACCGAGGCATCGGAGTCGTCGCAGTCGGAGGCCAGCACGAAGCCGTCGCCGTCCTGATCATCGTCCTGACCGTCACAATTCTGGTCCACGCCGTCGTACCAGACCTCGGCAGCGCCGGGGTTGATCGAGCCATTGGCGTCGTCGCAGTCATCTCCGCCCCAGGTGACGTCCACGTAGCCGTCGCCATCGGCATCGTGGTTGGCGCTTCCGGAGCAGTCCTGGTCGATGTTGTCGTTGGGGTCGTCGTAAGCGCCAGGGTAGATGCTCGCATCGGAGTCGTTGCAGTCGTCGCCCGAGTAGGACGAGGAGTCGTGGCCGTCGCTGTCGGCGTCGTAGTCCGACGCGCCATCGCAGTCCTGGTCCACGCCGTCGTAGTAGACTTCGTTGGCACCGGGGTTGATCGC
>JBEIQS010000185.1:0-11687 GCA_040376425.1 Alphaproteobacteria bacterium | reverse complement strand
GGCGGCCCCATCGGCGAATACTACTCCATCATCGTGGCGAACACCGGACGATTCTGCACCTTTGAGGGGAAGGATCCCACCCTGCAGGGCAAGGAGTTCTGGTGCACCCCCTTGGACACGTCGGTTTCGGCTGACAGCCGGGTCTTCGGCCGGCTCGAAGACGACGGTCACTTCCGTATCTTCGAGGGTAAACCAGAGCTGAACCCGCGAGAGATCGGGCGGCCTACGGCTTCCACAAGTGCAGGTCCCAGCGTGCGGCTCGAAGCGACCAAGGCCGCCATGCAGGAGATGGACGCGTTCCTTGGCCTGAAGGAAGCAGCAGGTGTCCAGCGGCATGGTACCGCCGAAGGTGTGGAAGGAAGGCAGGACCTACCGAATTTCGATGGCTCGCCGTCGGAAACACCGCCGCCGGGGCCACTTCGGATGCAGCAGCCCCCCCCGCCACCCGAGCGTAAGCCCGGTAGCCGGGACCCGGTTCCACCGAAATAGGTAGGCCAAACCTGCGAAGGTTCCCGGTGGGGGCCGGGTGCTCAGCCGTGGATGGTCGTGGGGCGGCCCGGCTTGGCCCGGGCGTGGCGCCGCTTCACCCCTCCCCGCTCAAAATAGGGTTTCGGAGGCTCCCCCTCCCCAGACTTTTCCAGCGGAAAGGCACGAAGACGCAGGATCGTGAGCTTCTTCCGTATCGCGATCCCCTCGCGGAGGGTGCGTCCCAGGGGCGCATCGGGCCACGGGCCCTCCTGGACTTCCACCCGAAAATGGCGGGGGAGGGCCTCCAGAAGGTACTTCGCGTAGGGGCGGCTATCCGTTTGGAGAAAAAAGCAGCCTGAAGGCTTAAGAACGACCCGTGCGCGTTCCAAAAAACGCTCAGAGAGCACTCCCAGGTGCTGCTCCCGGGGATCGCGGTAGGGCTGCGGGTGGTAGACGTGCAGCTCGTCCAGCGAGCCCGGAAGTATGCGTGTAAACAACATTTCTACCGCATCTCCGCATACGAAACGCAGGTTGGGCAGATCCAGCGCTGCGGCCGCCGCCCGCTCCAGCAGCGGCTGGTTCAGCTCGATGCCCAGGTGCAGATAGTCCGGCCGGGCACGCGCCGAATGTTGGAGAAATTGGCCACTTCCGCAACCTACATCCAGGACACGGGGCGCGCCATGGATCTCAAAAAGCTCATCCATGTACACCTGCTATCCCGACCGGCACCGAGCGCATCGGCCCACGCGCCATATGGCAGGCACTACGTCCCCTTCCCCCGCCCTTCACAGCGCACCCCGTCCTTCCCCAGACGCTGGCGGCCCACCCGCACATTCTGGAAGCGGATCAGCCGGTCCGCCATCTGGCGCTCCAACGACAGCCGCAGCCCCCCCACCTGGACCGGCGCGGACCAGGTCCAAGTGCCGCTTCGGCCAGACTCCAAAACATACTCCCAACCCAGAATATCTCCCTCGTCGTTCGCGTGGAGGAGGTAGCTGTCCCCCGGGGTCAGGCCCACGCCCTGAAAAAACAGGCGCAGGTCCTTTCCATCGGCCGTGCGTACCACCCCCGGGTCCTGAAGCTTGGTGGCCGCCAAGAGCCAGTATTGGTCGTTCACAAACATCGACCAGGCCTCCTTCAGCCTGGCATCCTCGCCGGTGTAGTGGATGGGCAGGACTGCCGTACAGTGCTCCTCTGGGGTGTCCCACTGCACCTCTACCCGATTTCCCTGGATATCCCAGCGGTGTTTACGGATTGTAGTATTGACTACAAAATCAAATGCCAGACCGCGCTCTGTCGCCGGATCCCCCGCTCGCAAGACGATTTTTGCGGCGAGGCTGTCCGCGACCGGGTCGGACACAACCTGCAGGCCCGCCTGATCCACCCGTCGCGACACCAGCTCCATGCGGAACACCTCGACCCCTTCCCGCTCGGTGGTGTACTGCACCGGTGGACCGGGGAGTTGGTCTACAAAATGATATCGATGTACCTGCATCACACCATCTTCACCGGGCTTGGTGACCGTGTAGAGGGTGGTCTCAAAGCGACCCGCCGGCACATCCACCACCGCCCGACTCACCACCGTCTGCGCCTTGGGAAAGGACGCGTGACCCATCAGCTCGATCCAGGGCGTGTCGCTGGTGCCTTCATCCTCCAGAAGGGTCCCGTCGACCGCAAAAACCTGCGAGGACATCTTCCCGCCCTCCGCATTCACCTCCACCCAGCGCCACAGCGACTCCACCACCGGCTGACCGGGGGCGGTCACCCGCATCCGGATGGTGGTTCCCGCCGGAAAAGCCGCTCGGAAGGCACCGAGGGTGACCGGCGGCGAGATGGTATCTACGGACTCTTGGGCCAGGGACAGGGACAGGAGCAGCAGGATCATCTGCTCCTATAGCCTGTGGCGTGCGTCTGCGGGCAGCCCCACCACCACTAGGGAAGATCCCAGGATCCAACACCTGCATCGTAGACCCGCCCCGCACTGGAGGAGGCCGGCAGGGTCCCCGACAAGGTCTCGTAGAAGAGCTTGATGGTGCCGCCGTTGGTGGTGTTGCCCCCCCCGCCGCGGGCGGAGATGTAGGGGTTGACCGCGTCGATCACCAGATCGGCTGCCTCCAGGCGGATGCCACCACCCCCTCCGACCCCCCCGGCCCCGCCCGTGGATGCGCCGCCGTCGTCCCGGGCACCGCCGCCCCCCCCGGCCCCGTTGGCCACCAGCGTGGCCGTACTTTCGATCACCAGGCTCTCATAGGCGTACAGGTGGATCGCACCGCCGCCCGCGCCGCCGCCTCCTCCACCGGTTTCCTGGTAGCCTCCTCCTCCACCCCCCCCGCCGCTGCCCAGGTACAGGTTGCGGTCGGTGCTGGTGTCGCCATTGCTCGCCGCCGCCGCATAGCCGCCTACCGTTCCGGCGATGCCGGTGTAGGAGCTGGTGCCACCGCCGCTGCCCCCGCGTGGGCCCGCACCGGCACCTCCGGTGGAGGTATCCCCTCCCCCCGCTCCACCCGTGCCGCCGCCGCCACCACCGGAGCTGTCCTGGCTGCCGCTCGCCCACTGGCCGCCACCACCGCCGCCGCCACCAAAACCGCCGCCGCCGCCACCGGACCAGTTGTCGCAGCCACTCACGCCGCGTCCTCCTCCAACCGAAAACTCTCCGACGCCGGCCGCCCCGACCACCCCACTGGAGGCATTGCCGCCCGTCCCACCGATGGTGCTGCTGGTTCCGTCGCCACCGACACGTCCGTTTGACCCGGAGCAGCCGGTCGAGCCGCTGCCGCCACCGTAGCGGTTGCCCGCCCCACCGGTGGTCCGGCCCACGCCCCCCGCACCCCCGGGCGAGCCGCCGCCGCCGGCACCCGCATAGGCGGTGAAGCTGACGCCCCCCGCTCCGCCCAGGCCCGCCGCCCCGCCGCGTCCGCGGTAGCTTACGGTGGTGCTGCCGCCGCCCCCACCACCGCCACCACCATAGCCGCGTCCGGAGGCGGTGATGCTTCCACCCAGGGCGATGTCGTTGGCATAGAGCGCGATCCAGCCGTCTTTCGGGCTGGTCACCGAAGCTGCCGCGCTGCTCACGCCCTCTGCCACGGCATCGGCCTTGCCGAAGCCCTGCACCAGGACGGTAGTGCCGGTGTTGATATCGATACTCTCGAAGTAGTGCGCGCCATAGACCGCATTCATCCCCGCTTCCGGCCAGTTCTGGCTGTAGCCACCATAGGCATCTGGGGCGCGCAGGTCGGTGACGGTACCGGTCCAGACCGTACCTTCCGCAATCTGGATCTCTTCCGAGGTGGTCAGGTTGGTGCAGGCCGCCCCGCCGCTGATCGCCCGCACGGAGACGTAGTAGGCGGCGCCGGTCCAGGCCCCGCTCAGGGTCAGCCCGGTGAGCGTGGTGGAGGTGACGTTCCCCACCGAGGTCCAGCCGTACACGTCGTCGTCCCCGGCGGTGCTGCCGACAGCCACTTCGTAGCTGGTGCCGGTGGAGGTCCAGTTCACGTCCAGGTGGCCGCCGCCCGCGGTGACCGGGCTGTACTGGTAGTGCTTTTCGCTGCCGGCCGTGAGCGATCCGCCGTAGACCGTCGCCACGGTGTAGTCCTCGATGACTCCATCACAATTATCGTCCACGCCTGCGCAGACTTCCACCGCGCCCGGGTTGACGGCGGCGCTGCCGTCGTTGCAGTCGGTGGACAGGGCACTGGTGCCGGAAGGCTGGGTGCAGGAGCGGGAGGAGGAGGAGGCGTCGCCGTAGCCATCACCGTCGCTGTCGGTGTACCAGGTGGGTGCATCGGCAGCACTTGACTCGTCAATAGCTCCATCACAGTTATCATCGATATTATTGCAGATTTCGGTAGCCGTAGGAGAGACGGCCGCAGCGGAGTCGTCGCAATCGGTGGTGTTGGAAACATAGCCACTGGGCAGGTAGCAGGCCAGGGTGCTGTCCAGCGCGTCGCCATAGCCGTCGCCATCGGCGTCGGCGTACCAGGTCAGCGCATCGGCGGCGCTGTCTTCGTCGGTGCTCCGGTCGCAGTTGTCGTCGATGCCGTTACACAGCTCCACGTCGCCCGGAGAGATCGCGGCGTTGTTGTCGTTGCAGTCGCTATTCTCCAGGATGTAGCCGGCGGGTTGGTAGCATGCGACCTGATCGACGGTGAAGTCCCCGTAGCCATCCCCGTCGGCATCTGCGTACCAGATCTGCGCGTCTGTGGCGGTGTTTTCGTCTACGACGCCATCACAATTGTCGTCGATTCCGTTGCACTGCTCCCGATCGGCCGGCGAGACAGCAGCATCGCTGTCGTCGCAGTCGGTGTTGTCGGGCAGGTAGCCCCCGGGTTGGGTGCAGGAGACGGTGGCCGTGGCCGCATCACCGTAGCCATCCCCGTCGCCATCGGCATACCAGGTGGCCGCATCAACCGCCGAATTCTCGTCCACGCTGCCGTCACAGTTGTCGTCCAGCCCGTTGCAGCGCTCGGTGCCCGCAGGGGACACTGCGGCGCGGCTGTCGTCGCAGTCGGTGGCGTCGGCCACCGTGCCCGCGGGGGCACTGCAGGCGACCGTGGGGAGTCCGGCAGTGCCAAAACCATCCCCGTCCGCATCGGTGTACCAGGTGGCTGCATCGGATGCGCTGTTTTCATCGATGCTACCGTCACAGTTGTCGTCCACCCCATTGCACAGCTCGGTGCCGGCCGGTGAAACCAGGGCGCTGCCGTCGTCACAGTCGGTCGAATCTGTAGTATAGCTTACAGGCTGATTGCATGAATATGTAGTCAAGCCTACATCGCCATAGCCATCGGCGTCGCCGTCCAGGTACCAGATCGCCCGATCCACCGCATCGCTGTCGATGTCGCCCGAGCAGTCGTTGTCCACGCCATCGCAGATCTCCACCGCGCCGGGAAAGACCGCAGCATCGGCATCATCACACTCTTCGCAGGCCGCAAATCCGTCGCCGTCCGCATCGGCGTAGCCCACAAAGCCATCGCAGTTGTAGTCGTTGGGGTCCGCGCAGTCCTCTTCCCGCGCCCCGGGGTTGTAGGCGGTGTTCTGGTCGTCGCAGTCGCCGCCCGGCGAGACGTAGCCTGTAGGCGCTGTGCAGGCGGTCGCGGGGATGCCGTCGTCACCGTAGCCATCTCCGTCGGCATCGGCGTAGAAGCTGCTTTGATCCACGGCGTCGCTGTCGATGTCGCCGGAACAGTCGTTGTCGATGCCGTCGCAAAGCTCGACCGCGTCGGGTCGGACCGCGGGGTTGGCATCGTCACAGTCCTCGCAGGCGGCAAATCCATCGCCGTCGGCGTCGCTGTAGGCCACGGAGCCATCACAGTTGTAGTCGTTGGGGTCGGTGCAGTCCGTTTCCACGATGCCGGGGTTGTAGGCGGGATCGGCGTCGTTGCAATCGTCCCCACTCGCCACATAGCCAGAGGGCGCGCTACAGCCGGTCAGCGCCTGGCTGCCATCTCCATAGCCGTCGCCATCAACGTCGGCATACCAGGTCTGTTGGTCGATGGCATTGTCGTCGATGACCCCGGAGCAGTCGTTGTCGACACCGTCGCAGAACTCGGCGATGCTGGGGTTGATCTGCGCGTCGCCGTCGTTGCACTCCTGGCAGGCGGCAAAGCCGTCGCCGTCCACATCTTCATAGCCGACGGAGCCATCACAGTTGTAGTCGTTGGGATTGGAACAATCGGACTCGACCGCTCCAGGATTGTAGGCGGTATCGGCATCGTTGCAATCGCCACCCTGCGCGGCGTAGCCGGTGGGCGCATTGCAGGCGGTGACCACCTGATCGTCCGTGCCGTAGCCGTCCCCGTCGGCATCCTGGTACCAGACGCCCGAAGTCACGCCCTCGTCCACCTGCCCATCACAGTTATTATCTACTTCATCACAGATTTCTTCAGCGTCAGGGTGAATCTCTGCATTGTCATCCTTGCAGTCACCACCTACAGAACTATAGCCTTCCGGCGCATCGCAGCTCTGCTTGGTGTTGGCATCATCGCCAAATCCGTCGCCATCGCCGTCCATAAACCAGGTACTTCCACCCTCATCCGTGACATCATCACAGTTGTTGTCACGACCATCACAGACTTCGGGGGCAGCAGGATTGACGGTGGAGTCCGCATCATCGCAGTCTTCGTCGCTGGAAAATCCGTCTCCGTCCACGTCAAAGCCGGCGGAGCTGTCGTCCGTGACCACCACATCGCTGTCTTTGCCCCCGCCGCTGTCGCAGGCCAGGAGGAGCATCGGGAGCGGAAGGAGGAGGAGAGCACGCATGTAAGCCTCTTTTCCCGGTTATGCCTCCCTCAGCCTTCCCGCGTCAAGGATTTGTCGGCAATCGGGCGGCCTCAGCCCTGCGCTGCCGCTTCCACCAAGGGCTGCTCGGCCACCGGCGCGGCCGCGCCTCCCCGGGCCACCAAGGCCATCGCCCGGAAGTGACTCCACACCTCCACGGTGGCCCGCATGTAGCCAACTTCCTGATAGGGAACGCCGGTTTTGACACAGAGCGCCTGCACCAGCGGGCGGGTCACGGTGTAGTGGGTCCGTGGGGCGGCCGGAAACAGGTGGTGCTCGATCTGGTGGTTCAGGCCGCCGGTCAGAAAGTTCAGGAGCCAGTGATCGGCCAGATTCCGGCTGGTGATCACCTGCTGATAAAAGAAGGGCAGCTTCTGACCCGGGGCCACCGTGGGCGCACCCACATGGTTGAACAGGAAGATCGCGGACATATAGGGGCCCGCTACCGCATTGCGGATCATAAAATTGACCAGCGCGGGCAGTGGTCCCAGCACCAGGGCCGGAATCACCCCCCAGAGCACCACATGTCCCAGGACACACCAGCGGTCGGCCCGGGTGCGCTCGGGAGAGCGAATCAGGTGGGTGACCGAATCCGCAATCATCGAGTAGGGTTGCGCCAATAGCGCCAGGGGGAGCAGAAGGTGCTGGAAGCTCGTGGTGAAGCGGGCCAGTCCCTTTTTGGAGGCCGCATCCTCGGGGTACACCGCGAGATAGCCCAGCTCCATGTCGGGATCGACGCCACCCTCGTTACATTTGACATGGTGCTTGTTGTGCGCCACCGTCCAGCGGTCGAAAGAATAGCCGCTCAGAAAGCTGAAAAAGAACTGGCCCACCAGGTTGTTCACCGCCTGGCTGCCGGAAACCGCCTTATGGCCCGCATCGTGCCCGATCAGGCCGGCCTGCACCGTCGCAAAGCCGGTGAGCATCGCCAGCGCGATGCGGATGGGCCAGGACGGTGCCAACAAAAGGCAGCCCCAACCTACCAGAAACATGCCAAGCACCAGCAGGCTCTGCATCAGGTACCAACGCGGTACCCGCTCGAATGCACCGCGCGCGTGAACTTCCTGGTTCAACTCTTTCCAGAGCTCAGGCCAGCGATTGCCATGGGGAAGGGTGGGAGGAGGAGGAACCATGGGCGCTACCGTAGCGTCCGAATGTCTCTGCGCGGTCACGGCTCAGAAAAACTTTTCCATCAGGAAAGGAATGGCTTTCGGGCCACAAGGCGGATGTAGTCCCAGGGGTAGATCAGGTAGGGCACCGACGCGATGGCGAAAACCCAGTCGTAGGCCAACAGTAACGATGGATGCCGGGTCAATTGCCATCGGCGAAAGTGAGGAAAAACCCGATCCACAATGGACTCGTCTTCCTCGATTTCAAAACCGGCCGCCCGCACCCGCTGCACGTACTCCGCCCGATCGTACACATTGGCCATGGGCATGGCCTGAGAGCGGCAGATCGAGGCCAGACTGGCGCGGTCAAGAGCGTGCCGGGGCGGAGGCGCCACCAGATCCACCATCGACAGGACCCCGCCCGGCCGAAGCACCCGAATAGCCTCCGCAAAAAAGAGGTCGCGGGTATCAAAGTGAAAGGCGGCTTCAACGGACACTACCCGATCCACACTCGCATCTGCGACTGGCATTTTTGTCACATCACCCAAAACCCACTCCACCCGATCGTCCAATCCCGCAGCGTTCGTACGGCGGGCAGCCGTCTCCAACTGCACCGCCGATACATTCAGCCCCGTCACCTTCCCCGCGCCGTGCTTCTGAAGAAGATGAAGTCCATTGGTCCCAAAGCCGCAGCCCGCATCCAGGACGTGCATACCCGCTTCGATACGCGCCCCCTCAGCCACCCGGTCAAAGAGGGCGTAGACCGCCCGCTCAATGGCCTCCGGCTCGTGGGTTTCGATACCCGGCCAGTAGCCCATATTGACCACCGGGACTTCGCCGCCGGACTGCATCGCCCCCTCCCCCCGCATGTCATAGAGAGAGCCGGGGTCAGCCCGCTTTTTGGCAAGGAATCGGGGCCAGCGGGCAAGACGTTCGAGAATCTTCATGGGGCCTTCCTTGGCGCCCGTTATCCCTTTCGCCCGGGATGTTGCCAGCCTGCGTCGCCTGCAGGTCGCTGAAATTCTGACAACCTTCCGCCCTGAACCTCCCCCTACGCCTCCGGGTCCGGTCCTTGCCACCAGCTCGACCGCGTTAGGGCATATGTTCCAACAGGTATGCCCATGTTTCCGGCTCCCTACGATCTGAGCTGCCCGGCGGCCTCGCCGGGCTCCCCCGTCCAGGTGGAGGTGATTTCCGTCGGCCACATGGACAGCGACTGGGCGATGGTGGTGGACGACGGCCGAAAAGGGGCGGTGGAGCTGGAAATGCGGGTGGGCGTGATTCGCCACCCCAGCGGAACCATCCTGGTGGACTCCGCCTTGGGCGACGCCACCCGCACCGGTCAATGGCCCGGTTTTCCCATCCGCAGCAGCGACTGGACCCTACCCCCCGGCTCCACGGTCCGCGAGCGCAACCTCGCCCCCACCAAGGTGCTGTTGACCCACGGGCACTTCGACCACATCGGGGGCCTGCTGGAGCTGCCGGGGGTGGAGGTCTGGCTCACCCCGGCTGAGTGGTCCTACCTGCACAGCGGTGCCTTGGGGGCGGCAGCGGTTCTTCGAAGCGAGCTGACGTGGAAGCCGGTGCTCCCGACCGGGCAGGTGCTGGATCGACCCGCCACCGATGTGATGGGGGATGGCACCGTGTGGCTCCTCTCCACCCCCGGGCATACGCCGGGTGCAGCCTCGGTCCTGGTGCGGGCGGCAGACGGCCCCTGGCTTTTTGTCGGCGACACTGCCTGGGTGGACGACCACCTGGTCGACAGCAGGCGCCCCGCCCTGGTCTCCGCCGTGCTGGACAGCGACCGGAAGCAATACCTGGAGAGCCTGGAGTGGGCACGCACCCTCCGAAGACTGTGTCCCACCCTGCGCATCGTCACCGGCCACGATCCCCTGCCCTTCGTGGCCCCTTAAGCTACGCCGGTCGCCTATCCGCCGCCACGCACCACCAAAAGCTCGCGGGCCAGCGCCTCATCCAGGGTCCAAACGCGGGGCGGCTCCAGCAGGATCCGCTCCCGCAGGCGCGACAGCGGCGCCAGCAGTGCAAAGGCGCCATCGCGGGACTCCGCAGCACGCGCCGCCAACCACGACAACCCATCCGCCACCTCGATGCGGCTACCCAGTGGCTCCACAAGCGTTTGGATCGGCGCCAACAGGCGCATCAGGATCAGGCCCAACTCCTCCTCCTCCAAGCGCCGCATGGGGACGATCACATCAAAGCGCGCAACCGTCTCATCCACCAGTCCGGCGGAGCACAGCTCCTCCCGCAGGGCAACTTCGTCGGAAGCCCGCGTATCGAAAGCCCCCGCAGCCACAATAAACAAACGATCGCAAAGCACCGGCACATTCATCGCCTGGGGGTGGCGACGCGCACTCGGCACCGCGCTGACCTCCAGCCCATCCAAAAGACGCACCAGATCCCGCTGCACTTCCCGCCCGGCGATGTCCCGGGCATGCGGATAGGGGGTCTGACGCACGAGGTGGTGCAGACCGTCCAAGGCCAGCACGCCCCGCCGGGCGGCCTCCAGGTCGTCGGTGCGGCTGATCAGCGCTCCGACCAGGTTCTCCACATTCTCGCCAATGTAGCCCGTCTCCGACATGCGGCTGGCATCCGCATGGTAGGCCGGAATCCCCGCAACCGCACACAGGGCCCGCAGCAGCGTACTTTTGCCGCAGCCGCGCGGCCCCACCAACAACAGCCGAATCGGCCCCGGTGCCTGCTCCTGGTTCATCATCCGGTGGTGGCGGTACAGGGCCGCCGCCACCGCCCGCACGGCCACCGGTTGGCCCACAACCTGCGCCTCCAAGCCCGCAATCAGCGAGGCCATCGTCGGAGCCGGGGGCTGCACCTTCGCCAGGGCGGCCTCCGCATCCACCAAAATGGAGTTGCAGAGGCCCACACACTCATCGCAGATGTGAACGTTGGGCCCCGCAATCAGCTTTTTCACGTCCCGCTGAGACTTGCCGCAGAAGCTGCACAGCAGCGAACCCGGCGGCGCCGCGGGACCCGGAGCGGCTGCAGGTGCCGCCGGGGGAGAGGCCGCGGGGGCAGGCTCCGTCGCCTTCCGATTCCAGAATGCCATGGGAGCCCCCTATTGACGCGTCAATATTACCGCTGAATCCGATTCCTCAAACCGTCACTTCCGCCGCCGCCTCGCGGAATTCTTCGATCTGATCGAAGTTCATGTAGCGGTACACATCCTTGGCCTTCTCGTTCACCACCGCCACCTGTGCCTGGTACTCGGCCGGTGTGGGCAGCTTGCCCATGAGCGCGGTGACCGCTGCCAGCTCGGCAGAGGACAGGTACACACGGGCGTCCAATCCCAGGCGGTTCGGGAAGTTGCGGGTCGAGGTAGAAACGGCGGTAGAACCACGTTTCACCTGTGCCTGGTTGCCCATGCACAGCGAGCAGCCCGGCAGCTCCATCCGCGCGCCGGACTTGCCCAGGATGGAGTAATAGCCCTCTTCCATCAGGATCATCGCATCCATCCGGGTGGGCGGGGCGATCCACAGGCGGGTGGGCACATCGGGCTTGCCGTTCAGCACTTTGCCCGCCGCACGGAAGTGGCCGATGTTGGTCATGCAGGAGCCGATGAAGACTTCGTCGACCTTGTCGCCTTGGACGTCGGAAAGCGGCTTGATATCGTCTGGATCGTTGGGGCAGGCCAGCAGGGGCTCAGTGATCTCGGCCAGATCGATGTCGATCACCGCCGCATAGCCGGCGTCGGCATCCGCCTCCAGCAGGACCGGATTGGCGATCCAGGCTTCCATCGCCTTGATGCGACGGCGCAGGCTGCGTGCATCTTCGTAGCCACAGGCGATCATCCACTTCATC
>JBEIQS010000439.1:0-2300 GCA_040376425.1 Alphaproteobacteria bacterium | reverse complement strand
CATATCCTGAATGTGCCCGCCTCTGATATGTCTATCGATCCAGAGAATCCTAGGGACTTCCTGAACTATCTGGAGGATCGTGGCAAGGGAGTGCCGCCGGAGCGTTTTGTCTCACGGCGACTTTACGGGGACTATGTGCTGGCACGTTTTGCGCAGCAGCTCGATCAGCGTGGCGGTCGGGTGCGTATCGTTCGGGGAGAGGCCGAGGATGTTTTTTCCGATGGTACAGGCTGGAAAGTTCAACTGACAAGTGGAAAATCCGTCGCCGCAGAGCAGGTGGTGCTGGCCACGGGTGTGGGGCCGGTGCGCCTGCCGCGGGCGCTGGAGGCGATCCGGGGAGACAGCCGGTTGATCGAGGATGTCTGGGCGCCTGATGGGGTCCGGTCTATCCCGCCCCAGAGCACGGTCCTGGTGCTCGGAACCGGCTTGACAGCGTTGGACCTGGTTTCTTCGCTGCACCGCCAGGGGCACCAGGGTCCGGTGGTGGCGCGATCGCGGCATGGTTGGTGGCCCAAGGCGCACCTCCCGGAGAGCTGGAAGGGCGAGAAATTGGTGTTGGATGTCGCAGGTGCACCAAAAACCGCCGAAGGTCTCGCCGGGTGGGTACGGCAGCAGGTGGAGAGCCGCCCTGAGGTGCCCTGGCAGGTGGTTTTTGGGGCGATCCGGCCACAGGTGAACCGGCTATGGGCCACCCTGGATTCGGGGGAGCGGGACCGCTTTTTGGGCGAGTACCGTGCGGAGTGGGAGGTACATCGGCACCGCGCCCCACCGCAGAGCCTCGATGCCCTGCGGCGCTGGGAGGCGGAGGGCTGGCTGCGGACGGAGGCGGGCGAGCTGGCCGGGAGCCGCGTTGCACCCGAGGGTCTCTATCTATGGGGGCGGGACGGGGTGGAGCAGCGGGTGGACCGGGTCCTGGTGGCTACCGGCAACGAGTCGGATGTGGATCGGCAGGGCGGGCTGTGGGCGGCGCTGCGGCGGCGCGGGCTGGTGCAGCGGGACGATCAGGGGCTGGGAGTCTGGACGGAGGAGGGGGGAGCGGTGCGGTCTGCATCCGGACAGCGCGTACCCGGTCTGTGGGCGGTCGGCGCCATCCAGCGGCCGCGGCTGTTCGAGAACACAGCGGTGCCCGACCTCGCTCGGCGGGTCGCCGAGCTGGTGGAGGGGGTGCTCCCGGGGCTGCGGGCGGCGCGCTCCTGAGGGGGAAGCGTCCCCGCCCCAACCGCAATAGGGGGAGGGGATGCCGATCTACATCTCCAGCCATGGGCACCAGAAGATCATCGAGGAGTACCGGTGGCTGCTGCACACCGAGCGCCCCCGGATCACCTCCGAAGTCTCCTACGCGGCGTCGCTGGGAGATCGTTCCGAAAATAGCGAATATCTCTATGGAAAAAAGCGGCTACGCGAGATCGACAAGCGCCTCTATTTCCTGCAGAAGCGGCTGGAAGACCTGGAGCCGGTAGACCCTTCCAAGTTCACAGGGACCATCATGCGTTTTGGCGCCATCGTCACCATCGAGGATGAAGAGGGCCAGACCCAGGAGTGGACCATCCTGGGGGAGGACGAGGTGGACACTGACAAGAAAATTATCTCCTATGTCTCGCCCCTGGGAAGGGCTCTTTTGGGCAAAAATATTGGTGATAGCGTCGTCTTTGAAACGCCCAAAGGCCGTCGGGAGGTCGTAGTGACCGGTGTGCGCTACCCCTCTGCAGGAAGCTGAACCCGGACAGATCGGTTAGCCCCGCGCCCGATGTTGTTGCTGTGGCTGCCGCTGCTGTATGCCCATCCCATGGGCTACTATGCCGTCGATCGGTCGGTGGTGGTTGAGGTGCAGGCCGAGCGCCTTCGGTTACACTATACCGCGGACTACGCCGAGCTTTCGGCACTTCCGGTGCTCAGCGAACGTCGTCGCGTCGGGACAAAAACCTGGGAGCAGACCCAGGCGGCCGCCTTGGCCCGCGGGCTGGTGTTGCAAGGCCCGGCGGGTCCGGTGCTGCTGAGTTCTCAGGGGTGTATGTCGCAGGAAAGTAGGGGAGAGGCGGAGCTTTCGCGGTTGTGGCTTAGCTGTGTCTACGAAGCGCCCCGTCCTGAAGGTGACCTTCAGGTAGAGGATCACAACTACCCCGGTCTGCCGGGGCATCGGGAGCTTCGTAGTGTAGGCGATGTGGAAAGTAGTGATCCACCTGGTATTATCGGCAGTACCACGCTGCCCTTTCTCGGTGGACCGGAAGTGGAAAAGGCCACCTTGCACCTGGAGCCGAAGCTTCCGGTGCTGGCCGGGGGAGCTGGCATCGGCACGGCGT
>JBEIQS010000139.1:0-15653 GCA_040376425.1 Alphaproteobacteria bacterium | reverse complement strand
GGCGTTGGGAGAGCGGGGCGGACGTACGGAGCTGATTCTGCTCGGCAGCCTTGTGGGCGTGGACACGGCCCTGGCGCGCGCCGCGATCCTGGAGCGGCTCAGCGCGGAGGGTCGGGAATTGGGGGGTGGCGGCCTGGAAATTGCCGCCGCAGGCGGAGAGCTGGTGGCTGCCGAAGGTGGCGCCGCTCCACCACCTCCCAGCTCCCCCACTGCGCCCAAAGATCCGCGTCGGCGCTTGGTTCCGCCGCCCCGCCCACTCTCGCTGCCCCTGCTCCTCTCCTATCTGGTCCTCGCTCCGAATGGCTGGGGGCTGATCTGGAGCAACCTGATACTGGCGGTGACCGTGTTCAGCTACTACGCCCGGGAACCAGAAATACCGCACGTTGTCGGTGGTATACTGCCCTTCCTTTTCAACCACTGGCTATGCCGCACCGACCAGGAGCTGCGCTGCCTGCGGCAGGGCGTCGTCCTGGCCGCAACGGTGGAGGTGGAAACCCGTCGTACACGCGGAAAAAACCCCACAACGCAGTGGTACCATCGCCTGCGGCTGCTGGCCGACGACGGTCGCTTGCACCACCATACGCTGGTACAAAATGCCAGAAGCGACGCCTTGTTGGATGAAAAACACGAGCTGGTCCTCACCGTGCTGGACCCCAATGGGGCACCCGGGGCGCTGCGTGCCCTCGATACCCTGCGGTTGGTAGAAGTGGACAGTCGTGGCTTTTTCCGCCTTCGCCGCCGAAGTTGGGCCCTTCTCCTGGTCGCTACGCTGCCCTCGTGGCCCATCCTCTACGACTACCTGACCTGAAACGGGGGAAGCAGCGCTTTTCAGACCCCTGACGGATGCGGCTTGCCATCGTGACAAATCGGTGCCAAACTGAAGTGGACCGGAGCCCCTTGTGCTGCTTTTTGCGCTTGCCTGCACACCCACCGCGTTGACCGTCGATCTGCCTGTGGACAGCGCGGAGCCGATTGTGGAGAGTGAACCAGTACCAACCGATGACTCCGAGCCGATCGACAGCATTGGCCCCGTGGACAGTACACCTGACGTTGACATCTGGGAAGATCCGGATCCTGCGGCGACCTACTCCGCTTTTTTCGACCCCAACGTGATCCAGGACATCCGCATCGAGCTGACGCCCGACGCCATCCGCACGCTCAACCGTAACCCCGATGACTATGTGGAGGGAAATGTCACGGTCAACGGGATTTCTTTCCCGAAGGTCGGGGTTCGTCTCAAGGGTAGCAGCACCTTCCAGGACTTCAACGGCAAGGCGGCCTTCAAGATCAAGCTGAACGAATATGTGTCTGGTCAAAAGTATGGAGACTTGGAACGCATTACGCTGAACAATATGATTTCTGACCCCACGCAGGCCAAGGAAGTCATTATCTACCAGCTTTGGGAGCTTGCGGGCAACAAAGGGCCGAAGTGCTCCTTCGCTCAGGTCTATGTAAACGACGAGCTCTTCGGGCTCTACGCCAACGTGGAGTCCATGGACGATCACTGGGTCGAGCGTCGCTACAGTGATGCCACGGGCGACCTGTGGGGAACGGGGGATGACAGCGCCGATTTTACGCCCAACGGACTGTCTACCGGTCGCGACGGTCTGTTCACCTACTGGATTCTGAAGTCCGGGGTGGGCGATCAGGCCCCCTTCCAAGGGATTATGAACGCCACCCGGAACCCCAGCGGCGACTGGTTTGCCGACCTCGATCCCTACATTGATACCGATCAATTCCTGGAATTCTGGGCCTGGTGTGTGGTCATCGGCAACCGTGACGGCTACCCCTTCAACCTCAACGACGTGATTCTCTACGCGGATCCCGCCGATGGGGGGCGCTTCGACTTTTCCCCGTGGGGGGTGGACGAGTCCTACTCCACGGACGCGCACTACACCTATGTTTCCGGCGTTCTGGCTACCTATTGTCTTACGGACGTCGCCTGCCATGCCGCGATTGTAGAAAAAATCCGGACCGGCATCTCCATGTACGCCACCCTTCCGGTGGAGGAGATCACCACCGCCGCCTTTGCAACCTCGGAAGAAGCCATGCGCAACGACCCACGTCGTAGCTGGTATATTTCTACCCAGGACGTGGTTGCCTACCGCCAGTACCTGCGCACCACCCAGGCCGATTGGGTCAGCTACCTCAACGGTCAGATGGGCTTTTAAGCTCGGTCCAATCGCCTCTCGGCGGTCCGCCTACAGACCAATTCCACGCTTTTTGGCAGGCTCGGGGGGCGGCGTCGGCTCGGGGGGCGGTTCGGGGGCAGGCGCGGGCTCGGGCGCGAGCTCCACCGGCACCGGAGGGACGAGCACGTCGGCAGCCTTGGCGGCCGCTTCTGCAGGTCCGAGGAGGATCACTGCCTGGCAAACGCCATCGATCCCGGAAACGGTGCGCTTCAGGGCCGCCTGAATGCAGGAAGCCTGAGCCGTGCCTTCCACGCGCTGAACCGAGGTTTCCGCCACCTTGCCGTCCTTCCAGGTCCAACCCACCCGGGCGGCCGCACCGGCGGGAGCACAGGCATCCAAGGCCGCCTTCTGCTCGGCCACGCTGGCAACCACACCGATCGAGGCCAGCAGCCCGCCGGAGTTGAGCTCGCACTGCACCGCGCGAAGCTCCACACCATTGACCGCCACCGTTTCCATGTTCAGGGTCATCCCCGCCAGCGCCGACCACACCAGAAGAAGCAACAACATCCGGTGGCTATAGCACAGCCTCCCCCAACGCACCTCTTGACCTGTCAACCCCGCATTCTGACCGACTGACCGGTTTACCACATCAAAGCGCGCTTTTCTGCCGAATTCTCATAGAAATGGCGTGCATGTGGCGGGGAGAGCAGATAGAAGCGCCCCCCTATGGGGAAACCCCCCGGGAGTGAACGATGGACGCAATGGAGCTGATCCGGGCTGCAGTGAGCTCGGTAGACCCGAAGAAAGCCGACAAATTGAGCACCGTGGGACCGGACACGCAGATCCGCGCCCTGGGTATGGATTCCGTCGCAACGATGGAGATGGTCGGCTATGTAGAAGACCAGCTTGGTGTTCAGTTTGCCGACGAAGTGCTGGTGACCGTCACCACCTTCGGCGACCTTGTAAAGCTGATTGAGTCCGCCAAGAAGTAAGGGGGGGAGATGCCAGCGCTCTCCGGGATTGCGATTGTGGGCATGGCGTGCCGCTTCCCGGACGCCGAGGATCTTTCTGCCTATTGGCGCCTGTTGAAGGAGGGGCGGAACGCGTTCCGTACGCCGCCCGCCGACCGCTGGAGCCACGAGGCCTTCTACTCCAGCTCTCAGCGCACCCAGGACCGCTACTATGTGCCCACGGGCGCATTTTTGGGTGATGTCCGCAGCTTTGCGGCCCTGGAGTTTGGGATCCCGCCCCGCCGGGTGGAGGTGATGGATCCCCAGCAGCGTATCACCCTGGAAGCCGCCGCCAATGCCCTGTTGGACGCGGGCTATGGCCCCGGGCAGCGGCCGCTGAATCGGCGGAAGGTCGGCACCTGCATCGGGCTGTCCTGCACCGAGTACCGCAGCCTGATGGGCAGCCGTGTGGTCGCCGGAATGATGGCGGCCGGCGATCTGGGCGACGGGGTGGAGGATGCCACCGCTTTTGGCGCTGCCGTGAGCCGCGTGGCCACCTCCCGGCCCTTTTCGGCCGCCGGTGCCCTCGGCAACATGACCGCCGCCTGCGTGGCCCAGGAGCTGGATCTGGGGGGGCCCGCGATCACCGTGGATGCCGCCTGCGCCTCCGCCTTGGTTGCGGTGGACGACGCGGTGCGCTGGCTGCGCGACGGGAACGTGGACTACGCCATTGCCGGTGGCACCTACCTGAACTTGATCCCCGAAAACCTGATCGCATTTTCGCGCATCGGCGCTATCTCCGCCAAGGGGCTGTGCCGGCCCTTTGATGCGCAGGCCGATGGCTTTGTGCAGGGAGAAGGAGTCGGCGTGGTGTTGCTGAAGCGGGTGGAGGATGCCATTCGCGACGGGGACCGGATCTACGCCGTGATCCGCGGAAGTGCCACCAACAACGACGGACGGGGCGACGGCCCGATGAGCCCGCGGCAGAACGGGCAGGAAGAGGTGATCGCGATGGCCTGGAAGGACGCCGGCGTCAGCGCCGCTTCCATCGGCTACATCGAGGCACACGGCACCGGGACTTCCGTGGGTGATCGTACCGAGTTGAACGCACTGCGTGGGCAACTTGGCAAGCCGGCAGCCCCGATCCCCCTCGGCTCGGCCAAGGCCAACATCGGCCACACCATGTCGGCTGCGGGCATCGCCGGGCTGATCAAAGCCACTCTCAGCCTGCACTATCGCACCATCCCGCCGCTAGCGGGCTGGGAGCAGCCCCACCCGGACCACAGCCTGGACGACGGCTACTTCCGAGTGCCCACCCGGGCCGAAGCCTGGCAGAGCACCACCCCCCGCCATGCCACCGTTTCCTCCTTCGGTTTTGGCGGAACCAACGGACACGTTTTGCTGGAAGAAGCCGACGCGCGGCCCCCCAGCAAGCTGTATGCTGGACTACCATCGGTGGGCCGTGACCTGAACATGATGGTCACTGTCAGCGCCAATAATGGTGCGCTGCTGGCTCAACATCTGGAGAATCTGGCAAATGGGCTTCCCGACGCAGGAAGCCTCGCCTCGATCGCGCAGCGCCTGAACGTGGAGCCTGCCCGCCCCCTGCGCCTGGCCACCGTCGCGGCCTCTGTCGACGAGCTGCAGGGGCGCTTCCGCAAGGCCGCCGCCCGGCTCCAAGAAAACCCGGCCTTCCGCGGCGCAGTCGACAAAGACACGGTGATCGGCGAGGCCACCGAAGCCGCCCCCATCGCTATGCTCTGCCCCGGCCAGGGCATGCAGCGGGTGGGCCTGCTGCGGGACTGGCTGTCCCTGCCAGACTTCAGCAGCACGCTGCGGAAGATGGAAGAAGATGTCGCGGATATCCTTCCCAAGCCGCTGACCGACTACCTGTACGCTTCCGACGCTACCGAAGAGGCGCTGACCGACACGTCGGTCGCGCAGCCGGCAATGTTTGCCATCGGCCTCGCGGTTGCGGCGGTGTTGCGACGTTTTGGCGTACAACCGGCGGTGGTCCTGGGGCACTCGTTGGGGGAATTCACCGCGTCGGCCCTGGCCGGTGCCGTGGACCCGGGCCAGGCGATTCGCTTCGTGGCCCGCCGAGGACAGGCCATGAAGGCGCTACCGGGCGACCATGGCGCCATGGCGGCGGTGATGGCCACCCCGGAGCAGATCCAGCCGCACCTCGTTCCGGGCGTCGGCATCGCCAACTACAACCACCCGCAGCAGTCGGTGATCTCCGGCTCCACGGCGGCCGTGGATGCGGCGGTAGCCACCCTGACTGCTGCGGGCCTGAAAGCTAAAAAAATAACCGTCTCCCATGCTTTTCATTCGCCCATTCTTGCAGGAATCGCCCCCGAAGTGGAAGCACTCGTCGGAGACGTGCAGTTCCGCGACCCGACGCTGCCGATGGCCTCCTGCATCGCGGCCTCGGCAAAAAGAGCATCTGAGATCCAGGAGATTTACCGAAGCCATGCCACCTCGCCGGTGGACTATGTGCGCGGCCTGCAAAGCTGTGTGGACAGCGGTGCCCGGATCTTCCTGCAGCTCTGCTCTGGCAATACGCTGACGGCCTTTGCGAAGGGCTCGGTAGCGAGCGCGGCCGCCATTCTCTCGGTTGGTGGCGACAAAGAGGAGGGACTGATCGGCCTGTACCGCGCCCTGGGGCAGGCCTGGGTGCTCGGCCACCCGGTCGAGCGTGCAGCCTTCGGCGAGGGCCTGGCCATGCTGCCCCCCACGCCGCGCCCGGCCGAGGTCTACTGGGCGGTGGGAACAGAGCCTGCGCGTGGCCCCACACTGGCGACGGTAAAACGTGAAGTAGTTTCTACTGTATCAGAATCTTCGGCAAAGCAACAAGATATCCGTGATACATCTGTCCATGTATCATCGGAGGATGATCTTTCCGCCCGTGTGCTGAAAGTGGTCTCCAAGATCTCCGCCTTCCCGGTGGAAGCACTCAATCCCCGGCAGCGTCTGCTGGAGGATCTGGGCTTCGACTCGCTGATGCTGAACGAGCTGAACAAGGGCCTGACCGATGGCTTCCCCGGCTTTCCGGGCCTGCCTCGCTCCCTTTTTGCCTCCAGCCCGACTGTGGCCGATCTGGTTCGGCATGTGGAAGCCCCCGCCGCGGCGGTGGCCCTCTCCGACAGCAGCCGGCCGATGCTGTGCTACCAGCCGGTGCTGCGGTTGGCCCCGCTGAGCGGACGCAACGCTGCTCCGGCGCGCATCCTTCACCACCCCAGCCTCAGCGACTTGAGAAGCTTGGAGCCTCAGGATCTCGTGGTACTTCTGCCGGGCCACCTGCTGGGCAACGACCCCAACGTGGGCGCACTGGCCGGCTTCACCAAGTCCCTGGCGCGGGAGTGGCCCCAGCACAAGGTGGTTGCCCTGGAAGGAAGCCAGGAAGAGGCCGAGATCGAGGCTGCCGCCATCGAGCGCGACGCCGAGGTGATCTGGCGCGGTGGGCAGCGCTATGTGGTCGGTCTGGAGCCGGTTTCTGGCGAGACGGTCGAGCTGAAAGGCAAGAAGGTGCTGCTGAGCGGCGGTACCGGGTGGCTGGGGCGGCGACTGGCGAAGGGCCTGATCGACAAGGGGGCCGAGGTACTGCTGTTGGGCAGCCGGGTGGATCCCGGCGATGCGCTGGCCGAGCTGGGTGCCTCTGCCCGCTACCTGAGGGTGGATCTCACCGGCGACTTGAGCGGCTTGCACGGCCTATCTCCCGATCTTATCGTCCATGCAGCCGGTCTGCTGGCCGATGGCAAAGTGGGCAAGGCGGACGGGGCGAAGGCCTTTCAGGTAAAGGTTGAAGGATTGCAGAAGTTGGCTGCATTCTTCCCCGATACTCCGGTGGTGGCACTGGGTTCTTATGCAGGGCGTTTTGGGAACGCCCTGCAGACCGAGTACGGCGCCGCCAACGAGGCGATGACCTGCCTGGGGCGCAGCCTGGACCGTGCGGAGCGGCGGGTGCTCACGCAGGTGTGGGGTCCGTGGGAAGGCTCGGAGATGGTGGAAAAAATCCCGGCGCCCATGCGTGCAGCGATGCGGGAGGAGGGGCTGTGGTTTGTGAACGCCGAGCGCGGGCTGGAGGCCTTCCTGGGCAGCCTGGGCCTGCGCGGCGAGGTGGTGCTGGGCCTGGATCTGCCGCCGGTGCGACGGGTGTGGGAGGAAGAGGTGGAGCTGCGGCCAGAGGCGACCTGGCTGCAGGATCATGCGCTGTTCGGCAAACCCACCGTTCCGATGGCGATGGTGTTGGAGTGGGCCACGCAGCTTGGCGGCAATGAAGTCCGCAACCTGACGCTCTACAGCGGCTTGGTGGTGAACGAGCCGATGCGCCTGCGCCTGCGGGTGGAGAACGGAAAATTCACGGCCAAAGTCGGCGAGAAGCTGGCCTGGAGTGCCGATGTCGGGCCGGTGGAGGGCGATCTGGTCGCGCCGACCCAGCCCAAAGGTGGCGAGGTGCCGCCGCTAGCGCTCTCCGAATTCTACAGCCGGCACACCTTCCACGGGCCGCTGCTTCAGGGCGTTGTACGCATCGAAGTGCTGGGGGACGAGCATGTGGTCGGGATGGTGCGCACCGGCGACGCCGCGGCCTGGGGTCAGAGCCCCTGGAAGCTGGGTCCGCTGGCCGTGGACTCGGCGCTGCAGCTTGCGGCCTACTGGGCGCGGGTGCGGCGCGACCGGGCGGGCTTCCCCATCCGGCTTGGACGGTGGCGCCAAATCGATGTGCCTGCGAACAGCGAGCTGCGGGCCACCCTGAGCTTCACCTCTTCTACCGCGGATCGTTTTGTCGGGCTCTTGACACTGCAAGACCTGGATGGTCGTGTGGTTGCCATTGGCGAAGGGGTGGAGGCCGAGTTCCGGAGCGACGGTCCGGCCCTGCCCGATGTGGCAGAGGAGCACTACAAGTTCGAGCGCTTCCCGGCCTGGGAAGACCTGAGCCAGCGGCTGGACATGGCAGCGGCGATGGGGCTGACCTCGCCCTACTTCAAGCTGCTGGAGGGGACGGCGCGCGACACGGTGAGCATTGGTGGGCGCGAGCTGCTCCACTTTTCCGGCTACAACTACCTGGGTTTCTCCGGACATCCCGAAGTGGAAAAGCGGGTACAGGAGGCGGTGGCCCGCTACGGCACCTCGGTGAGTGCAAGCCGCGTGGCCTCGGGCGACCGGCCCATCCACCGGGAGCTGGAGCAGAAGATCGCGGCGGCCCTGGGGGTGGAGGATGCGGTGGTCTTCACCGCCGGGCACGCAACAAACGTCACCACGATCGGGCATTTGTTCGGTCCGAAAGACCTGATCCTGCACGACGAGCTGATCCACGACTCCATCTTCCAGGGCATGCGGCTCTCGGGCGCCACCCGGCGCCCCTTCCCCCACGGGGACCTGCGCGCCCTGGCAAGGATGTTGGAGCAACTTCGTGGACACTTTGAAAAGTGCCTGATCGTTGTCGAAGGTGTCTATTCGATGGACGGCGACACCTGCGACCTGCCCACGCTGGTGCAGCTCAAGCAGCGCCACCGCTGCTTCCTGATGGTGGACGAGGCGCACTCCTTCGGCGTGCTGGGCGAGCGGGGCTATGGGGTGACCGAACACTTCGGTGTCCCCGGGAAGGACGTGGACATCTGGATGGGGACCCTGTCCAAGTCCCTGTCTTCCTGCGGTGGCTACATCGCCGGTACCTCTGTCCTGGTGACCCTGCTGAAGTACACCGCACCCGGCTTCATCTACTCCGCAGGTTTGACGCCCGCAAACACGATGGCCGCCATCGCCTCGCTGGACTTGATGGCGCAGGACAACAGCGCCGTCAAAAAGCTCCAGAGCAACGGGCGCTTTTTCTACAAAGCCTGCAAAGAGGCGGGATTGGATCTGGGCCCGGCGCCCGGAGAAAGTGGTGTTATCCCGGTGATCACTGGCAATTCCTACCACGCCCTGCTGCTGTCGGACGCACTGTTCAAGCGCGGCATCAACGTGCAGCCCATTCTGTACCCCGCAGTGGCCGATAATGCGGCGCGACTGCGCTTTTTCCTGTCTTCGCTGCACTCGGAAGAGCAGTTGGGCTGGACGGCGAAAGTGGTGGCAGAGGAGCTGGGGAGGATTCGGGACGAGAATCCGATGTAGGGGGGAATCGGATACACTCCCCCCATGTCCACCCGCTCTCCCTGGGCCTGGGGTCACGCTGAACGCTTCCCCTCCCTATCCGAACGTGCCGATCTCGCCCTCCAGCTTGAAGCCTTCCTCGGTTTTCCCAGCCTCGGAGCCTCCGATCCGGCTCCCCCTCGGGTCCCGGAAGCCCGCCTGGCAATCCCCGCGCCGCTGGCCCCCTTCAGTAGCGCCGAGCCGATAGACCGTGCGCGGCACTGCTACGGACGCTCCTTCCCCGATCTCCTCCGGGGTTTCCAGGGAGATTTCCAGGCGGCGCCCGACCTGATCGCCCGCCCCCACAACGACGAGGAAGTGGCCCTGGTGCTCCAGACCGCCCGCGAAGTGGGCGCCGCGGTGGTCCCCTACGGGGGAGGAAGCAGTGTGGTGGGCGGCATCGAGTGTGCCGGCGAGGGCTACAGCGGCGTGATCTGCCTGGATCTGGAGCGGCTCAACCGGGTGCTGGAAGTGGACCGGAGCTCGCTCTCGGCGCGGATCCAGGCGGGGGCCCTCGGGCCCTCCATTGAAGCCCAGCTTGCCCCTCTGGATCTCACCCTCCGGCACTTCCCGCAGTCCTTCGAATTCTCCACCTTGGGCGGCTGGATCGCCACACGCGCCGGCGGGCACTTTGCCACGTTGTACACCCACATTGACGACCTGGTGCAGTCGGTGCGGATGCTGACCCCCACCGGCACCTGGCAGAGCCGCCGCCTGCCCGCCTCAGGCGCCGGGCCCTCCCCGGATCGCCTCGTTCTCGGCTCCGAAGGCAGCCTCGGCGTGATCACCGAAGCCTGGATGCGCGTCCGGCCGCGCCCGGCTTTCCGCGCTTCCGCCACGATCTCCTTTCAGGAGTGGGATGCCGCCGTAGAGGCAGTACGACAGCTCTCGCAATCCGGCTTGAACCCTGCGAATTGTCGCCTCCTCGACCGCCGAGAGGCCTACCTGCACCGGGTCTCCTTCGACGGGGACTGCCTGCTTCTGCTCGCCTTCGAGAGCCCCGGCCTGCCCCAATCATTTTTGTTGGAAGAGGCTATCGGCATCGCCACCGCCCTGGATGGGCGGGTCAAGGACGGTCCTCACGAAAGCCGCCGCATCAGCGGGGAGACAACCAAAGAAGGCTCTGCGGAGGTCTGGAAAAAGGCCTTTCTGGACGCACCATACCTGTTCAGCAGCCTGGTATCGATGGGCCTCGTGGTAGACACTTTTGAGACCGCCTGCACCTGGGACCGCTTCCCCAGCTTCCATGCCAATATTGTGCGGGCGGTGCGGGATCAGATGAAGGAGCAGTGCGGCACCGGGTTGATCTCCTGCCGCTTCACGCACGTCTATCCGGACGGCCCCGCCCCCTACTACACCTTTATCGCCCCCGGACGGCCCGGCGAGCAGCTCCAGCAGTGGCGGGCCATCAAGCAGGCCGCCTCCGAGGCAATTTACACAAACGGCGGCACCATCACCCACCACCACGCCGTGGGCCGCATGCACCGCAGTGTATACGACCGCGAGCGCCCCGAACCCTTCGCACGCGCACTTCACGCCGCCAAGCAGGAGCTGGATCCGGGCTGGATTCTGAACCCGGGGGTACTCATCGACCGGCGGAAGCAGGAAGGCTGACGGAAGAGGAAGCGGCGTTCCGGCATCTCTTTTGGGGCGTGACTCACTCCAGAGTCACGTCGTCACCCAAAATCACTCGCCCTCAGCTCCTCCCCTCCTCACACATCCGGCTTCTCCAACCACTTCCGCAGCGATGGCACCTGCACGCGGGCCATCGCCTCCAGCAGCAACGCCGGATCCTCCTCCACCACCAGGATCGCCCGGTGGGAGGTGCCCACAAAACCCTGCTCCACAAGGTGATCCAGCAACTTCACCAGCGGATCCCAGAAGCCGCCGATGTTCAGCAGGCCCACCGGCTTGTGGTGGTACTCCAACTGCGCCCAGGTCACCACCTCAAAGAGCTCTTCCAAGGTGCCATAGCCGCCCGGCATCGCCACAAAGCCATCGGCAAGCTCTGCCATCCGCAACTTCCGGGGGTGCATGCCGTCCACCACCTCCAGCCGGGTCAGACCCTGGTGCGCCAGCTCCAGACCCATCAGCTTCTCGGGAATCACCCCGATCACCTCTCCCCCTCCTTCCAGCGCCCCATCCGCCAAAGCGCCCATCAGCCCCACGTTTCCGCCGCCGTACACCACCCCGATCCCCTGCCCGGCCAACCATGCCCCAAAGGCACGCGCCCCCGGACGAAATCGAGGATCACGGCCCGGATTGGCGCCACAGTACACGGCGAGACGTTGGAAACGCATCGGGTTCAGTAGCCCAACCCGCCCAGATACACATAGACCTCGCCCACCGCCGAGCTGCCCGACGCGCTGGTCTTCGATGCTCCCAGGAGCAGGTCGCCGTAGCCATCGCTGTCCAAGTCCAGCCCACCCAAAAAGCTGGTTCCAACCTGAGCATTGGCCACATCGCCCTCAAAGCGATCGGTCTGGTCGCCCACCTCCACCGTCCCGGTCCAGCCGCCATAGAACAGCACCGCTACGCCGCTGTCCCGGGCATTGCCGTCCACCGTGGGTGCACCCACGAGGAGATCGGTGCTTCCATCCGCATCCACGTCGCCCGCATTTGCAACGGCGAAGCCCACCTGCTCCTGGCTTCCCGTGCCCAACAGGATGCCCTCGGCGTCGGCCAGGCTCTCGTCCCCCGAGAAGGGCCCGTAGACCAGGTAGGCTGCCCCGCCACCACCGGTCGCGCCCGAGGGTGCCCCCACCATCAGGTCGGCGTAGCCATCCTCGTTGAGGTCGCCCACAAAGTCTACCGCCGCTCCGGCATTTCCGCCGGACTGATCCCCCAACAGCCGACCGTCGGCCGAAGAGAGCACGACGGCCCCCGTTTGGGTACCATTGACAAAGTAGACCGCTCCACCGTCCGAAATTCCGCTGTCCTGGCCGGGTGCCCCGATCAGGTAGTCCACCGTTCCGTCCCCGTCGCCGTCCTGGCCTGCGGCCACGGCATAGCCCGCCTGATCCTGGTCCACTTCTCCCGTCAGGCTCAGGGTTGCCGAGCTGACAGAGATGCGGCCAGAGACCACACTGCCCGGCACCAAAAAGGCCGCCCCCGTGATGACACGCCCGGAGGAATAGTTCGGAGCTCCGCCGAAGAGATCGCTCTGTCCGTCGGCATCCGCATCGAAGTCACCGGCCATTCCGTAGCCGAATTGTGCTCCCGAAACACCGCCTCCAACCAAGGTAAAGGAAGCACCCAACCGCCCGGATGCCAACGACGCACCCGACACGAGGTAGCAGGTGCCCAGGTCGTAGGAGTTTCCGTCAGCCGCCGGGGCTGCAATCCAGGCATCTTCGGTTCCGTCGCCGTCCACATCCCCCGCCCCTGCCACTTGGAAGCCGGCATTGTCGCCCTGGCTGCCACCCAACAGCGTAATATCCGCGTCGGAGGCCAGCACATCCCCGGTCAACGGACCGTAGAAGAAGTAGGCGGCCCCGCCGCTCAAGCTCTGCGAGCCACCGATAGCCCCCACAATCAGGTCCTCGATCCCGTCGCCATTCAGATCGGCATGGCTGATGTCCGAACCGAAGTAGTCGCTGCTGTTGGTGCCGGTCAATGTGTAGTCTGCACTACTGACGTAGCTGGTGCCCCCGGGACCACAACCGTCGGGACTTCCGTTGCAGTCGTCGTCCACCCCATTGCCACAGACTTCGCTTCCATCCGGGTTTACCGACACATCGCTGTCGTCACAGTCGGAGGCGTCCTGAGTGTAGTCGGCGCCCGGCGACTCACAGGCTTCCACCGGAGAGCTCTGCGCTCCATAGCCGTCGCCGTCGGCATCGGCATACCACAGCGGCACTTCCGCCACACCGGTATCATCGGAGTTGGCTACGCCGTTGCAGTCCTCGTCCAGACCCGCTTCGTCGCAGACTTCCACGGCACCCGGACTACGGAGGGCATCTTCGTCATCGCAGTCCGTTCCCCCCCATGCATCCGACGAATAGCCGTCAAAGTCGGCGTCGTAGTCCGACATCCCATCGCAGTTCTCGTCAATCCCGTCGTACCAGACTTCCTCGGCGCCGGTGTAGGCATAGATATTGTCGTCGTTGCAGTCCCCTTCCAGACCGGTCTGGCCGTCCCCATCGTGGTCAAAGGACGGGCAAAGCTCGTTGTCCGCGCCGGGGCTCCCAAGCTCGGTCTCCACTCCCCAGGCCTCGGTGGCGATACACCAGCCGGAGGCATCGTCGTTGAGGCTGTCGCTCCAGAAAAGCGGATCCAGCGACATCGAGGCGCCGTCCGGGTCCGGCATGGTCAGCCCGTCATCCCAGCTCACTTCGTCAATCAGCAGGCCATCCATCCACAGTCCCAGACCACCAGCTTCGTTGGACAGCAGCATCCCGGGGACGGCGATGTCCACCGGGGCATTCCCATTGTAGCCCACGCGATCATCGCCACCGATCACCACATATTCACCCGGTTGCAGCCGCAGAAGCTCGCTACTGGCCACTACCAACGTAGACCCGGTTACGATGGTCAGGCCGTTCAGGTACAGGTCCGCGCCCGACGCATTGTAGGCCTCGAACCATTCTCCGCGGAAGTCGTTGACCTCTGCGGGATTGTTCATGATCTCGGTGATCACCAGCGCACCGGTGCTCCAGAGGTTTTCATCCACCGCGCCATCACAGTCGTTGTCCAGACGGTCAGCCAGCTCGGCCACACCGGGGTGTACCGCTGCGTCAGCGTCGTCACAGTCGACCTCTATGCCACAGGGAAGGAAGCCGTCCCCATCGGTATCCATCCCGTTGTCCGCCACCCCATCCCCATCGTTGTCCAGCCCGTCGCAGACCTCCACATCCTGGCAGTCGGCCACGCCGTCCACATCCGCATCGGGCAGACCATCGTCGACCAGACCGTTGCCATCGTTGTCGATGCCGTCACAGTCCTCCACGTCCAGACAATTAGCGATGCCGTCGCTGTCCTCGTCCCCCAGCCCCTCGTCGATCAGCGCGTTGCAGTTGTCGTCCAGGGCGTTGCAGCGCTCGGGAGCCAGCGGGCGAACATCGGGATCCGCGTCGTTGCAGTCGCCATCGCGGACGGTGTAGCCATCGCGATCGGCGTCCACCGGCTGCGGTTCGCTATCTTCGATGATGGGATCAGATTCCTTGGGCTGCGAATCCTCAGGCTTTTCACTGGTACAAGCCAGAAAACTAAGGAAGAGCAGGGGGGAGGAAAACAACCGCATAGCCACCTCGGGCACCAGAATATTTGAAAATCCACCCTTCGGCCACTGCGATCTGAAGATCGCGGTCGGTGAGGACAGGTTAAGGACGGGAAGCCCCAGTGCTCTGTGACGCCCACACCGATCACCTCCGCTCTATTCGCTCTGCTTGCGATTTTTTTCGTCGGCGTGAGCGGGTACATGTACATCGAGGAATGGACCTTTTTAGAGGCCCTGTGGATGGTCACCATCACCCTGACGACCATCGGCTTCGGCGAAATTCGCCCCCTCTCTGAGCCGGGGCGCTGGTTTACGATGGGCTTGATTGTAGCGGGCGTGAGTGTGGGCGCATACGCGATGACCCAGCTCACCAGCCTGGTACTCGAAGGGCAGATGTCCGGGCTGATTCGGCACCGGCGAAGGCAGGCAGAATTGGACAAGATGCACGATCATTTCATCGTAGTGGGCTTTGGACGACTGGGTCGGACGGTGGCCGAGGAGCTGATCGCCACGGGGGTGCCGGTCTGTGTGGTGGAGCGCGACCCCGCCAACCTCGCCGAGCTGGAGCGTATGCGCCTTTGCCCGGTGGTGGTGGGCGATGGCTCGGCCGATGAAGTGCTGAAACAGGCCGGAATCCAGCGCGCGCGCGGCGTGGCGGTGGCGGTATCTTCGGGCGCAGAGGCGGTGTTTGTCACGCTCTCCGTGCGCGAATTGAACCCGAAGATCCCGATCATTACGCGGGTGTCCGACGCGGAGCATGCAGTGAAAGCCCGTCGTGCGGGCGCCACCTCGGTGGTGAGTCCGCACACCATGGGCGGCTGGCGCATGGCGCACGGGCTCGTTCGTCCTCATGCAACCTCGTTCCTGGACCTGGCAACCCTCGCCTCGCACGAGGATATTCTCCTCGAAGAATATCATCTTCCGCCGAACAGCCCCGCCAACGGTCTCAGCCTGGGATCGCTGAAGATCGGCGAGCAGTGGCGGGTGTTGGTGATCGCCATCCGACATGCGGACGGGAAGATGGTGCCCACCCCGGGGGCCACCCAGATGCTGGGCAGCGGCGACGTGATCATCGTGGTGGGCGCGCCGGCCCCGGTTCGCACCTTCGGACGCTGGCTCTTGGCTCAGCCGGACTGAGCGGCGAGCCGCTGCATCACCTCGGCATTGTGCACCTCGCAGGCGCGCTTCAGAAAGACCCTGCACAACACAAAAGCCAACGGC
>JBEIQS010000066.1:0-27270 GCA_040376425.1 Alphaproteobacteria bacterium | reverse complement strand
TCAAGAACTCCATCGCGGGTGCCGATCGGGCGCTGATCGTTACCACTCCCGAAGTGAGTGCGATTCGCGATGCGGATCGTATCATCGGTCTGGTGGAGGCGGCTGAGCTGCCCGAGCCCAAGCTGATCATCAACCGCTTCCGCCCCAAGCTGGTGGCGCGCGGCGACATGATGAACAAAGAAGATATTTTGGAGATCCTGGCGATTCCCCTGATCGGGCTGGTGCCCGACCACGAGGACATCATCGTGACTTCCAATCGCGGCGCTCCGGCGGCCTTCGACGAGAAGTCCACTGTAGGCGAGGCCTACCGTCGGATCGCGCGGCGTATCAACGGGGAAGCCGATGTTCCCTTTGTTGCGCTCGAAGAACCGGATAGTGTCTGGAGTGTACTCAAGCGCTGGATGGGTCTGACGCCGACCCGGGAGGTGGCATGATGGCTGGCTTCCTTGACCGTTTTTTCGGCACTCCCAAGAGCACAGGCTCGAAGGAAGATGCCAAGTCCCGCCTGAAGGTTGTGCTGATGCACGATCAGGTCGATCTCACCCCTGCGCAGATGGAAGCGATGAAGACGGAGTTGCTGGCGGTGATCGCCCGCTATGCCGACGTTGATCGCGAGCACGTGGAGCTGCGCTTGGAGCGTGTCGACAACCGTATCTCGGTGGTCAGCACCGTTCCGGTGCGCCGGGTGACCGGCCGGCTTGCCCACGCGGGCTGAGCCGGAAGGCCCCACAACGTCACGACGGGCGGACCCTCCGGTCACCCGTCGTGAACTTTTTTTGCTCGCTGCCCCTGCGGCTGCGTCGGCCCTGCTGAACAACGCGTTCCGGGTGATCGATCAGCAGGCGGCGGGGGGCATCGGCACCGCCGCTCAGGCCGCGATTGGCTCCTCCACCTTTGTGTTCATCGCGATCTATGCGGTGCACCAGCTTGCGGCGGCGGGTGCGGCGCCGCTGATCGGCCGGGCGACGGGTGCGGGAGATCCCGAGCAGCGACGCCGGATTCTTGGGTCCGGTTTGGTTCTGGCGGGGGCCTTGGGGTTGATGGTTGCCCTGGTGGGAGCGGGCGCGGCCCCCGGGATTGCCACCCTGCTGGGGCTGACCGGCGATGCCCACCGCGATGCCGTCCTTTTTCTCCAGACCCTGATGACGACGGGCATCCTCGCTGCCTTTTTTCCGCTTGTGGATGCTGCCTTTGTCGCGATGGGGCGCACGCGCACCATGATGGTGCTTCAGGTGGGATCGGCAGTGCTGAACGTGGTGTTGAACCCGGTCTTGATCCACGACCTGGGGTTGGGGGTGGTGGGGGCGGGTCTGGCCACCTCGATCTCCCGCAGTCTGGGTGTGCTCGTGGGGCTGTGGCTATTGAGCCGCGAGCTTGGGCTTGGCCTTCGCCACCTGAATGCCAGTGAGATCCCTCGGATTCTTCGTGTGGGCCTTCCCGTGGGCAGCAACACACTGGCCTATGCCTTTGCTTATTGGGCGCTGCTGCACTTCACGATTTCGCCGCTGGGGCCCGAGGTGAACGCGGCCTTGGGTATCGGTTTTTCAGCCCTGGAGGGCGTGAGCTATCCGCTTTTCCTCGGGATTTCGTTGGCGGTGTCCTCGCTGGTGAGCAGGCGCCTGGGGGCGGGGCAGCCTGAGGAGGCGGTGCGGGCGGGGAAGCTGGCTCTTTTGCCGGTCGTGCTGCTGGGGCTGGCCGTTGGAGGCGTGTTTTTTACGCTGGCGGAGCCCTTGTGCGGCTTCTTCACCCAAGACCCCGCGGTTCTAGCCGTGGCGGTGGGGTACGCGCAGATCCTCGCCTTCTCCCAGATATTTGTGGCCACTGAGGCGCTGGCGGAGGGGGTGCTTTTGGGGGCGGGCGACTCGCGCACCGTCTTCCGATGGTCCATGCCCCTGAATCTGGCGCGGGTGCCACTGGCGTGGGCCTTCGCCTTTGGCTTGGGTTGGGGGGCGCCAGGTGTTTGGTGGGCGATCAACCTCACTTCTTTTTTGAAGGTGGTGGGAAAGGGGCGGGCGGCCTGGCGGGGAGACTGGCTCCGCCTTCGCCTGTAGACCGGTTATGATCGGAACATGTGGCTACTGTTCGTCGGCGCCCTCTTTGCCCAATCCGCCCCCTGTCCCTCTCCCTGCGGTGGGATGCAGGGTGCCCTCCGGTTGGAGCTGCTGGGCGGCGCCAGCAGCCTGGCCGACGCGGTCACGTCGGTGGCGGTATTGGCACCGTCGGTCAGCTCCGGTGCCAAGCCGGAACGGTCAGGGATGGATGGGATCATGGTCTTCCCCCTGGGGATGATCGGTCCGGTGCTCATCGATGCCGCGGGCCAACGCTATCGCGGGATGTCCGTGGCGCGCGGTGGTGCCGGACGTGCGGGGGTGGGGCGCTGGGTGGGGGTAGCCACCCTTGGTGTGGGTGGGGTGGTGGGCCTGACCGGTGGCGTGATGAGCCTGACCGGCGATCGGGCGGGACCGTGGTTGCAGCTTGCTTCGGTGCCCATTTTATTGGGTTCGGCGGGAGCTTTTGTGGCTGAGTCTCGCCGAAGTGCAGGCGCGCTCGCCGTGGAAAGCCCGGTCACTCTCGCCGCACCCGCGCTGTGGGTGGGCCCCGATGGGGGCGGCCTGATGGTGCAGGGGAGCTGGTAGGGCCCGACCCGGACCGGCGAATTACTGCGGATACAGGCTATCCAAATGCTGGATGTAGCCCATCGCGTAGCCGGTATAGCCGGTCCCGCGCCAGAGCACTTCGGCCTTGTCGTTCAGGCAGTTGAGCTCGCCTGCGGTGGAGAACATCACCAGGGTATTGCCATTTTCCAGGCGATCCACGTCGCCCAAGACGGTGGTGGCGATCTCCGGCTTGGGGTGGTACTCGCTCTTGAAGGTAGCCTTCATAGAGGAAAAATCCAGGCTGTATTCCACCATTCTGGAGAAGCGGCTGGGAGGCGAGCGGTCATCCATCACCACGATGCCGTCGGCCGTCATCTCAAAACCGTGCTGGCCTTCGAAACCATCCAGCTCGTCGCCGGTGAGGGTGAAGTCGGAGAGTACGCCCCCCAGCACCCACTCCACCTGGCGGTCGCCACGCCCCACCTTGGCGATGGCGTTGAAGTTGCGGAAGGACATGTACCAGGCGTCCTCGGCCTCGTTGTACTGCAGCACGTTGGCATGGGACCAGTTGGGCGAGGTGTCGTCCAGGTTGGTCTCCGGGCCCGCCTCGGTCCAGTCATCAAAGATGTTCCAGACCTCGGTAAAGGTACCATCTTCCGCCACTTCCAGGATCCGATCCCCCACGAGCTCCTGGTCGTCGATCGTGCGGGTGTCCTGGGAGAGTACCGCGAGTTTTCCGTCCGGCATTTCCACAAAGTCATGGTGCAGGCCGGGGATTTCGAAGCGTTCCTCGGTGCTACCGTCGATAGAAACCCGCACCAGCTCGGCGGTGTCGATCACGGTGGTGCGCTCGGTCGCGATGTAGGTGATCCACTGCCCGTCGGCAGAAAGGCGCGCACGTGTGGCCAAAAGCTCTGGGTTTTCCTCGTGCCACCAGACAAGTTTGCCTTCGGGATTCAGCATCACCGGTCCAGATGCCGCGCCCAAAAAGGTGGTCAGGATCCAGCCGTCCCAACATTCCTTCGCCGGGTCCGTATCCAACGAGCGCAAGGTGCCGGGCATGGTTCCGGTGGTGATGCTGCCCTTCCCGAGCACTTCTTCGGACTCAGCCTCCACCACCTCAAAGCTCACCTCCCGATCGGGAGGCAGCCCGAGCAGGTTCATGCTGCCACTTTCGCCGGACACCAACGTGGTGCTGCGCAGGCTGGTGTCGCCGTCCACGCCATATCGGACGCGGGTGGACAGGGGCTCCGGATTGGTCCAGCTCAACTGCACGATGGTGGAGATGTCCTCGGAGATCGTGGCCTGGACCTCGATCTCTGGGTAGCGCCCGCAGGCAACAAGTAGCAGCAGCATCGAAATCACCTCAGCCCCGGAAGATCTGAACTTCCGTCAGTGTAACGGGAGTGACTGGTCGATCGCCTGCCCCACGCGGCACCCCGGTGATCTTCTTCACCACTTCGAAGCCCTCAATGACTTTTCCAAACACGGCGTGCTTCCCGTTGAGGTGGGGGGTGGGCACTTCGGTGATGAAAAACTGGGAGCCGTTGCTGTTGGGACCGGCGTTGGCCATGGACAGGATGCCGGGGCGGTCATGTTTCAGCCGCAGCGCCGCATCCTCGTCCTTCCAGCGGTAGCCTGGTGTGCCACGCCCCGATCCTTCGGGATCGCCGCCCTGGATCATGAAGTTGGGGATTACCCGGTGGAAGACGGTGCCGTTGTAGAGCGGGGCCTTGCTCTTGCTGCCGTTGGGCTGGGTCCACTCGACCACACCTGTAGCCAGGCCTACAAAATTCGCCACGGTGCGCGGGGCCTCCTTCTCAAAAAGCTCCACCACCAGGTCACCCTGGCTGGTGACAAAGCGTGCCTTTAAGGCACCAGATCCAGGGACGTTGACGGGGGGGCGGGACTATCGAGGACCTGGCCAAATCCGAACATGTTTCACCGGGGAAGAGGGGCCGCTCATAACCGCTTCCGCCTCCTCCTCCACCAAAAACAAGCGACCCGAAGCGGGGGCTTCGGGTCAACGTCTCGGGGGGAAGGGCGGACTGCTACCGACCACGACGCATTGGCTGGATCACCTTCCCGCTGCCTGCGCTCCCGGCCGCCTTGGGGGCGGGGCTGGGGGCGCCGGCGCGGGGAGGGGCGCCTCCACCGGCGGCCGCTACCTTGACGGGAGCGGAGACGCTGGGAGAGGGGGACCCGGCCGCTGCCGCCGGTTCAGTCCTTGGACCGAAAAAAGGTCGGGATGTCGTAGTCTTCGGCGCGCAGGGTGTCGAAGCCCGAGCCCATGGGGGTGGGGCGGCCGTTGTTCCGGCCCATCGGAGCGGCGTGGAAGGACTCGTTGACGACCTTCCGAATACGCTTGTCAGCGTCCACCACCGACAGGCCGCGGTTGTTTCCCGTTGCCTGCCTCACATCCTGGAAGCCGGTTGCGATGACGGTCACGCGGACCGCGTCGCCCATGCTCTCGTCGATCACCAGGCCGAAGATGACGTTTTCGTCTTCTGCGGTCTCTTCGGCCACCATCTGCGCGGCTTCGTTGACTTCGTACAGGGTGAGGTTGGAGGACCCGGTGAAGTTCAACAGCACCGAGGTGGCGCCGGAGATGCTCACGTCGTCCAGCAGCGGGCTGGAGATGGCGCGCTGGGCGGCATCCACCGTGCGGTGCTGGCCGGAGCCCATGCCCACGCCCATCAGCGCGAGGCCCTTGTTGGCCATGATGGTCTTCACGTCGGCGAAGTCCACGTTGATCAGGCCCTGGCCGTTGATCAGGTCGGAGATGCCCTTGACGGCCTGAAGCAACACATCGTCGGCCATGGAGAAGGCCTCGCCCATCAGCGTGCGCTCGGTAGAAACCGACAGCAGGCGCTGGTTGGGGATGGTGATCAGGGTGTCCACCTGGGACATCATGGCTTCAATGCCTTCTTCGGCCTGCCGGCGACGGCGACGGCCTTCGAAGTTGAAGGGCCGGGTGATGACGCCGACGGTCAGCGCGCCCAGCTCGCGGGCCACTTCGCAGACCACAGGAGCAGCGCCGGTACCGGTACCGCCACCCATGCCCGCGGTCACAAAGACCATGTCCGCACCGGCGATCAGCTCGGCCACCCGGTCACGATCCTCAAGAGCAGCTTCGCGGCCGACTTCGGGGTTGGCGCCAGCGCCAAGGCCCTTGGTGAGCTGCGCGCCAATCTGGAAGCGCTTGGAGGCCAGCGAGCGGCGCAGATCCTGAGAGTCAGTGTTGATGGCGATAAATTCGACGCCGCTGAGGCCAGCGCGCATCATGTTGTTGATGGCGTTGCCGCCACCACCACCAACGCCGATGACCTTGATGCGTGCGCCAAGGAGATCATTCTCGACAAGTTCGATCATGGGAGATCCAGGGAGGACAGGAGGGAGGATGAGGGGGAGTTTTTGGGGGGGGAGCTACAGGGGGCTTACCACGGCGATCCGTTCGAGGCCCAGATCGACGCGGTGGGGACGGGAAAGGTCCACTCCCTGCGCAAGCAACGAGTCCAGTCTGTTCAGCACCGAGTGATCCCGGAAGCCGAGACGAACCTCCCCGCCGTTGCGAAGGGCGATGGCATAACCCGATTTTGCATCAAAGCGCACCTCAGAGATATCTTCTTCTCCAAGGCCGGCACGACCTTCCAGGGCATCCATCCACTCAAGAGCATCGCTGATGATACGACGCGCAAGCTCGGGGGTGCGGGTGGCCATGTCCGTGGAAATGCCGGTAATAGTTGGATGATCCAAGTCTGGCGCGGAGGCGATCTGGAAGGGATAGCCATCGCCATCCACCAGATAAATTCGCTCCAGCATCAGCAGTGCCCGGACTGTTCTTTCTTCGATCTGAATCACGACGGTATCGGGAAAAACCCGTCGTGCCGTGGCGCGCGCCACCCAGGGGTGCTTTTGGACCCCTTCGATAGCGCTCTCTAAATCCAGCCGCACCAGGGCGGTGCCTGGCTGGAGGGCTGCGAGGTGGCGAAGCTGAGACTCGGTCGCTCGCTGCGCGCCCACAATCCGTACGTTGTGGAGCTGCGTGGTCTCTGCGCCAAGCAGACCCCAGCCCAGTCCGCCCAGGGCGGCAAGGCTGAGGACGAATGGAAGCAGCTTCCGGAGCATCGAGAGAGTCCCAGTACAGCTTACTTCTACAAGGATTTTGGCCTCTTGACAAGTAAAGAGGGGGTCTTTTTTTGCGTAGCGCCTCAGGCGGCGGGTGGGCCGAGCTGGCCGGGGAGCACGCGGAACTTGGCGCCCTGCAAGAGCGCTTCTACCAGGTCCTCAAAGGACATGCCCACCTGACCGGCCGCCATGGGCGACAGCGAAGTGGCGGTCATGCCCGGCAGGGTGTTGATCTCCAGAAACCACGGCGTTCCATGCGCGTCTACGATGAAGTCCGCCCGGGCCACGCCGTCCAGGTCCAGCATCCGGTAGGCGGTGGCGGCATAGCTCTGTGCGGCCGCCGCGATGGCGGGATCGATGGGGGCGGGCACGATGTAGCGGGTCTTGCCCTTGGTATATTTGGCTTCAAAGTCGAAGAAGCCGGAGTCGGGGACGATGGACACCACCGGCAGGGCCCGCCCGAACAGCACGGCCACGGTGATCTCCTCCCCCTCTACAAACTGCTCCAGCAGCACTTCGGAGGCGAAGTCCTGGCAGTAGAGCAGCCCGGCTTCCAGTTCGCCGGGGTCCATACACTTGCGGATGCCCAGTGTACTGCCTCCTTCCGGGGTTTTTGCCATGACCGGGTATTGCAGACCCTCGGGGAAGTCGTCGCCCTTGCGCCACACCCGATCCTCAGGCATGGGGATGCCGCTGCCGCGCAGGGCGCGCTTGGTGGCAATTTTGTCCATCGCAATCGCACTTCCGCGCACACCTGAGCCGGTGTAGGGGATGCGCATCACCTCCAGCATGCCCTGGACGCAGCCGTCCTCCCCCAGGGGGCCGTGCAGTGCCAGCCATGCCACATCCACCTTGGCGGCGCGGAGCTTTTCAGGAAGATCCGGGCCAACATCGATCTCGACGATGTTCCATCCCCGGTTGCGCAGGGCACCGGCCACCGCGGCGCCACTCTTGAGGGAAATCGGGCGCTCAGGGGAGAGTCCACCCTTCAGAACCCCAACCACTACCTTGTCTTTCTCGAATGCCATTTAGAGCCTCCCGCCCCTGCCCGGGGCCACCAGACGTTCTTGAAGTACCAGTCCTGTGGCCGTTTGTACGCGCTCCTTCACCGCGGCGACGAGGAGTCGTAGCTGCCGTGGGGTGGCGTCGCCCCGGTTGACCAGCACCAGCGGATCGTCCTCTGCAAAACACGCGCCATGTACCCGCAGGCCGGAGAGCTTCACCTTCCGCAGCAGATCGCGCAGGGGAACCCCACGCTGGCGGGTATCCACAAAAACAGCGCCCGCACGGGGCGGATACACACGCACGTCGGGACGCAGGAGTGCTCCCACGAGCAGGGCCTTGGGGTCTGGGGTGGTCTCCTCTGTGTCCTCAAAGCCTCTCCCCTTGAAGCGCCGCACCCGGGCCAGCATGGGGCCCAGCCAGCCCTCCTCCCAGGCCTCGGCGAGGCTGCCGGGGGCCCGTTCCAGGCTCTTGTAGGCTTTTCTCAAGCCGAGCTGGGCCAGCAACACACTGGCGCCGACCCACAGACCCTCTGGGCGTTCCTCGATCTTCTCGAACTCGCCCCCCAGGCGCAGGGCCACGCCGGCAAGGCTGCCGTCGGGGGGAAGGGCGTCCTGGAAGGGGGGGATGGGGCGGATGGTCTGCTTTTCCGCGCGTAGCTGGCGGATGGTCGCGAGAAGGGTCGCTTCGTCGCTGACTTCGATCCAGCGCTCGAAGTTGCCTTCTCCGCGCAGGGGGAGGTGGCGCCGGATGGGCTCCTCCTCCAGAACAAGGGGACTATCCACGCAGCTTCTCCGCCAACGGAGCCAGGATTCGGTTCACGTCGCCCGCCCCCAGGGTGATGCACAGGTCGCCGCTGCGCAGGTTCTGCTGCAGCCAGTTCTGTGCTTCGTCCAGCGAGGCTACGGGGATGACGTTGCGGTGGCCGTGCTCGCGCAGTCCCTGTGCCAGGGCTTCGGTGTCGATGCCGGGGATCGGCTTTTCTCCAGCCGCATAGATGGGACAGACCACCACGGCGGCGGCGGCGTTGAAGCAGCGGCAGAAGTCGCCGAGGAGGTTTTGTACTCTGGAATACCGATGAGGCTGGAAGACCGCTACAATGCGGCGATCTTCGTAGCCTTCCGCCGCAGCGCCCAGGGTGGCCTGGATTTCAACGGGGTGGTGTCCGTAGTCGTCCACCAGCAGGATGTCGTTGACGTCGGCCCGGACGGAGAAGCGGCGGTCCACCCCGCCGAAGTTGCGCAGCGATGCTTGAATGGACTCCCACGGAATGTCCAGCTCCAAGCTGACAGCGGTAGCGGCCAGGGCATTGAGCACGTTGTGACGGCCGGGTACGCCCAGGCTGAGCTCGCCCAGGGCCTCTTCGCGGCGCCAGACCCGGAAGCTGAGGGCGCCCTGGCTCATGCGGATCCGATCCGCACGGTATTCGGCGAGGGCAGAGAGTCCGTAGCCGATGATGCGGCGGCGAAAGCGGGGGAGCAGATCCTGTACGACCGGGTGATCCACACAGGCGACGGTGCAGCCGTAGAAGGGGACCGAGTTGGCAAAGCGCACGAAGCCGTCCTTCAATGCGTCGAAGCTGCCCCAGTGCTCCATATGCTCGGGGTCGATGTTGGTGATGATGTTCACGGTGGGAGACAGCAGGAGGAAGCTGCCATCGGACTCGTCCGCCTCGGCGACGAGGTAGGCGCCTTGGCCCAGGCGGGCGTTGCTGCCCAGGCTGTCCAAACGACCACCGATGACGACGGTGGGGTCCAGGCCGGAGCCGTGCAGGCAGGTGGCCAGCATGGAGGTGGTCGTCGTCTTGCCATGGGTGCCGGCTACGGCGAGGCCGTACTTCAGGCGCATGAGCTCGGCGAGCATTTCTGCTCGGGGAATGACCGGAATTTTGTTCGCGTGTGCTTCCTGGATCTCCGGGTTGTCCGGCCGCACGGCGGAGGAGTAGACCACAACGTCGGCGCCGGTCACGTTCTGGGCCTGGTGCCCGATCAGCACCCGGCCGCCGAAGCTACGAAGCCGCTGGATCACGGCGTTCTCCCGGACATCCGAGCCGCTCACGCTGAAGCCCATGTTCAGCAGCACCTCGGCAATGCCGCTCATTCCGATGCCGCCAATGCCGATAAAGTGGATCTGTCGTACTTTGCCGCGGAACATCATACGGGTACCGCAGAGGGTTGCTCAGCTTCGGCAGGGGCTTCCTGCACTTCTGACGAGATGGAGAGGAGGATCCCGACGGCGGCGAGGTTCATCATCATCGCGCTGTTTCCGTAGGAAAGAAAGGGAAGTACCAGCCCTTTGGGAGGGAGAATACTCATGGCCACCCCCAGGTTCAGGCAGGCCTGCCCGACGATGGCCGCCCCGAGCGTGCCGGCCAGGATCCCCGCGTAGGGGTCGCTCACCCGCTGCGCCACCCGCAGCGCGCGCCATGCAAAGAGGCCGTAGAGGCCCAACAGAATGGCGATGCCCCACAGGCCCAGCTCCTCTCCCACCACTGCCACAATGAAGTCGTTGTAGGGCTCGGGGAGATAGAGAAGTTTCGCCTGTCCTTCTCCGAGTCCCTGTCCGATCAGGCCACCGTTGTGCAAAGCGACGAGAGATTGGCAAACCTGGTAGCCACCGTCGGAGTGGTCGGCGCAAGGATCCGTAAATCCGGTCACACGCGCAACACGATAGGGTTCGGCAAGCAGGATCAGCAGGCCGCCCATGGCTCCGGTGCCGCCCAAGGCAAAGATCCAGGACCACCGGATGCCCGCAAGAAAGAGCAGGACGCCGCACAGCATACAGGTGATCATGGTGGAGCCGAAGTCCGGCTGCACCAGCAGCAGGCCCAGGATCGGCAGCAGACCCAGCCCGGCAAAGCCAAGGACTTTGGGATCACTTACATTGCCCCGGTTCCGACGGAGCCAGGCGGTCAGGCAGACCAGGGCGACCAGCTTCGCCAGCTCCGCAGGCTGGAAGGTGATGCCTGCGAGGCCGAACCACCGAGTGGCGCCGTTGGCCTTGTGGGACAGGCCGGGGATCCACACCATCACCAGCCCGGCGATGGCCGCTCCGTAGAGCAGGTGGGCGCGATCCAGCAGGGCCTGGTAGGGAATGCGCGCGAGCACCACCAACAGGGTGAAGCCGACCACGACTGAAAAGCCCTGCCGCTCTAGGAAGTGGTAGGGATCATTATATTCTTCCGCCGCCACAAACCAGGAGGCGGAGCCGACGGCCACCAGCCCGAAGGCCACCAGCACCACGGTGGTCAGAAGTAGCGGTAAATCGTAGCGTCGCATCTACAAATCCTGTACGAGCTTGCGGAAGACCTCTCCGCGGTGCTCGAAATTCTGGAACTCATCGAAAGAAGCGCAGGCAGGGGAGAGCAGGACGGCGCTGCCCGGCTTGGCCCGCTGCGCGGCCAGGGCGACGGCTTCGGCCAGGCTGCCGCACAGCGGGGGCGAGCCCAGGGCGGCGGCGATCTTCGGTCCTTCTTCGCCGAAGCAGATGACCTGGTGGCCCTGAAGCAGGGGGCTCAGGCTCTGATAGTCGGCTCCGGCCTTTCCTCGGCCGCCAAGCAGCACGATGCTGGGGCGCGACATGGCCTCCAGCGCGACGCGGGTGGAGTCCACGTTGGTGGCTTTGGAGTCGTTGTACCAATGGATGTCGCCGGGGTGCTCGATGCGCTCCAGTCGGTGGGCCAGCCCCCGCAGTGCGCCGAGGCGGAGTTGGCTGCGGCGCACACCGGCCCAGGCCGCAAGCAGGATCGCCGCGCTGAGGTTTTCCCGGTTGTGGAGGCCGGGAAGTTGGAATTCACTCAGGTCGATGGGGCCGGGATCCGGGGTGCCGACCAGCTCCAGATGGTCGCCCTCCTCCCGCAGACCGGGCCAGGCTCCCAGATACAGCCGCGTGCCGGGGCTGCCGTCGGCCAGGCGCAGCAGGCGTGTGTCGCCGACGGGGAGGATCTGGGCGTCCTCTGGGCCCATCTGGGCGAACATGCGGCACTTGTGGGCGCCGTAGTTGTCCATGTCGCCGTGGCGCTCCAGGTGGTCCGGCGTCAGGTTCAGAATGGCGGCGGCGTGCGGATGAAAGGCGCCGGGTAGCTCCATCATGTAGGAGGAGACTTCGATTGCGCCGATGCTGTAGCGGCCCGGATCGAGGGCGGCCTCGGAGAGCGGGGTGCCCAGGTTTCCGCCCACAAATGGGCGATGGCCGGCCTGCTCGAGGATCTGGCCCAACAAAAATGTAGTGGTGCTCTTGCCGTTGGTGCCGCTGATGGCGAGGAGCGGGAAGGGGAGGAAGGAGGCAGCAAAGGCAAGCTCCCCCTCCACCTTCACGCCGGCGGCGATGGCCGCGGCGATGTCGGGGTGCCGGGCGGGCACACCGGGGCTGACCACCACCCGGTTCGCATTCAGCAAAAGCGACCCGATCGGGTGAGATCCGTAGTGTAGACTACAGCCTGGAACAGCGGGCGCGGCGGGGTTTTGATCCACACAGTGGACGGTGGCCCCTTTGGCGAGGGCGAGTGTGGCGGCGGCCACGCCGGAGCGCGCCATGCCGACCACCACTACATGTTGGCCCTGAAGCTCCATTCCTACCTCAGCTTGAGGGTGGTGAGTGCCACCAGGGACAACAGGCCGGAGATGATCCAGAAGCGCACGATGATTTTGGGCTCGCTCCAACCACTCTTTTCATAGTGGTGGTGGATGGGGGCCATCTTGAACAGCCGCTTGCCCTTGGTGAGCTTGAAGTAGCCCACCTGGAGCATGACGGACACGGTTTCCAATACAAAAACACCACCGACGAGCGCCAGGAGGATTTCGTGCTTGGTGATGATGGCCAGGGTGGCGAGGGAGCCGCCCAATGCGAGCGAGCCCACGTCTCCCATAAAAATCTGGGCCGGATAGCAGTTGTACCACAGGAAGCCCAGGCCGGCGCCGACGATGGCCATCGCAAAGATGGACAGCTCGCCCGCACCGGTAACGAAGGGGATCCCAAGGTATTGCGCGAAGGTGGCGTGTCCGGCGAGGTAGGCCAGCACCGCAAAGGTGCCGCCGGAGGTGATGGTGCTCCCGATGGCGAGGCCGTCCAAGCCATCCGTGAGGTTCACCGCGTTGGAGGAACCTGTAACAATAAAGATGGCCATGCCGACGTAGATCCACCCCAACCAGTCGGGGGCACCTGCCCACAGCTCAGCGAAGTCCAGAATGGCGTGTTTGTACACCGGGAAGTGGAGCTGCGCATCCATGACCCCGGTGTAGTAGGCCCCGCCGAAGGTGCCCAGGCCGATGGCCACCTGCCAGAACAGCTTCCACCGGCCGGCGAGGCCGTCGGTGGAGCGCTCCATCACCTTCTTCCAATCGTCATAAAAGCCGATGCAGCCGTAGCCGAAGGTGACAATGATGGCCATCCACACGCGGGGCTCGTCCAGACGTGCCCATAGGAGCGTGGCCCCCAGGATGCCGCCCAGCATGACTACGCCGCCCATGGTGGGGGTTCCGACCTTGTTTTCGACGTGGTCGGAGGGGCCATCGGTGCGGATGATCTGCTCCATCCGCTTCTGCCGCAGCCAGGCGATGTAGGGCGGGAAGAGTGTGTAGCAGATGATCAACGCGGTCATCATCCCGCAGGCGGTGCGGAAGGTGATGTAGCGGAAGACATTGATGCCCAGCTCGGTCATCAGGTGGTAGAGCATTTGGCCTCCGCGCGCAGGTGGTCCAACACCCGCTCCATCCGGGCACCCCGGCTTCCTTTGATCAAGACCGACTTCGGACCGGCCGGAAGGCTACGCAAGCGATGTGCCAGCGCTCCAGCGAGGCTGTCTACGTCGGCAAAGCAGTCCGCACGATTCGGGGCGGCGCGGCTCATTCGCTCGCCGCACACCAGGATGTGGCGAATCCCCAGCCTCTGGGCTTCTTCGAGGACCTGGATGTGCGCCGCCTCCTCCTCGGAGCCCAGCTCTAGCATGTCGCCCAGCACCGCGATGTGGGGCCCGGGCATGGCCACCAGTGTGCGCAGTGCCGCCACCATGGAGAGCGGGTTGGCATTGTAGGCATCGTCCAGGATCAGCCAGTCGCCCAGCCGTTCCACACGGTTTCTCATTCCTTCGGGTGCAAATCGGGCAAAGGCAGGTGGAAGGCCGTCGATGGGGATGCGCAGGGCGAAGGCCACTGCGGCCGCCGCCGCGGCATTGATCGCGAGATGAGCACCGGGAACCGGCAGAACGGCCCGTATCACGCCATCTGGCGTCTCCAACCGCAGGCGCGTTTGCAGCGTGGAGCGGTCGACGGAGACATCGGTCAGCCGAATCTGGGCCCGCGGCCCGCTGCCATAGCGGATCACATGGGTGCCCGGGGGAACGGGCATCGCAGCGATGCGCGGATCATCCACGTTCACGCACAGGATATCGCCGGATTGAGCGGTGTCGAAGAGCTCCTGCTTCGCGGCCGCGACGCCCTCTATCGAGCCGCAACCTTCCACATGGGCCGCACCCACGTTGGTGATCAGGCGGACATTGGGACGTCCAACCTGGGCAAGAAGCTGAATTTCGCCCGGGTGGTTCATCCCCAGCTCCAACACCACTGCATCGGCATCGAGTGGGCAGCCCACCAGGGTCAGCGGCAGGCCGATGTGGTTGTTCAGGTTTCCCTGGGTGTGATGCACCATGCCCAAGGGCCGCAACACCTCGACCACGAGCACCCGGGTGGAGGTCTTTCCGGCCGATCCTGTAATCCCTACTACCGGAACGGTGAGCAGGTTGCGGGCGGATGCCCCCAAGTCTTGCAGCGCCTTCAGGCAGTCGTCCACCACCACCAACCCTTTGGTCCAGCCCTCAATCGGACGGCTGACAATGGCGCCGGCACAGCCAGAGGCGGCCACCAGTGGCAAGAAGGAGTGGCCATCAAAGCGCTCTCCTGCCAGGGCCACGTACCAGCCGCCGGGGATTCCCCGTCGTGAGTCGATATAGATCGGTCCCGCTGGGGCCTCTTGGACCAGGGTCCCCCCGCAGGCTGCGGCGATCTGCCTTCCGTTGAAGATCATTGAAGCGCCTCCCGCGCAATGAGGCGGTCGTCAAAAGGGTGAATGATACTGCCGATCTGCTGACCGGTCTCGTGGCCTTTTCCGGCGATCAGCACCAGGTCGCCGGGCATGGCCTCGGCGATGGCCTGCCGGATCGCGGCGGCACGATCGGGCTCGATCGTCCAGGCGCTTCCCTGCAGACCGGGCAGAATATCCTGGATGATGGCGGCGGGATCCTCTGAGCGGGGATTGTCCGAGGTCACGAAGACCCGATCGCTGCCTTCGGTGGCCGCCCGACCCATGAGCGGGCGCTTGCCACGATCCCGGTCGCCGCCGCAGCCGAACACAGTCAGGATGCGACGAGGTGCAAGGCGGCGCAGCTCCGCCAACACCCGCTGCAGGGCGTCGTCGGAGTGGGCATAGTCCACCAGCACATGCAGACCGCGCCGGTTGGGCACGGCCTCCAGCCGACCAGAAACCGCAGGCAGCGCAGCCAACCCCTCGGCGGCGGCAGAGAGCGGAACTCCCACGGCCAGGGCTGCACCCAATGCGCCCAGCGCATTCTCTACATTGTGGTGGCCGATGAGTTGTAGCGATCCATCGAAATTTCCGATGGGTGTGCAGAAGCGCCCTCGACTGCCCGCTGGACCGGCTTCCAGACCTTCGACGCGCAGATCGGAGCGTTCCGTTCCGAAAGTCCAGCGGGGCTGGTCGGCAGGGCCCATCTGGGTCCACGCGGGATCGCGTTGGTTCAGGATGGCGCGGCCCGCCAGCAGCTCGGCGAACAGGCGGGCTTTGGCCGCGGCGTAGGCTTCCATGCTGCCGTGGTAGTCCAAATGGTCGCGGCTGAGGTTGGTGAAGATGGCAGCGGCGAAGGGGATGCCGTCGGCGCGATGCGCGTCCAGGCCGATGGAGGAGACTTCCATCGCCACCAGCCGCACGCCGGCGTCCCGCATCTGCGCCAGCAGTGCCTGAAGCACCGGTGCGCCCGGGGTCGTGTGGGTGGATGGGATGGGGCGACCGTCGATGAAGTGGCCTGTGGTGCCGATGATTCCGACTTTCCAGCCGGCGGCCTTTCCGATGGCCTCCAACAGGAAGGAGGAGGTGGTCTTGCCGTTGGTGCCGGTGATGCCCACCACGGCCATCGCAGCACCGGGGTTACCCTGGCGGCGGGCACAGAGCAGAGCCAGTGCTTTGCGGCTGTTTTCTACCCGAATCACTGCCGGGCCCGGGGGAGCAACCACGTCGCGTTCCACGACCAGGGCCCCCGCATGACCCAGCGCCGCCACGCGGTCGTGGCCGTCGACGTGGGCGCCACGGATGGCGACGAATACATCTCCTGGCAATACTTCGCTGTCCCGGTCAGTCACCTTTCCGGCAGGGAGATCGCCCCTTCCTGATAGGGGAGACAGCGGGGAGAGCAATTCGGAGAGGCGCATCCTGATAGGGGGGGCGCCCCCCCGGGCGGTCGGTCCGTTCAGCGGGGAGAGCTACGGAGGAGCTGGCGGTCGTGGCGGGGCTTGTGGGTGGGGAACCCGGGAAGGCCCCGTGGGGTTGCCACGGCTTGGAGGCTCGGGGAGCGGCTGGGGATTCCGCTCCGGCTCCGTGTTCGGACCTACCGCCCGGAAGGGCGGGCAGAGTTGAAAAAGAGTTAGTTCAAGCTAAGGTAAACGGCATCGCCGGGAGCGATCCGGGTACCCGGGGAGGGGGATTGACCGATGACTTTGCCCTGGCCGGAGAGCGTCAGGGCGACGCCAGTGGGCTGTAGGGCGGTGAGGGCGTTTCGGAGGCTGCGTCCTGTCAAATCCGGGAGGATCCAGGCGCCGTCTCCGGATGGAGCGACTTCCACGGGTGGTGGGGCGGTCCAGGCCACCTCTTTGCGGGGGGGGCTGTCTTCGGTAGGAGGATTGGGCGGAACACCCAGGTAGTTCATGGTGAAGGAGCCGATCTCGGCGAAGACCGGCGCCGCTACCAGACCACCGTATTTGGAGCCCACCGTGGGGGAGTCCACCAGGACGCCGATGGCAACTTTCGGCCGCTCGGCCGGTAGATAGCCGACAAAAGAGGAGACACGCTTGGTTTCGGAGTAGACGCCGTTCTCCACCTTCTGCGCGGTGCCGGTCTTCCCGGCCACGCGATAGCCGGGCACCCGTGCCCGCGTACCCGTGCCTCCCTCGTCGATGACCGTTTCCATCATCGCAGTGGTGAGTCGGGCACTTTCTTCCGACACAATGCGGCGGTCGACGCGGGGCTCGAACCAGGTCTCCACTTCTCCGTGGCGGTCCAGGATCGCCTGGACCATCATCGGCATCATGCGGATCCCCCCGTTCGCCAACGCCGAGATTCCGGCCAGTAGCTGCACCGGAGAGGCGGTCACACCCTGTCCGAAGGAGGTGGTGGCCAGCTCCAGGGGCTTGATGGTGTCAGGAGAGCGCATCAGACCGGCCACTTCCCCGGGCAGACCCAGGCCCGTGGGGCGGGCAAAGCCGAAGTTCTTCAGATAGGTGATGGAGCGCTCGGCGCCGAGCATGCCGGCCAGCTTGGCCGTGCCGATATTGCTGGAATATTTGATGACATCAGACACCGAGATCACGCCTTTCGGATGATCGTCCTTGATGGTGCGGCCACCGATAAACCAGCGTCCAAGCTCACAGTCGACCATGGTCTCCGGCTGGACCAGGCCCTCTTCCAGCGCTGCGGCTACGATAAAGGGCTTGAAGACAGAGCCAGGTTCTACCTGGTCCATCGCCGCATGGTTCTTGAACAGCACCTGCTGCTCGCGGGCGTGGCCGTCGTTGGGGTTGGCTGTGGGCACCGAGGCCATCGCCAGAATCGCGCCGGTTTCGATGTCCATCACCACGGCCATTGCGGACTCAGGTGCGGAGGAAACCATCACCTTCCACAACGCTTCTTCGGTGGCGTGCTGGATGGAGGCATCGAGGGTCAGTTGTACCGAGTGCCCCTGCCGGGCCAGACGCTGCTCGTCGCGACCGGGCTGCACCGCACGACCCTTCCGGTCGTGTTGCAACATCACCCGGTAGGTATCTCCGGCCAGCTCCTTCTCCAGCACCCGCTCCAGTCCTGCGGCGCCCATGCCAGAGGCATCGGTGTAGCCGATCAGGGGCGCAGCAAGCTCCTTTCCTGGATAGAGCCGCACCGGCTCCTCCTTCAGCCACATCACCTCACGGGACAGACCGGACACCAGTGCGCGTGCGGACACCGGCTCCAGCGAGTCACCCAGCCGCACCTCTTGCAACTTCCGGCCATCGGGGGTCCGGCGTTCAAACTGGCCCAGAACCCAGGCTTCCGAGCGACCCACCACTTTGGCGATGTCGGCCACCCGCTTTTTCAGCTCCGCTTCAGGCATCCGGGCCGGGTTGCCGTAGAGCGTGGGCAGATAGACGGTGGCGGCCAGCTCGCGGTGGTTCCGGTCGTAGATCGAGCCACGCTCGCCCTTCATTTCGATGGCGGTCTGGTACTGGCCGCGTCCGCGGGCTTCCAGATCGCTGTCGGGGATTGCCATCAGCCAGGTAGCGCGCACCATCAGCATGGCGAGAAAAAGGCCCAGCCCTCCAGCCAGAAAGCCGGAACGCGCCCGCGACTCTTCCTGGAGCGTGGCTTCCGATGGCGGGGGCACAGGCCCCATCCATCCGGCGACCATGTGCTGCCAGGAGGCGGTACGTACCTTGCGCTTGCCCTTCTTACGGGGGGCGGCTTTGGCGGGGCGGGACTTCATCGCTTAGCGGGTGGCCTCCTGGAGGTTGATCACGGCAACGGGGGGCGTCAAACCGCGGATCCGGGCTTCTTCGGCGAGCTTTCCGGGTTGGCGCAGCAGCGAACGCTCCAGTTCCAGCCGCTCCTGCACCACTTCTCCGCGCGCCAGCGCCGAGCGGGACTCATCCAACGCCACGGACAGCCGGGTCACTTCCATCCGCGACCACAGATAGGCCGACAGGCTCCCGGTGAGTACAGCCAGGACGCCCAGAAAACGGATGACCACAAGCAGGTCAGGAAGGCTGACAGCCTCAGCGGACTGCTGGAGGATACTGCGACGAACCGTATCAAGCGTGGTTGGCATGGAGGAGCTCATTCGAGACGTTGGAGGACACGAAGACGGGCAGAACGGGCGCGAGGGTGGGGATCTCCATCCTCGCCTTTGACCGCCTTTCGTACCGGCAGCCGAAAGCGGGGCTGGCTGAGTGGCTGGCCCCGGAAGTCCACGGGGGCCCCTTCGCCAGACAGCTCGCGAAAGCGCTCTTTGACCTTGCGGTCTTCGAGGGAGTGGAAGGAGATGATGGCGAGACGCCCGCCGGGGGCCAGCAGCTCAGGGAAGGTGGCGAGGGCGCTGTCCAGCTCATCGAGCTCCCGGTTGACTGCGATGCGCAGTCCCTGGAAGGAGCGGGTGGCCGGATGTTGGCCTCGTTCATAGGGAAGTTGCTTGGCGATGCACTCGGCCAGTGCCGCCGTGCCAGAGAAGGGGAGCCCGGCCTTGATGGCGCGTGCGATGCGACGAGACTGACGCTCCTCGCCGTAGTGGTAGAGGATGTCTGCCAGCTCGGCTTCGTCCACACGTTGCAGCAGCTCGGCTGCCGTTTCGCCGCGGGTGGGGTCCATCCGCATGTCGAGCGGGCCGTTGTTCCGAAAGGAAAAGCCGCGCTCGGCGCGGTCAAGCTGAGGAGAGGAAACGCCAAGGTCGAGGAGGATGCCGTCCGGGCGGCGACCTTCAAGCAGCTCGGGGAGCTGGGAGAAGGTGGCGTGGTGGAGGCGGACCCCGTCGCCGAGCCGTTTGCGGGACCATTCGAGCGCGCTGGGATCGCGGTCCACGCCCCACAAGACCACGCCCCGCTCCAGCAGGGCACTGGAGTGCCCTCCCCAGCCGACGGTGCCGTCGATAAAGAAGGCACCCGGTCGTGGATCCAGGAGCTCCAACGTGGCTTCACGTAGGACGGGATGGTGCGGGTCATGCACTCTCCCCTCCGCTCAACACCGCGCGCTGGTGGCGGGCAGCATACCAATCCGACAAGCGCTGGGGATCCCAGATTTCCAAGCGTTCCAAAAGCGAAATTACGACGATGTCCCGGTCCAGACCGGCCATGGCCCGCAGGTTTCCGGGGATCAGCAGGCGTCCCTGCTTGTCCACATCCAGCTCGGTGGCAAAGCCGAGGCGAAGGCGCTGCTTTTCTTCGGCGGCGGGGTCGAAGGAGTCGAGCTCGAGAAGGGGTTTTTCCACACGCTCCGTGAAATCTGTGGGGGTGTAGGCGCGCAAATGACCTTCATGCACGATGAAAACGAGGCTGTTGACGCGATGAACGTCCAGCGCGTTTTTCAGACGCACCGGTAGCGTGATCCGTCCCTTCGGATCCAGCGTCATGGGCTGGTTCAGCCTCAGCTCAAGCATCGCCCCTGCCCTACCCCCGTGGAGAGCACCCCGCCTCCACTTTTCTACTCATATCATCCCCATGGCTCCACTGTCCTCCACCAGGGTGGGTGTATCGTAGCTATCTCATTGAAATCATTGTGGAAAAAAAAGGATGAAAATGCGGTCAAGAACCAAAATCGGCCAGACCTTCCTTCTTCTTGACGCGCATAGAGTTAGCCTGATATTCAACACGAGTAATTATCATAATTTGGGTTTTTTTGACTGGAGGGAGACCGTCCCAAATCGTCGCGGAGGAGGCGGGGAGCACGCGAACGGGATAGACGCCTGCGCGATGAAGAAGGACAACGATCGCAGGGTGATCAGTACCAACCGCCGGGCGCGGTTTGAGTACGAGCTGAGCGACACCTGGGAAGCGGGCTTGATCCTGTTGGGTTCGGAGGTCAAGAGTCTGCGTCGGGCGGGAGCCAACCTGGACGATGCCTGGGTGGGGCTGGACAGCCGGGGGCGCTTGGAGCTGCTGGGGGCGCATATCGCCCCCTACCTGGAGGCCAATCGCTTCAACCACGAGCCGACGCGAACAAGGCCGTTGTTGCTCCATAAATTGGAGATCCTGCGCCTGCGCCAGAAGGTGCGGGAGCGGGGCTACACGCTGGTGCCACTCCAGCTCTATTTTGAAGGCCGCTGGTGCAAACTGGAATTTGCCTTGGGGCGCGGAAAACGCCTGCACGACAAGCGCCAGTCCACGCGGGAGGCCGAGGATCGCCGTGAAATCCAGCGCGCGCTCCGGGATCGAGGATAACACTTTTCTACGGATGAAGCCTATGAAGTACAGTCCTTTGCTGCGGCTTTCGGGGGGCCTGATGTTGTGGGCACTGCCGACGATGGCCTGGGCGGCCGACGCCGGTGGGACCGGGGTGCTGGCCGGAATCGGAGTGGGGCTTTTGGTGGTGGTGGCGGCCGTAGTCGTTGCCCGCCCCTATGGCATGTTCCTGGCCGCTTTTGCGGGTATCGGTGTGAGCGCCTACCTGACCTACGAGCACAACCAGGCGGGCTCCACCATCTGCGATGTCAGCTCGGCGGTGAGCTGCAGCAACGTGATCAAGAGCGAGTACGGCGAGATTGCCGGGGTTCCCGTCGCTCTTTTTGGGGTCGGCTACTTCCTGGCGATGTCCTGGTTGGCCAGTCGCTACGCACTGCAGCAGAAAGCGGGTGCGCTGGCCCTGTTGCAGGTGGGGGCCGGATTGGGCGTCGCAGCCGATGTCTACTTCGGCTGGGCGATGATGCAGGTGGGAAGCCTCTGTCCCTTCTGCGCCTCTACCTATGTGTTGAACCTGGTCCTGTTGGTGGGCAGCAGCCTGGAGCGCCGCGGTAAAGAGGGCGGCTTCTTTCAGGCCCTCCCTTCCGAGGGGGGCCCTGCAGTGGTGATCGGCCTTGCAGGCCTGATCTTTGGCCTGATGGCCACCGGCGGATCGGGCAAGCCGACTGCGGCGACTGGCAGCGGCAAGGGCGGCGCGGCTTCCCTGGTGGGCATGTACGAGCAGACCACCGGCACGATCCGGTACGAGCCCAACGACCCTGTCAAAGGCAACCCGGAAGCCAAGTTTATTCTGGTTGAATGGGCAGATTTTCAATGTCCGCACTGTGCGTCCACCTTCCCAGAGCTGAAGAAGGTGATCGAAGAAAATCCGGACGTGAAGCTGTACTATAAGCACTATCCCATTTCCAACGTCTGCAATCACTTTGTGGAGTGGGAAGGCCACAAGGACTCCTGCCGTGCCGCGGCCGCCTCGGTCTGTGCCAATGCCCAGAACGCGTTCTGGCCGCTTGCGGAAAAGATGTTCAAGAACCAGGAGTATCTGGGCAAGGACGATCTGCGCTTCATGGTACAGCAGTCCGGCTTGGACACGGTGGCTTTTGAAGCCTGCATGGCGGATCCCGCGACCGAAGCGGCGGTTCGTGAGGATGTGGAGGCCGGTGGTTTGGCGGATATTCATGGTACCCCGTCCATTTTCCTGAAGGGCGCCTTCGGGGAGCAGTGGGTGAAGATCAATGGTGGCCGCGAGGAGATCAACGCGATCCTGGCCGCCGCCCGCTCGGGCCAGAGCCTCCCCCCTCCTCCGCCTTCCAGCGACCGTCACTGATGGCTGATCGCTGGTTTGCCCTGGCGTTGTTGCTGCCCCGAAAGGAAGCCACTGCAGCCGGCTTGGAGCTGGTGCGCCTGGGAGCGACCGGGGTGCAGGAGGACTACCCTCCCGGACACACCCCGCGCTTCCGGCAGCCCTGGGACAAGGGTCCACCCCCCAGAAAACCACGGACTGTATTGCTGCGCGCGTGGTTTTCGGAGAAGCCGGCCTCTCTGGGTGTCCTGGAGTCCCTGGCACTTCAGGCGCCGACCTGGGAGGTACAAGACGCTCAGGATTGGGAGGAGGGTTGGAAAAAGAACTTTGATACCCTCGTTATCTCTGATCGCCTGACGATTACGCCCCCCTGGAAGCCCGTTGCAGGGGCGGTGATCATCGAGCCGGGCAATGCCTTTGGCACCGGAGATCACCCGACCACCCGGGCCTGTCTGCGCGCCATCGACCGCTATGCCACGCCCGGAGCTACGCTCCTGGATGTGGGCTGTGGCTCCGGTATTCTTGCGCTGGCCGCGGCGCGCCTGGGGATGGTGGCGCAGGGTGTGGACATCGATCCGGACGCGGTGCGGGCTGCCCAACAAGCCGCAGTGGAAAATGGCTTGGACGTTGCCTTTTCCACCACGGACATCGCCGATATTGCCGGACCCTTCGACTGGGTGGTGGCAAACCTCTATGCCGAGGTCCTGGCGGAGCTGGCTCCACAACTTCTTCGCCTCTCCCGTCGATTTTCCTTCGCGGGTATCCTTGCGGACCGCGCGCACCTGGTGCGTGACGCCTTCGCTGAGCTGGGCCGGCCAGAGGAAGAGGTGGAGACAGACTGGGTCTCGATGATCTATGTCTGATATGCTGATTCGATATATATCGAAACGATAGATGCGCCAGATCCTCCTCCCCACAATTCCCCGGGAAGGTAGCTTCCTGGCTGATCCGGACGGCAGCCACCACCTGTTGAACGTGCTGCGTTTGGAGCGTGGCGCCCTGCTGACCGTCAGCGACGGTCGGGGTCTTGCGGGCGAGGCGCGTTTGGTCGGAGTGGAGCGCGGTCTGGCACGTCTGGAGCTCCTGCATTTGCACCAGCTTCCTCCTCCACTTTCAAGGATTGTCCTGTTGGGCGTGGCCAAGCCGGCGCTGTTGGAAGAAGCGCTGACCTTGGGCACCGAGGCGGGTGCCACCACCTTTCGCCTCCTTCGCAGCCGCTACAGCCAGAACATTCCGCTTCGGCAGGATCGTTTAGAGAAAATCCTGCGCACGGCGGCCACACAGTGCCGATGCTCCTGGCTGCCAACGATCGAAGGCCCGGTCGATATCTCGGCGGCTGTGGCCGATCTTCCGGCCGCGCGCTTCCTGGCCGCTATGGGGGCGGCGCCCCTGGCCGGCTGTGCCGAGTCTGCGGCGGTGGCCATCGGTCCAGAAGGCGGCTTTCATGAGGAGGAGAGTTCGTTTTTGGTGAGCGCGGGCTTTGTACCGGCCGGCCTGGGTCCGCACATTCTGCGCAACCCCACGGCGGTCGCCGTGGCTTTGGGCAGGCTTTTTACCGCCGCTGGATGACGGGGCGGGGGGGCTGCGCTACCATAGTCCTCGATGCTGCTCCTACTTCTCGCCTGCAAAACCACCGAAACGGTGCCTCCGCCCGACTTTTTGATTGCGCCAGTAGACCTGGGCACTTCGCTCGCCTCCGGCACCGGTCTGGACCCGGCTGCGACCACGGAGTTGGGGGTTGCCCTGTGGGCGGCTTTGCCGATTTTCGGCGAAAATCCTGCCTTTGATATGCCAGCCGATGTGGAGGCGCTGTGGCATCCCGAGGTGGTGCAGGACGAGGGCATCTGCCCCTACTCGGAGGTGCTGGAGGACGGCACCCTCTACCGCTCCGACTGCCGCTCCACCGACGGCTACGACTTCATCGGCAGTCTGGAGCGCCGTGCATGGTCGGCCTCTGATGGGGACTATCTACGTTTGGACGCGGATTTTGAGGTGGTTGCCGATGTAGAAGGAGCGGACTTCGGTCGGATCCTGCTGCGCGGTAGCTGGGCGCAGGTGCAGCCGGACGAGGGGTCGGTGGTGCAACATCTCGATATCAACCTCCACATGGAAGTGGAGGGCTATTGGGAGCTCCAGAAACCCACCGATCCCCGCCTGGGCGCGTGGAAGGACTGGACGGTCTCCGGCAGCCTGGAGCAGCATAAGGATGGAGGCTGGCTGGTGGATATGTCAGTGGACATCGGGGAAGCAGGCGGCTTTCTGGCCCGCTCCTCCGACCTGAAAGAGGCCGAGGGCTGCCCGGTAGAGATGGTGGGCGAGCTCTTGCTGGGCCCGGAGCTGAAGCTGGTCCCGGGAGGGCTGTCCTCCTGCGACCGCTGCGTGGACGTGGTCGCGTCCGACGTGGTCACCGGGCAGGCCTGCGCTCCCTAGCGCTCAGCGTGGGTTGGGCGGCAGCCGGTCCATGAAGTTCTCGACACAACGCCGGATTTCGTCCCGGCTACGCCGGAAGGCGAAGATCCAGCGACCGTAGGGATCGTCGATCTCCATCAGCCCGCCAAAGGTGCCGAGCAGCTGAACTTTTTCATCGGACGCAGGGAGGTTTTCCCGCATCCAGGCGGCGTGGCGCATCTCCATCACCAGGATGCGGTCGGCCCAGGCTACCAGCTCGGCCGTCGCCGGCTGGCTGCGGTGTTCGCTGAGGTCTCCGCCCAGGTCGCGCAGCGCTTTGATGGCGTTGCCGGCGGCGGGTTGGCCATCCAGGGCCTGTGTGCCCGCCGAGGCCACCTCTACGTTCCACCCACGCTCCTCCGCATACAGGCGCGCCAACTCTTCTGCCATCGGGGAGCGGCAGATGTTGGCGGTGCAGACAAAGAGGAGTCGGGTAGGGGGGCGCGGCATTCGTACCCCTATAACCTACCCGACCACCACCAGGCGGATCTCGGCCGGGAGCTGGCGCAGCGCATCCTGGATAAAACGGCCGCGCAGCGCCTGCCAGAGGAAGGTGCGCTGGGTGGCGCCGATCACCACCGTGTCGCAGCCTGCCGCCTCGGCCGCCTCGGCTACGGCAGTGGCAGCGGAGTGCGACAGCACCCACACCGGGCGCGGCTCGGTGCCCAGATCGCGCAGGATCTGGCAGCCGGTCTCCAGAACGGTGATGCCTTCCGGGGTGGGCTGCGGAAGCTGCGGGTAGAAAAGTCCGGGAACTTCATCCACATAGACAATGAAGACATGCCCCAAACCACGCCCCTTGGCGCGATCGACCGCCTCTTGAAAGATCTTGCGGGTGGCGCCGCGGCTCGCCACCAGCACGCCGGGAACCGCACTGCGGGGCAGGGCACGGAGTTGTTCCAGGCCGAGGAAGTTGCCTTCGGTGCTCTCGACCCGGTCCGGGGCCTTCATGCCCGGGATGCGCTCCACCAGGGAGGCCAGCCACCCGTGGTAGCTGCCGTGGGCAACGATCAGCCCGATCACGGTGATTGCACCGCCGAAAACCGTTGCCATGGGCTTGGCATAGAGGTTCACTCCCCATGCCACCACCACCGCCACCGAAGTCAGCGTACCCAGCCAGAAATTGGCACCCCGCTGACCATCCCGCCAGCGCAGGACGTCCATGCCAACCGAGGTCAATACAAAAGCTCCCAACAACCCGAAGGCGTAGAGATCGCCCAGGATAGTCATGTTGCCATTTGCAACAATTACCACGGCCGCCGGCACCAGCGTACACAGCACAATGGCGCGGTACGGTGTCTGGAAGCGGTGCGACAATACGCTCAGCGACTCGGGCAGAAAGCTGCGCTTCTGCAACGCCAATTGAACGTGGTACGCGCCGATGATCGCCGTGTTTGCGGCAAAGAGCAGCAGCGCGGAGGCGGTGATCACCACCGCCACCTCCAGACCATGCCCGCCCCAAACGCCGGCCAGGGCCGAGATGAAGCGCTCGGACTCCGCGGCCTTCACCGAATCCGAAAGGGAGGCGGTGGACAAAAAGGTGAGAAGGGGAGCGGTCAGCACCACCGAGAGCACCACTGCGATCATGCCGCGCCGAGGGGTCTCGTTGACGTCCTTCATCGCCGGGGCGAGCTGCGACATGGACTCCAGGCCGGAAAAAGCCAGCCATGCACCCGCGTAGCCGCTCAGCGCTGCGTAGGGACTCAGATCCATCAAGTGGCCCAAGCTGTCGGTGATGGTGGCCAGGACCTCGCTGGGAGCGGCAAAAAGGGCGGTGCCGATCACCGCGAGATCGACGGTGAGTGCAGCCAGGGCCAGCCCCAGGCTCACCATGGCACTCTCCTTGATGCCGACGATGTTCAGGAGGCCCAGCAAGGCCAGACACACCAATACGGCAGGAACAATCAGTGCGCCCAAGGGGATGATTGAGTCCAGATAGTAGACCCCCGACGTCGCCGAGATCGCGACGGTCAGAAAGTAGTCTACGATGATGAGCTGGCCGCCCAGCGCGCCCCACCAGGGCCCGAAGGCCTCGTGCGCCAAGCTGACCACGCCACCCCCCCCGGTGAAGCGCCGGGTCACCTCGACCACCTTGATGCACAACAGCACGAAAGCGATCATCGTGGCAACCACGAAAAATCCAGCAAGGTCACCGGTATTCTGCCAAAGCAGACCGGGGACATAGTAGACCGAGGTGCCGATGTCGCAAAACACCACCGCCCAGACCAGGAACCATCCGATTCGACCCGCGCTGCGGGACATGCTATCTCCTACGACCGGCAACACCGGCCCGCCGTCATAGCTCTCTCTGGCTGCGGGATCAAACCTTCTCCATGGTCCCCCTTGTACTCTGATAGAACTGACCTTCTGGCTGCTGTCGATCGTCGCCTCTGGAGAGATCTGGGTTTTACGGATCCAGAGCCAGATATCATCCCTTTTCTGCCATCCTTGGTGGTGGCTTGGTCCGATGGGAAGCTGGGAACCGCGGAGGGGGAGGCCCTTCGGGAGCGCGCCGCAGACCTCTCGGATCATCTGAAAGCCTGGGTGGAAGAGCGTCTTCGCTATCCACCTGGTCCATATTTCCGCTGTCAGGTCTCCC